>SHZC01000069.1 GCA_009692505.1 Myxococcales bacterium
GACATTTAGGTCCTCGAGCGCAGGTGCTGGAACTGTATCACCCGCGCTTTCGACCGGCAACAGCGTCTTGCGTCGATGGTCGGGCTCTGCGAACGTGCCGCCGCCATGGAGCTCATCACGAACTGGTCCGAGGTCTTTGCGCGCGGCGGTGTCACGCTGGCGTTGCTCATGCTCTGCTCGGTGGTCGCCTTGGCGATCGTCTTCGAGCGGACATTCACGCTGGTCTTATTTCTTCGACGGGCCGACCGGCTCGCCGACGACGTCTCGCGGCACCTCGGCAAGGGTGCCCTCGCCGACGCCCGCCTTCGCTGTGAGCGCGACACCTCGCCCCTCGCCGAGGTTCTGCTCGAGGCCATGAGCCGCCTCGAACGCGCCGGCCGTGAGGGCGTGCCCGCCGCTCTTGAGCGCGGTCGGCAGCGATTGCTCATCGATCTTCGCCGTCACCTCTGGCTGTTGGGGACCGTCGGCGCGACCGCCCCGTTCGTCGGCTTGTTCGGGACCGTGGTGGGCATCATGGAGGCCTTCCGGGCCATCGGAGTCCAGAAGCACGCGGGCATCGAGATTGTGGGGCCAGGCATCGCCGAGGCCCTCGTGGCAACCGCCGCAGGCATCCTCGTCGCGGTCATCGCCCTGGTCTTCTACAACGCGTTCCAGTCCCGTCTCTCACGCGTCGCCATCGAGCTGCGGCTCTCGCTTGAGGAGTTCGCCGAGGACCTCGACGACTGCTTCACCCGCGGGCCCACACGGACCTCCACGCCCCCGTCAGAGAACGCCTGATGGCCATGGGGCAACTGCCGAGCGCGGACGACGGCGAGGAGGGGGGGCTCTTCGCCGAGATCAACATCACGCCGCTGACGGACATCTTCCTCGTCCTGCTCATCATCTTCATGGTCACCTCGTCGGTGATGGCCGATGCCGGAAGCAAGAGCGCGCTCGACGTAGAGTTGCCCAAGGCCGGCCCCGGCGCCGCCGCCATCGATCAACGACCGCTCGTGGTCTCCATCGACACGCTCGGGCGCATCGCGCTGGAGGACAAGCAGGTCGAAGCCGACGCGCTCGACTCGGCCCTCAAGGCGGTCGCCGAGCTGAATCCCGCACGGCAGGTGGTCATTCGGGCCGACGCCGCGATCACGCACGGCCACGTCGTCGGGCTCATGCAGCGCGTGCGCGGCGCGGGCCTGAGCCGGATCTCCGTCGCGGTCCAGGCCGGACAATAGAACCGCCGGGGGACGCCCAGGGGAGGTGCCAACAATGCACGCGGACGACGAAGTTCAAGTCTCGGTCGATGCCTTGGGCGTGGCCACCCTCATTCTCAATCGACCGCAGCGGAGAAACGCGCTCTCGCCCGGGCTGATCCGCACGCTCCGGGCAACGCTGGAGACGCTGAGGGTTGACGACGCGGTCCGGGTCGTGGTGCTGACGGGCGCGGGCGAGGTCGCTTTCTGCGCGGGCGGGGATCTCGGCGGGGGCATGACCGGCGGGGGATTTCTGGCCTCGGTCGAGGAGAAGGGCGGCTTCGTGCATCTGGTGCGCGCGCTGCAAACTCTCGGCAAGCCGGTCATCGCGAGGCTCAACGGCGAGGCCTTGGGTGGGGGCGTTGGGCTCCTGCTCGCCTGCGATCTCGTCGTCGCCGCAGACGACGTTCGTCTGGGCCTGCCGGAGATTCGAGTCGGGCTTTGGCCGATGATGGTCACCGCCCTGCTCGTGCGTCACGTCGGTCGAAAGCAGGCCGCTGAGCTCATGATGCTCGGCGAGAAGATAGACGCCGAGAGCGCGCGTCGGCTGGGGCTCGTCAATCGCGTCGTGCCTCGGACCCAACTCGACGCTGAGGTGGCCTCGCTGGCCCAGGCTTTGGCCTCCCGCTCATCGGCGGTCCTGCGTCTGGGCAAAAACGCCTTCTACGAGACCGCGGACCTGCCCCTCGAGGCCGCGCTCTGGTCGCTCCGGGACCGCCTCGTTCACAATACGCTGCTCGAGGATGCCGCCGAAGGCATCCTCGCGTTCCTCGAGAAGCGGCCCCCTCAATGGAAAGGTCGGTAAAGATGACAAGCTTCCTCTTGCGCGGCGGGCGAGTGATTGACGGCACGGGCGCGGATGCGTTCGAGGCGGACGTGCTCGTTCGAGATGGGCTCATCGCCGAGGTCGGGCGCTCGCTCTCCTGCGCGGGCGCAGAGGTCATCGACGCCGATGGGGCTTTCGTGACGCCCGGCTTCATCGACCTTCATTGTCACTACGACGGTCAGGTCTCCTGGGACGAGAAGCTCGAGCCCTCGTCCTCCCACGGCGTGACGACCGTGATCATCGGGAACTGCGGCGTCGGCTTCGCTCCGGCGCGACCGGGCGACCATGCCCGACTCATCCGCCTCATGGAGGGCGTGGAGGACATCCCCGGAAGTGCTCTGGCCGAGGGCATTGACTTCCAGTGGGAGTCGTTCCCCGAGTTCATCGAGGCCATCGATCGACGCCACCGGACGATGGACGTCGGCCTCCAGGTGCCACACGACGCGCTGCGTTTCTATGTAATGGGTGAGCGGGCGGAGGCACAAAACGCGGCCACGCCCGAGGACATCGCCGAGATGAGCTCGCTGCTCTCCGCGGCCCTTCGCGCCGGTGCCGTAGGGTTCTCGACGGGCCGCACGGAGAACCACCGCTCCGCTGATGGCAAGGCGACCCCCGCCTCGGAGGCTTCGCGCGCCGAGTTGTGTGGTCTCGCCTCAGCGTTTGCCAAGAGCGACCACGGCGTCCTTCAGGTCGTCAGCGACTTCGATCTCGACGCCGGCCGCGCGCGCTTCGACGGCGAGTTCTCGCTGCTCATCGACATGGTCGAGGCCGCAGGCGGTCGACCTCTGTCCGTCTCGACGATGCAGCGCGACGCCGACACCGACCAGTGGAAGCGGATCCTCTCCGGTATCGAGCGGGGCGTCGACCGTGGCCTGCCTCTCTTCGCCCAGGTCGCGCCCCGTGGGGTCGGCCTCATGCTCGGCCTGACGGCGACGTTTCACCCCTTCATCGGCTTCCCTTCATACAAGGCGTTAGCGCACCTCCCGCTCGCCGAGCGTGTCGCCCGCCTCCGTCTGCCTGAGCTTCGCGACCGGCTGCTCGCCGAGTCCTCCGAGCCCCTCGCCGGGGACGGCAGCCCTGTTCCGCCCCTCGCCGACCGGCTGCTCTCCAACCTGGACTTCGTGGCGATCCGTCTCTTCCGCCTCGGCGAAAAGCCCAACTACGAGCCCGACCCGATGCAGAGCCTCTACGCCGAGGCTCATGGGCGCGGCGTGTCGACCCTTCGGGCCATCTACGACGCGCTCCTGGAAGACGACGGCGAGTCGCTCCTCTACTTCCCGATCTTCAACTACGGCTCGATGAACCTCGACACCGTCAAGACGATGCTCGAGCACCCACGCGCGCTCTGGTCGCTCAGCGACGGGGGCGCGCACGTCGGGACCGTCTGCGATGCCGGCTTCTCGACCTACGCCCTCTCCCACTGGGGTCGCGACCGGGCGCAACGGTTCCCGCTCGAGCACGTCGTCCACATGTTGACCGGCCGCAACGCCAACTACCTGGGCCTCGCCGATCGGGGCCGCATCGTCGTGGGAAGCCGCGCCGACCTCAACGTCGTCGATCTGGACCGCCTCGCGCTCGAACCACCTCGGCTCGTGAACGACCTCCCGGCCGGTGGCCGCCGCTTCCTCCAGGGGGCCGCCGGTTATATCGCGACCCTGGTCAACGGTCGGCTCGTCGCCCGAAATGATCGCCTCACGGGCGAGACGCCGGGGCGCGTTCTCAGAATGTGACAGTTTTCGGTCGGGAGGACTCTCTGAAGTCACGCGCGGTTGGCCGCCGACCGCAAGCCCAGCCCTCAACCCGACCGATGACCGATGAAGAATGCCTGAGATGGAAGACCTCGCCTTCGTTCTGGCTTTGGCCAGCGGCGATGCGTCCGCGATGCACACGTTCGAGGTCAGGCATCGCCCGCTCGTCGGCCACGCGTTCGGCGTGGCGCAGCGACGATGGCGGCCGGAGAGCCCCGTGCAGTCCGAGGACTATGTGCAGGACTTCGTCGGGGCGCTCTTTATCGATCACGGCAAGCGACTGAAGAGCTATGCGGGTCGCTCGGCGTTTGGATCCTGGCTCTATGTCGTCTCTCTTCGGTATTTCCAACGCCGCCTCTCGCAGATCGTCGGTGATCGGCGCGGCGACGAGGTCCTCGACGGTCTCCCGGATCTGGGGGCCCACGGTGCCGAGCAATCCCTGCTCCGCGCGGAGCAGGCTGAGCGCGTGCGCGCGGCGGTCTCGAGCTTGCCAGCCGAAGACAAACTGTACGTTAGACTGTTGTTCGTTGAGGACCTGAACGCCAACGAGGTCGCCCGGACCTTGGGCAAAGGGGCCTCGGCGGTGCGGATGAAAAAAATGCGATTGCTCGATCGTCTGCGGGTGCTCCTCGGTGAAGAAGAGGAGGGCGAGTCGGCGGAGTCGGCCGCGCTCCTGGCCGCTGGTGTTCTCGGCGAGCAAGCGAAGAAGGGTGACCGGCGATGACCGAGACTTGTCCACTGTCGCAGCGCCTTCGGACGACGGATCTGCGGATGACCGTCCTCGGCACCCACCTCGACGACGAGCGGCTCGCCGAGGTGGTCGGGGGCCTGGCGCCTACGTCCGACGAGGCGCTGCACCTCGCCGGGTGCGACGACTGCCTCGACGTGCTCGTGGCCGCAGGTGAGGGTCTAGAGGCCATGGGGTCGAGCGCGGCGGCGGCGCTGTCGCTTGCCCCGGCCCCGGCCCCCGCCCCCGCCGCGGCCACTGCTGCGGCAAGTCTCAACAGCCCGGCCACTGCTGCGGCAGGTCTCAACAGCTCGGCCACTGCTGCGGCAAGTCTCAACAGCCCGGCCACTGCTGCGGCAAGTCTCAACAGCCCGGCCACTGCTGCGGCAAGTCGGTCGACGCCCCCCCGCTTGGGCTCGAGGTGGCCGCGAGCGACCGTGATCGTCGTGTCCACCGTCGTGGCCTTCGGTGCGGCTGCGGCTGCGGGCGCGATGTTCTTCGGATCAAAATCGGCGGCACCGACCGGCAGCCAGCCCCCGGTTTCTGCCCCATCCTTGAACTTCGAACGCTCAACCGCGCCGGCCGTCGTGGAGCCGGTCGAGGTCATCGCGAGTCTGGCCGTCGGGGTTGCTTCCGTCGCGGCGATGGCGCCCGCCGTGGGAAACGCTGAGGCACCACCCCGCGTGCTCTCGGCCCGCAAGGCCTCGCCCAGTCTCCGTCTCGACCATGTCGACCGCGAGGAGCAGGCCTTCGGTCGGGCCCCCGTCAACGCCCTCGGCCGCGGCTTCGGCAGCCTGCGCCTCAACGCCCGCCCCCCCGCTCTCGCGTTCATCGACGACCGCCCCTACGGGTGGACCCCGCTCGTCGACGTCCGCCTCCAGGAAGGCCCGCACGACATCCGGCTGGAGTACGCCCACCCCGACGCGCTCTCGCGTGAGGAGCGGTTCCGCGTCGTCATCCCGGCGGACGCGGAGTGGACCGTCACCCGCCGAAATCTTCGCGGAGCCTCCGACGAGAGGCCGTGAATGTCGGGCCGGTCGGAGCCTCGCTTTCGCGTTCCTGATCGTTCCGTCAGAGTGGTCCGGTGTCGATGCGTGAACGACTCCGGGCCCTGCGACAGTCCCCCCTTGGTCCGAGAGGTCGGCGTGACCTATGCCGGCCAGCTCGCGGGCTCGGGCATCGGCTTTGTCATTCAGCTCCTGCTTCAGCGGCAGCTCGGACCTTCGGACTACGGCCTGCTCGGGCTCGCCACCTCGATCGGCACGCTGACCGGGGTGATGACCGATCTCGGGCTATCCCACGCGATGGTCCGGTTCGGGAGCCGGTGTCTGTCCGAAGGCAACCGGCGGGGCGCGGCGGCTCACTTCGCCGCGACGCTCTGGCTCAGGCTCGGACTCGCGGTCATCGTCTCCCTCGTAGGCTTCTCGACGGCCCACCTCGTCGCCACGAGCCTCTTCAACAAGCCCGAGCTCGGCGGGCCGCTCGCCTACACCTACGCGGGCGTCTTCGCGGGTGCGCTCTATAGCTGGTAGCAGTTCTACATCCAGACGCAGCAACGCTTCGTCACGCGCTCGCTGCTTCAGGTCGGGCTATCCGTCGTTCGACTCAGTGGCTTCGGGCTCCTCTGGCTCCTGACCGCCGTGACGCCCTCAAGCGTCATCCTCCTCGACGCCGCCATCAACGCCCAGGGTTTCGTCGTCGGCATCGCGCTGTCACCCAAGCACAGCTTCTCGACGACGGCGAGCGAGCTGGTCGGCGCGGCGTCCAAGAACCTCCTGCCCTATTGCAAATACACGGGCGTGATGATCCTAGGCGACACGATCTTTTATGAACTCGACACTTTCATGTTGGGCATCTCCTGCGACGAGCAGACCTTCGGCGTTTACCGCTGCGCTTGGACGTACGCGCTCGTCCTAGGTTTCCTGAACATGAGCGTATCCAACGTCCTGTTTCCCAAGGTCACACAGGTCTCGGACACCGCCGAGCTGCGGGCGTTCATGCGACGCATCGTGAAGTTCACGGGCCTGCTCGCCGTCGCCACGTTGCCCGCGTTACCGATCGTCTCGTTCTGGATTCCGCACTACGAGCCAAGGTACGCCGACGCGGTGCCGGTGTTCATGCTCATGTACGTCGGCATCGTCTTCGAGCTCGTCGTCGGCCCGCTCTCATACGTGCTCTACAGCCTCGACCGACCCGGGGTCCTGGCCTTCAACGCGGTCTTGAAGATCGGGCTGAACTTCGGGGCGACCGCCGCCACGGTCGCGACCCGCATCCTCGGGGGGCTCTTCGCCTTGTACCTCGTCAACCGGACGCTGCGTCTGCGCGAGACGGAGGCGACTCAGAGGTGACGACCAGACTGTCCATACACCTGTGGCCTCCAGGTCGCACTCCGGAGGGGCTCGGGGCGGGGTCGATAAACCCCGGCGGATTCGCACGGCCCGCTTGCGCCTAGGGCCGTGGCTTTGGCATCATTGGTGAAGTGGCTGTACTTCGCGTGCCTTCCGGCATGCAGCCCAATGAAGGAGGCCGCCGTGGCGAGACCCGTTTCCCAGAAGCTCCTGCTGACCGCAGCGCTGTTCTCGATCCCGGCGGTGGCTGAGGCCAACGTCACGCCGTTCGGGCAGCGGGTCAACGAGTCCATCGATCGGGGCATCGCGTTCCTCCGCACCCAGCTCGGGGGCAACGGTGGCACGGCCGACGGGGTCGATGGCGGGGCGACGGGCCTGGCGATGCTCTGCTTCTTGGAGAAGCGCGCGAGCGCGGACTGGAACGCCCCGGCCTTGGGCTACGGCGGCATGGATCCGGCCGACCAGGAGCGCGTGCGAAACGGGATTCGGTTCTGCATCAACAGCATCCCCGGCTTCCGAGGCGGGAACGCGTATCAGTACTCCACCGGCTCCTGCATGATGGCGGCGAGCCTGTATCTGGGCACGGGTGGGCCCGACGACGTCGGCGCGAACACGAGCGTGTCCCAGGGTCTCGCCAACGCGGTGCAAGCCGTTCGAGGCAATCAGGGCAACATCGGCGCGAACCAAGGCGGCTGGAACTACACAGACGCCGATAGCGACGGCGACTTGTCCACGACCCAGTTCGCCATGGCGGGTCTGTCGGCGGCCTCGGCGATTCGACCCGACGCGGACGACACCCTGGCGAACGCCGTGCGGTTCGTGACCAACGCCAAGAACGGCGACGGCGGTCATAAGTACCGCGGCGGTGAGAACTACGGGTCGACCTCGGCCATGACCGCCTCGGGCGTTTGGACCTATCGCCTGGCGGGCCTGCCGACCGGCGACGGCAACGTGCAGTCGGCCCTCCGGTGGCTCCAGCAGAACTACACTTACAATACGTACCACACGATCAATAACTGGCCCAGCCAGTACTACTACCTCTGGGCGGCCTCGAAGGCGCTCGAGGTCACCGCCGACGACAACAGCGGGCAGTTCGTGTTCTCTGACGCGATCGGCGCGGTCCGTGATCCGGGGGCCGATGGATACCCGGAGGAGTCGAGGCGCTGGTACTACGACTTCGCGCACTACTTGGTGACGACCCAGGAGGGCGCCGGAAACTGGTGCGGTCAGGCCCGCTGCTGGAACCAGATCTCCGCCACGTCTTACGCGATCCTCGTGCTTGCCCGTTCGCTCGGCGGCGTCTGCATCCTCGACGACGATGCCGACGGCCTCTGCAGCACCGAGGACAACTGCCCGGCCGTGCCCAATCCGGAGCAGGCGGACATGGACGGGGACGGCGTGGGCGACGCCTGCGACAACTGCATCAACCAGCCCAACCGGGACCAGATCGACGACGACGGCGACGGCATCGGTGACGCCTGCGACGACCTGATCTGCGCGCCCGACGGCGCCCCGGACATCTGCGATGGCCGCGACAACGACTGCGACGGCAACGTCGACAACGGGTCGGACGGCGCCGATCCCATCGCGCCTGGCCCCTGCGCGACCGGCCAGCCCGGCGCCTGCGCGACGGGCCAGCGGGCCTGCATCGACGGCCATGTGGTCTGCCTCGCCGACGTTCAGCCCCAAAACGAGATCTGCAACCGGCGGGACGACGACTGCAACGGCATCATCGACGACGGCCTGGTCAACGCCTGCGGGACCTGCGAGCCCGAGCCGGTGGAGGCCTGCAACGGGATTGACGACGACTGTGACGGCGAGGTCGACGACGGGGAGCTCTGTCCTCCCGGCCAGGTCTGCTTCAACGGCGACTGCCGCCAGCCCTGCGAAGGCAATGAGTGCGTCAACGGCGGCGAGTTCTGCGATGCGGGCCTCGGCCTCTGCATCTCGCCTTGCGACAACGTGGTCTGCGAGTTCAGCCAGCAGTGCGACGTGGTGACGAACATGTGCTTCGACCCCTGCGCCGGGATCGCTTGCCCGAACGCCGCTGAGCGGTGCTGGGAGGGCGTCTGCGTCCCGAACAACTGCGCCCAGATCGGCTGCCCGGATGGCTCCATTTGTGACGGTGCCGAGTGCGTCGCCGATCCCTGCGCCGCGGCGAACTGCCCCGGTGGACAGTTCTGCCGAGGCGGACAGTGCATCCCGTCTTGCGCGCAGGTGGCCTGCCCCCTCTTCCAGAGCTGCATCGACGGCGTCTGCGCGGACGACGACTGCGCCGGCGTGAGCTGCCCGGATGGTCAGGTCTGCACCGCCGGTTCCTGCGGGCAGGATGAGTGCGCGGGCATCGCTTGCGACCCGGGCACGCGCTGCGAAGCGGGCCTCTGCATCTTCGACGGTTGCTACTCGTTCGACTGCCCCCCCGGCCAGGTCTGTGAGGTCGGCCAGAACAATCAACCTCAGTGCTTCAGCCGCGCGCCTGAAGACCGCCCCGAGCTGCCGGTGGATCCGGGCATGGGCGCGGGTGGCGGGAGCGGCGAGCCGGAGGCCGATGGCGGCCCGGGCAGCGGCCCTGGGAGTGGGATCATCCAGAATCCGGACGGCGGTTTCCTCAACCCACCCGATGGCGGCGGGGCGGCTGATCCGCAGCCGGGCGCGGGCTGCGCGGCCTGCTCCACGACGCGAGGGCCGCTGACGGATCCCCTCATCCTCTTCGGCCTGGCTGGTCTGGCGCTCGTTCGAAGGCGGCGTCGCTGACCGGCGCCGCCACCGGCTCCGGCCACCCTCTCCGGCACAATGCCGACCATGATGACCATTAGCAGACTGCAATGAGCAGTCGAACCGTCGTGCAGGCGAAGGCGCACCTGTCAGCCATCCTCGACGAGGTCGCCGCCGGCCACGAAGTCATCATCACGCGGCGCGGCGCGGCCGCCCCGTCGCGAAGCTGGTCCCTGTGTTCAAGATCGCGCCGCCCTTGGGCTGGGCGGCACTTTACACGTGGCTGGCAGCCGGTGAAGCCAGCCCGACCGGCCTGACCGTCGAGGAAATGCCGGCGCGAGACCTCCTGTGATCTCTGTCGATACGTCCGTCTGTCTTGCTCCGCCTGGAACCTGACGGCCTTGACCGCCGCCCTACGTGCGCGGCAGGGAGACCGTCATAGCCGCACCACTCAGCCATCGCTGACCAGCGATTGAACGTCAAGTCCCTTGACCTTCGTCAGTCCGTCGTCAGCATCGCCAAGTCCGACGAGGCTGCCCAGGCGGTGCCGCCGTCCGGCAGGGTGACGTGGAGGAAGCCTCCGTCCCGCCCGCGAACGCGCACCTTTACGCCCGCGGTGAGCTGGGCCGTGGCTTGATACTGCTCGCCCGGTCCGAGCAGAGCGCGGCTGCGGTCGGCGATGACGAGGGCGTAGTCCGTCCGATCGACCACGAAGGTGCGCCCGACAGAGAGGCCCCCGAAGCCGAAGGATGAGAGGGCCGCGAGCACGGCCAGCAGTCCAAAGGCCGTGGAGCGGGTCGCCTCTTTAGTGGTTCGCTGAAGGGCGAGCAGCACGAAGAGCCCGACCCAAGACACCGCGAAGGCCACGTCCGTCGTCGTTGGGGTCAAGGCCGTCAGCAGGCCCGTCCCGGCGTCGTCGTCCCCTGGCAAGAGCGTCCTCAGACCCCCCGCGCGTCCCAGCCCCGCCTCGACGGCGAGCGTTCGCACCGCCTCGAGGTTCACGGCGGCGTCGTCGTGCTCGGGCTCACGTATGAGCGCCTGCTCGAAGGCCCACACCGCAGGCCCGAGGCGGCCAGCGTGGGCTTCGGCCGTGCCGAGGTTGAAGAAGAGATCGGCGTTGGGCGCGGTCAAGCAGAGGGCGCGATAAGCCGAAGCAGCCTCTTTGAAGTTCCCGGCCGAGAAGGCCTCGTCGGCGATGCTGACTTCGCTCATGTAGCCGCCCGCGCTGCGGCCTGGTCGGCGCGGGTGACGAGGCCCCTCAGCCGAAGGACCGTGGCCTCCAATACCTCTCGACGCACGTCTTGCGGCGTGAACCGCGCGAACTCGGCATTCTCCAACTCGGCGACGATCGCCCGCGAGAGATCCTCGTCGAGGCCCAGCTCTCTCAGCTTTTGGCCGACCTTCTCGTGCGTGGCCCCTCGCAGCGTCGCCGCCAGACGGACCTCGAGAAACTCCATAAAGACCCGCGCGAGCTCGGCGAAGGCGGAGCGTGGATCGCCGCTCGCTCCCAGGGCCACGAGGCCGGAGAGCGCCACCTGAGCCGCCTGCTGGCGACGGCGCGTCCCAGACTGGGCCTGCCGTCTGAGGCGAAGGCGGTCGCGCAGGACAAAACCGAAGAAGACGAGCGGCGCGACGAGGACGATGGCGAGCCGCAAGTAGGGGCGACGGACGCTCCTCGAGCCGGGCTCGGTGGAGGCATCCCGCACGATGCCTCTGAGCGCGAGTGGGGCAGACGGCTGGCCGTTCGCGAGCGATGCCCCCGAAGCCAGGATCGGCCGGGTGGAACCGATTGCGTTCGGGCCGCCCGCGGCATTCGACCCGCCTTGGTCGGCGACAAAGATGCTGAGGCTCGGCGTCTGCGCGGTCCCGTATCGTCCGGCCTTCGGATCGAAGTAGCTGATGCCTATGGGGGGCACGGTGAGCCGGCCGGCCCTGACGGGCTTGAGGAGCCAACGCCGCTGTCGGTAGCCGACGACCGCCTCGCCCCTGAGCGTCGAGTGGGTCTCGTCGTCGGACGGGAGGACGCGCCAGTCCGAAGAGGTGATTACGGGATCGGGGAGATTGGACGCGAGGCCGTCAATCTGGGCGGCGAGCGTCACGACCACGCCTTCGGTCGCGCTGATGGAGGTTCGGTCGACTTTGGCGCTGACGGTGACGAGCCCGACGGTTGTCCCGACGAAGTCCGCCGGTCGACCGGCATTGGGCAGCGGGCGAATGAGGACCGGCAGGGGAGGTGACTCGCGGGGGGCCTTCTGGCGTCGGCCGCCGAAGACCGAGCGATCCCCAAGGACGAGGTCGACCTTGACGGCGGGCAGGCGCGCCTCCCCCGCGCGCAGAGGGAAGAGGCGATACTCGGTGACGGCGTTCTTGGTGAAGGCGTCGCCCCCGATGTAGACGACTTCTGAGCGCCCGGGCCCCTGCCTCTTGACCGTTTCGCTCCAGAAGCCCTCGAGGTTGATGCTTCCAAAGTCGTGCTGCTGCACGGCGATGCTCCGGTTGACGTAGAGGTAGAGGGCCGCGTTAATTTGCTCGCCCACATAGGGCTCGGCGTCGTCCACCTCCCAAGCGAGGAAAGCCTGCCTGTCCGGGGCGGTGGCCTTACCGGAGCTCTCGGCGGGCGGAGAGGTGAGGACTTCGTCGAGACTGGGGGTGCCCGTGGGGGTGCCCGTGCTCGACTGCGTAGCGTCCCCGGTCACCCGGATGGCGATCGTCTGGCTCCGAAGCTTCTTCCCATCGGCCTTCAGGACAAACGGGCCGATCTTGAGTTCGCCTGCCCTGACCGGCCGGAGCGTGAGAGACAGCGTCTGCGCGGTCGCGCCCAGGCCGTAGGACCGCTGCTGGAGCTGCTGGATGACCTCAAAGTCGGACAGGTCGGGAGGGGTCAGCGTCGCCTGTTCCGACCCGTCGTCCTGATCGGTTTGAACGCTGACGCGGAGCCGGATGACGCCCTCGAGGCCGACGGTCTCCCGGTCGACCGAGGCGCTGATCGTCGCTTTCGCGTAGGCGTTCGGCGGGCTGAACCAAAAGGAGCCGAGGCAGATCAGAAGCGAGGCCAGCAGCCGCATCGCGCTCAGTAGTCTTCCATTCGAGGGGCCGCCTGCATTCGCTGAAGGAGCTTTTCGAGCTGCGGATTCTTCTCGTTCTTATCCAAGGCGTCGATGAGCTTCTGCGGATCGATCTGTTCGGGCGCGGCAGACGGGGGCGGCTGACTCGGCGGCTGCCCGTCCTTGGGCTCGTCCTTGGGTTCGTCTTTCGGCTCGTCTTTCGGCTCGTCCTTGGGCTCGTCTTTCGGATCGCCTTCGCCGTCGTCCTTCTTCACTTCGAGGGCGTAGACGTTCTCCCGGTCCGTCGTGGCCAAGACCCGGATGATCACCGTCTGCTCGGTCTCCGCAGCCGGGATTTGCAGCGCTTGGCCCTCGGGGGAGAGCGGCATCGCATCGAGCCCGATGACCTGCGCCAGAACGGGGCCGCCGCGTGAGGGGTCCTGCTGTACCGTGACGATCCGACCCTCCTTGGGCGGGACCTTCACGAGGAAGTGGTCGAGGTCGCCGGGGCAGGCTTTCAGCCCGGGCCGTTGCCCATCCTCGAGCGGCGTGGCGGAGTCGGGCGAGTCATTGTCTTCGGCCTCGTCGTCGCCGGGGCATGGCGGCACGATCTCCAAGCCCAGATCGTACGCCACCTCGGCCCGCCCGAGGCCCGTCACGCCGATCACATATTGGCCGCTGACCGGCGTCAGAGGCAGGCCGACGCTCGCCTTGCCGTCGGTCATCACGGCGGTCCCTATCGCCTCGGGCACGGTGAGGTCGGGGCCGAAAAGGGTGAGCGTGACCTCGCGCGTGTCGTCCTCGTCGTCCTTCGGCTCGACCTTGCCGCTGAGGGAGACATAGAACATCGCGCCCTCGGGCACCTCCACCGTGTACCAGTCCTCGTTCGCCGCGCAGAGCAGCCGCTTCTTCAGGCCGTCGGCGCCCTTCTCCATGTCAACGGCCTTTGGCGTATTGCGCGAGTCATCGGGCTCGTGGTCGTCCTCACGGAGTCGACACGGCGGGTGCTGCTTGAAGTAGGCGACCTCGAGGTTCCACCGCGCGTCGTCGCTGCTCGGTCCGGTCGGATCCAACTCCAGGCCGCGCTGAAACTCGCCGACTGCAGCCGCGAAGTCCTGCTTCTGCAGAGCCAAGAGGCCGCGACCAAAGGAGACCCGACCCCGGAGCACCGCCAGGCGCGCTCTCTCGGACTTGACCTCGGCCGTGTCCCCCGCCAGCAGGGTGCCGGCCTCGGCGATGAGGCGATAGGCCTGGTCAAGGGAGGTCGACGCCTTCTCGTGCAGGTCGGGCTTCTCCTGGGCGACGAGGGCCAAAGCGCGCGCGAGGTGGACCTCCGGCGCGTCCCGCTCGACGTCAGTGAGAGCCTCAACCGCGAGGTCGAACTTGCCGTCGCGGTGGTGCGAACGGGCGCGCTCCACGTCCCGGTCCGCGCAGGTGAACGGGCCGAACCCCACTAAAGCCAGACAGGTGACGACGAGGCGACCTCTCACGACGTCTTCTTTCGGCGCTCGCTCACGAGGAGCTCGGCGAGCAAGAGCAGGAAGGCGGGCAGCAAGACCCACTGAAACTTCTCGCCGTATTGATGGCGGATGCTGGCCTCGATCGTAGTCTTCTGAAGTTGGTCAAGGGCATTGACGATCGGGGTGACGACGTCCTGGTTCCCGTCGTAGGTAAAGACCCGGACGGCGTTGGGCTCACCCGGATCAGCGGCGCGGGTGAGCTCCTCAAGGAGCTTGGAGTTGAGCTTGCTGTAGATGGGCTTGCCATCCGTGGACCGTTGATACCCCGCGTGCTGACCGTTTGCGTCGTACAACGGGATGGGCTCGCCGACCTGGGTGCCGACGCCGATCGCGAAGAGCTTCACGCCGGCCTCCGCGGCCTTCTGCGCCGACTTGCGGGCGGCCTCACCTTGGCCGGGCGCCACATCTTCGCCGTCTGTGAGCAAGAGCAGCGCGCGGCTCCGGCCCGAGATTTTGTCGCCGGAGCCGGCGAGGAGTTTGACGCCCTCGTCGATGGCCATGGCGAGGTTGGTCCCGCCGATGGGCATCTTCGCGGGATCGAGGCTGTTGAGATAGAGCTTGATCGCGCTCGTATCGTCGGTGAGCGGGCTCTGAGTGAAGGCCACGCCCGCGAAGGGCACGAGCGCCATCCGATCGCCGACGAGTCGCCCCGTGAGTTCATCGAGCACCGCCCGGGCCGCGTCGATTCGGGAGGGGGGCACGTCCTTGGCGAGCATGGACTTGCTGATGTCGAACGCGATGGCGAGATCGATGCCGGTGCGGTGCAGGGCTTCAGGCCGTCGACCGAACTGAGGCCGCCAGAGCGCGACGACCAAGAGAACGAGCCCCAAGCCCGAGAGAAACTGGCGGGTGAGCCGTCGCTGGGGCGAGTACGTCGACAGGAGGCGGCCGATGAGCGCGGCGGTCCCCATCCGGGCGATGAGCCGACGCCGGGCCATCGCGCCAAAGACCCATAGCAAGAGCGCGGCGAGCGGGGCCACCGTCAACCAGAAGAGCTCGGGACTGCCCCATCGCATCAGGGGAACCTCCGGAGGATTGTCTGGGAGAGGGCGATCTCCAGGAGGAGCAAGAACAGGGCGGGCAGCGCGAAGAGGTGGAAGACCTCCGTGCGCTCCGCCGCGGCGTGATCGACGAGGCGGCTCTTCTCAAGGCCATCAAGGAGGTCTTGAAAGTCACGGGTCAGGGACTCGGGATCGGTCGCGCGATAGAAGCTCGCCCCGGTCGTCACGGCGATGTCCTCGAGGAGCTTCGGATTCACGGGCGTGTCGATGCGCTGGTACATCCGGCGCCCGGTCACGAAGTCGGCCATCTGGGTGGGCTGCCGCGATTGCCCCTCGCTCCCGACGAGGATGGTGAACACCTTCACGCCGCGTTTCTCGGCCTCCCTGGCCATCTCCATGGGGGCGACGTTGCTGCCGTTATCATCGCCGTCCGTCAGGAGGATGATGATCTTCGACTTGGCCTGACTCTCCTGGAGGCGGGCGATGCTCATGGCCAGCGCGTTGCCGATGGCCGTGGCCGAGCCGTCGATGTCGTTCAGGCTCATGCTCTTGAGAATGTTCAGCATGACCCCGTAGTCGAGCGTCAGAGGGAACATGAGGAACGCCTCCTTGCCGAAGGCCACCAGGCCGACGCGGTCGTAGCGGCGCGACTCGATGAAAGACGTGAGCGTCTCGATGGCGCTCACGAAGCGATTCTTCGGCTCGAGCCCGGCGTTCTGCAGGCGGACGAGGGAGTCATCGGAGACGTCTACGGAGCTCATTGAGCCCGAGAGGTCGAAGGCGACCACGATGTCGATGCCCTCCACGTCGGCCGTCTCGGTCTGGGCGAGCTGAGGACGCAAGAGCGCGACGAAGAGGAGGATGAGCGCTGCGAACCGCAGGTATGTCGGGAGATGCGCGAGCCGCGCCCGCCACCCGGGCGAGACCCCATTGAGACGCGGGCGGACCGGGAAACGCATCCCCGGCACGTCGACCCCAAGGCGACTCAAAGTTCGCCCCCCCACGAAAACAAGGGCCACAAGCAGCAGCGTGAAGCCGAGCCAAGACCAGGGCCCATACACCGGGAACGTCATCGCTCGTCCCCCTTCCGAGGCTCGGGCACGTCGCTCGTCTCTGGTGGCCTCGTCAGCTCGATGATGCCTCGAGAGGCGCGCATGGCCGTGTCCGCCGCGCTGTCCATGGGCGCGAAGTCAGCGAACTTGACGAGATCGGTCTCGCTCAGAAAGTCCTCGATAGCCAGGTGGGCTTGGGGGCTGCAGAGCTTCGGGCCGGTGGGCTCTCGCGGCGAGAAGTGAGCGCGGATCTCGTCACTCGTCATCTCACGCGCGGCGAAGTCGAAGCGCCGCTCGAGGTAGAGGCGCACGATCTCCGAGAGGCGGAAGTAGAACTCCTTGACGCGCCCCTGATCTGGCAGTCGCTCGGCGGCGAGCTGCTCGAGCGCCTCAAGGGCGATTACGTGCGCCGGGCGCGAATCCACCCAAGGCAGGGCCGCCCGCCGTCGGGCATCGAGGAACCGCTTGATGAGCCAGCCGAGGCCGATGCCGACCGCCGTCGCCAAGACCACGATACAGGTGATGAGCAGGGCCCAGTTCGTCTTGATGAACACCACCGGCCCATGCGCTTCGAAGAAGGGCTCGGCCTCGCCCCCCGGCGCCTTGAACGTGCGCGGCTCCGCAGAGTCCGCGCCCTCGAGCAGCCGCTTGATGGCGACCTTGCGGGCGGGGATCTCGAGGGCGCCGACACCGCCCGCCGACTCCTGCCAGGAGACCGTCACCGCCGGGACCTTGAGGGTCGCCTTCGGCTCCTTGGGGACCAGAGCGAAGCGTCGCAGCGTCGAGAGCTTGCCATCGGTGCGCGCCGTGGTGGCCGCCGCAGAGACGTCCATGGCGCTGACCTCGGTCGCGCCCGAAGGCAGCGGCACAGTCACGCTCATGGTGTCGGGGTGGACCGCGACGAGGGTGCAGACGAGCGGCTCTCCCACCCGCACGGGCTCCGGCGCGCAGGTCACTGTGACCTCGGGCGGGGGGCCAACGGCGGGGGCTGCGGCCTGAGCGGGCGGGGGCGTGGTGCCCGTTGCCACGCCGAGGTCGGGGGCCGCGAACAAGCCGACGAGACACAGCGCGGCAATCATGATCGCCGCGCCCGGATGCGGAAGTAGTTGATCAGCGGGCCGGCATAGTCCTTCGCGTTCGTCATCACACGAATCGGCGCGACGCCATAGCGCTTGAGGTCGTAGTCCCGTGCCTGAGTCCGAGCGCGCTGGGCGGCGGCGTACCCGGCGCGTGACCTTCGAGCGCTCGTATCGAACGGCACGAGCTCTCCCGTCTCAGCGTCCTCGAGGAAGACGAGCCCGAGGTCCGGCAGGACGTCTTCGGCGGGGTCGACGATGGTGATCGGGATGAGATCGTGCCGACCGGCGACGACGTGCAGGGGCCGCTCATAGTCGGAGTCGAGGAAGTCCGAGATGAGAAAGACCACGGCCTTGCGCTTGGCGATATGCCCGATGAACTCCAGCGCGTTGACGAGCGAGGTCCGGTGGCCGACGGGATCGAAGCGGAGGATCTCGTCGATGATCCGCAGGACGTGTTTGCGACCCTTCTTGGGAGGAACGTAGCGCTCGACCTGATCGGTGAAGGCCACGAGCCCGACCCGATCCCCGTTGGCGATGGCGGAGAACGCCATCATCGCGGCGACCTTCGCGGCCACCACGCGCTTCTCGTCCCTCACGGAGCCGAAGGCCATCGAGCCGCTCATGTCGACAGCGATGAACACCGTCAGCTCGCGCTCCTCGACGAACGTCTTGACGTGGGGCGAGCCGGTGCGGGCGGTGACGTTCCAGTCAATCAGCCGGGGTTCATCGCCCGGGATGTAAGCGCGCACCTCGTCGAAGGACATCCCTCGGCCCTTGAAGACGGAGTGATACTGCCCCGACATCTGCTGGTCGACTAGCCGGCGGGTGACGATCTCGATGCTGCGGATCTCCCGCAGGAGCTCTGGGCTGAGGACGGACATGGGTGGACTCTGCGCCGGCTCAGGGCACTTCGACGGCCTCGAGGATTCGCGAGACGATCGCGTCGCTCGTGATCTCCTCGGCTTCGGCCTCGTACGTCGTGATGATGCGATGGCGCAGGATGTCGGGCGCGATGGCCTTGATGTCCTCGGGGATGACGTAGCCGCGGTGCTTGAGGAAGGCGTGGGCGCGCGCCGCCTTGGCCAGCCAGATGCTCGCGCGGGGGCTCGCGCCGAACTGAATGAACCGCCCGAACTCGGCAAGCCCCTTGACCTTCGACGGCTCGCGCGTGGCGAACACGATGTCGAGCACGTACTCCTTGACCTTCTCGTCGAGGTAGATCTCGGCGATGGTCTTGCGGGCGTTGAGCAGCTGCTCCATATCGACGACCGTGCGGACCTCGGGCGGGCTGGGGTTGAGCTGACGGGCGATCACCTCGCGCTCGTCGTTCCGGGTCGGGTAACCCACCTTGACCTTGAGCATGAAGCGGTCAATCTGCGCCTCGGGCAGGGGGTAGGTGCCCTCCTGATCGATGGGGTTCTGCGTCGCCATCACGATGAACGGCTCGGTCAGGGGGTACGTCGTGTCCCCAATCGTGACCTGCTTCTCCTGCATAGCCTCGAGCAGGGCGCTTTGCACCTTGGCCGGGGCCCGGTTGATCTCGTCGGCGAGGATGATGTTGCCGAAGATGGGGCCCTTCTTCGGCGTGAACTGCCCCGTCTGCGGATTGTAGATCAGCGTGCCGATGAGGTCCGCGGGCAGGAGGTCTGGCGTGAACTGGATGCGCTGGAACTTGGCCCGCAGCGTGGTCGCCAGGGTGTTTACGGTCAGCGTCTTGGCCAGACCCGGCACGCCTTCGAGCAGGACGTGCCCCCCGGTCAGGAGCCCGAGGATGACTCGCTCGATCATGTAGGATTGTCCGACGATAACCTTATTGACCTCGGTCAAAATGTCATCGACGAAGGCGCTCTCGCGGCGGACTAGATCGTTTAGGACTCGGACGTCTTGCACGGCTCGGCTCTTGGATGTAGAGATTGAAGGCGGGGCGAAGTACCAACGGAAGTGCCCGAAGTCAACGGCGCGGCTGCAGGTTCGTATTCCATTGGATCCCGCGAAGGGCTACTCTTTTTACGTCGTGGACGTTGTCGTGGTGGGCGTATGCCAAGGTGGACCGCTGAGCTCGTGACCAAGTTGGCTCAACTTTCAGGCCAGCTCGCGTTGAGCGTGGAAAACGCCGACTCGGTCGCCGAGCAGCTCGCCCGCGGCGTTGGCGAGCTCTTCGGGGACTGCTGTACGGTGCTCCTCCGCGATGATCCCGCTTCGACCAGGATGAGGCTGTCGAGCATGTGGCACCCGGTGCCGGGTCTGGCCAAGGCCGTCCGTGAAATCTACGAGATGCAGGCGCCCCCATCGAGCTACGACTTGGCCGGCCGCGTGCTCTCTGTGAATGAGTTCGTTCTCATCCCGGAGGTCTCGTCGGGCGAGCTGGACCGGCTCTTTCCGGAAGCCTTCCGCGAGCTCGCGGCCGCTCATCCAATTTACTCGTGGCTGGTCGTGCCCGTGCGGGTCGGCGACCGGGTCGAAGGCGCGCTCACGCTCGGGCGACTTCGACCCGACGAACCCATCGACGCAGAAGAGGCCGCCTTCGTCCAGACGCTGGCCGACCACGCCGGCTTGGCCTTGTGCAATGTGCGGCTGCAGCGGCACGAGCGTCAGGCGCGCGCCGAGGCTGAAACGCGCACGGCTGAGCTCGCCACGGCCTGCCAGGAGCTCGAGGCGTTCTCCTATGCGGTGGCGCACGACCTCCGCGGCCCCACGCGGACCATCGAGGGCCTGACGGAGGTCTTCCTCGCCGACCACGGCCACGGCCTGCCCGAGGAGGGTCTCGATCTCATCGGCCGCATCGTGGCGAGCAGTCGGCATATGGCCGCGGTCATCGATGACCTCATGAAACTGTCCGGGGTCTCGCGGCGCGAACTCACGCGCCGCCCCGTCCGGCTGTCGGATCTGGCGAGGGCCATCCTCTCGGAGCTGCAGCTCAAGGAGCCGGACCGCGTCGTGTCCACTCGGGTCGATGCCTGTGCCCCCTTCGACGCCGACGCGGGCCTCATGCACCTCGCCTTCGAGAACCTCCTGAACAATGCGTGGAAGTTCACGAGGGGGCGGGAGCACGCGATGATCGACGTGCTCATTCATGAGAGCGAGGTCGGCTTGGAGCTGGAGTTCCGAGACAACGGCGCGGGCTTCGACATGGCCTACGCTGCCAAGCTCTTCACGCCGTTTGAGCGACTGCACCGACGCAGCGAGTTCGAGGGGACGGGCATCGGCCTCGCCACCGTCGATCGCATCGTCCGCCGACACGGAGGCTCCATAAGGGGCGAGGCCGTCGTGGGCCACGGCGCGCGTTTCTTCATGGCTTTGCCGCGCGCCTGATGTTTGACCATCATTGGAAGCAACCAGAAACCGCCGCGGATCGCCGTTCTCCTGCCCTGATAAAACGACGAGCTGACCATCGCCAAGGTCGTCGCCGACTTTCGCCGGGAGCTGCCTGAGGCGCAGGTCTTCGTCTACGACAACAACTCCAGGGACAAGACCGCCGAGATCGCCGTCGCGGCGGGGGCCACGGTCCTGAGGGAGAAACGGCAGGGCAAGGGCTACGTCGTGCAATCGATGTTCGAGCAGCTCGACTTCGACATCTACGTCATGGCCGACGGCGACGACACCTACCCCGCCGACAAGGTGCGGCAGCTCCTCGAGCCCGTCCTTGAGGGCCCGCCGACATGGTCGTCGGCAACCGGCTCGTCCAGCTCGGGGACAAGTCCTTCCGACCCCTGCACGTCTTCGGTAATCGGCTGGTCGTCTCTTGTGTCAACCACGTCTTCGGCAGCCACCTGACCGACCTGATGAGCGGCTATCGGGTCTATACGCGAGAGCTCGTACGGAGCGTCCCGGTCATGTCCCACGGCTTCGAGGTCGAGACCGAGAGGACGCTCCAGACCTTGTATCGCGGCTTCGTCATCGCCGAGGTCCCTGTGCCTTATGCCGAGGTCCCGCCGGGCTCGTTCAGCAAGCTGAGCACATGCCGCGACGGCTTCAAGGGTTTGGTCAAGAACCTTGACATCTTTAAGGCCTATCGCCCGCTCGCGTTCTTCACGCTCATGGCGCTCATCTTGGCCGCCGTCGGCCTCGCGCTCGGGGCCGTGCCCGTCGTGGAGTTCATCCAAACGGGCAAGGTCTCCCGGTTCCCGACGGCGCTCCAGGCGGCAGCGATCGAGATCTGCGCCATTGTCACGCTGTCATGCGGCATCGTGCTCGACGCCGTGAACCGCCGCTTCCTGGTGGTCGCCCAGCAGATCAAGCAGCAGAGCGGCGAGCGACGGCGGCTGCTCGCCGCGGCGTTACCCTTGGATGTCGGCCAGTCGACCTACCCTGCGGCGAACGCGCTGGCCAATGGGTTCGCGTCTCTGGGCACGGCCCTCGTCCTCTTCGGGGACCGCACCCGACTCCGCCGATGGGGCGCGGTGGCGCTGGGCCTTTCGGTCTTCGTACACGTCTCGCCGCTCTTCTTCCTGGGCTGCCTCGTGCTGGTCTTCGGACTCCGTCACGGTCTCCGTCGACCGGTGATCGCTGACCTCCGCGAGGCAGCGGTGCTGCGCGCCCTCGCGCTCTCGACGTTTCTCACCTTCGAGTTCTCGACGATGCAGGTGCTCGTCGGTGACCCGCTCTGGCAGCTCCGGATCGTCGGCGAGACGCACCTGAGCGACGCCGCCTTCGCCATCCCGATGCGGCTGCCGGACGGATCGATGAACCCCGACTGGCTCACCTGGCCCGTGACCTCGCTCGTCTTCTCTCGTGGCTTCGGTCTGACGCTCGGCCTCCCGGTGCTCTTCGTCCTGTTCAGGTCCGAAGCCGTGCTGAAGCCCGTGCGCTGGGCTGCCGCCCTCGTCGTTTGCTTCTGGGTCTTCACCTCCTATGGCTCCCAGCACCCGCTCAACTATGTGCCGCTCGACCGCGACACCCGGTACTGGTACCCGGTTGCACTTCCCGCGCTCGTCGTCCTCACGTTCGCCCTGTCACGCCTGCCGACGCACCGATGGCGGCGCATCGGCGTCGTCCTCGCGCTCGCGGCGTCGCTGCTGCTCCTCCTCTCGGCGGGGCCGTGGGGTCAGAACGTCGAGATCACGAAGGAGCTCCTGACCTTCGCCGAGGCCCGACCCGAGGTCGTCTTCGCGACGGACGGGGACACGCTCGACGAGATGTTCATCCTTCGCGGGGGTCGTCTGCCGGAGAACGTCAAGGCGCTTGACGGCCGGTCGGCAAGGTGGACCTTCGCGCTGTAGCGATCTTCATGCCGTCGGCGTTGCGGGAGGCGCTCTCGCCCATGCTGCTCCGCAAGGCCGCCCCGGAGTTGTGCTCACTGAGCGGGGCACCGCCGCTGAAACTCTGAAGGCGTCCCCTTAGGCGCCAAAGACGACCTCGATGAAGCCCACGCGGAGGGGCGCGTCGGCCCAGGGGTCCGTCGGCCGACCGTCCCCGTCGGGATCGCGATCGGGGCCGAGCGGGCGGCCGAGGAACGAGCCCCAGGTGAAGTTCACGTCGCCCCCGGCCGTGAAGTTGACCGAGTGTGGGCCGCCGATGACCTCCCGACGCAGGCAGCGGGCGATGTCGCCGGTGGAGGGCTCGAACTCGCGGCTGCGGAGGTCCTCAAAGAGCACGCGCGTGCCCGGCTCGAGGCTCTCTACGACCTCGACGAGCGCGGCGTCGTCCCCCACCGGGCCGGAGAAATACGGGCGGGCTCCGGTGAGCGTGGTGCCGAGGCGGGCGAAGGAGGGCAGGAGGCGGGGGGACGGCGAGGCAGACGGCGAGGAGCTGCACGGGCTTCGTCGCCTCTAGCAGCGCGATGAGCCCCTGACTGAGGCCGGCGAAGGTGAACACCGCGACCGTCGTGGCGACGTTGTGACGGCTCGGGTCGTCGAGCTGACGGAGGACCGAGGCGTACATGGCGGGGACGGCAGCGCAGGCCGTGGCCCAACCGTACAGTCCCTGGCTGAGCATCTCGTGGCCGATCCGACGCGACGACCAGAAGATGAGGCAGGAGAGGCAGGAGAGGCAGGAGAGCCCGGGGGCCAGCGCGCCGCCCGGTGCGCCATGAACCGCACCGAGACATACATACAGAGATAAGAAGGGTCATAGACCGGACCCGGAGAGACTCCGGCCTCGCGAAGGTACGCGGCGCGATAGAAGGGCATGCCCAGATCCCAGTCCACGGCGGGGGTATTGCCAACGAGCAAAGACCCAAAGACCCAAAGAGCCCGAGCACGCCGAGGACGTGAACACAGACGACGACGGCGAAACAATCTCGCGCGTTCAGCTTCGCGTTGGCCCCGATGTGTCGAACGGGGCTCGGCGTACTCCGAGGCTCAGGTCAATTACACCAGTTCGAGACGAAGCGGGCAGGCGAGT
>SHZC01000070.1 GCA_009692505.1 Myxococcales bacterium
GCCCAGCCAGCGGAAACGCACGTTCAGCGACCAGGCGACCAAGACCGTGAAGGGGAAGTCCCAGTTGCTGGTATGAGGCGCGCCGATCACGACGGCCCTGAGGATGTGCGGGGCCTCATGCACATAACGCCAGCCGGCGGTTCGTAGGGCGAGTCGGCCCACGAGGGACAAGAAGGTGGAGATCACCCGGAGAGCTTAGGTCAAGTCGGAGGGGGCGGCGACGGTCTTGTGATCGTTTGGTGAAGGACCTGTCTCCGAGGCGCGGCGCAACGTGACGGCGCGTGCCAGATCTTCGGCGGTGACCACGCCGATGATCGTGTTCATGTCGTCTTTGACGATGGCACCGCTCTGGCTCGAGCGTCGGATCTTCTGGACAACGTCGGCGAGATCGTCGTCGGCGTTTACGAAGATCGGCGGCCCAACCAGGCTCGAAGCGCCTTTGCCGAGGCCCCCGCGCTGCACGTCGCCGAGGGTCAGGACACCCAGTGTGCCGCGCTCGTCGCGGAGCAGCGCCACGGACGCCCCCATGAATAACATGTGGCGCGCGATGGCGTGGAGCGGGCGCTCGGGCTCGACGGTCACCACACGGGCGGCCATGGCCTGCCGGGCCCTCATGCCGACGAGCCCCATCCTCAAGACGGCACCCTGCTCGTCCGCCCCGGCCCCCAAGAACAGGAACGCCGCGAGGAGCAGGAGCATCGGGTCACCCTGCGTGATCGCAAACGTCGCGGCCACGAGCGCGAGCAACCGTCCGAAGCTCGCCGCCGTCTTCAACGCCCGGAGCGGCGTGGTCACGAGACACAGGAGTGCCCGCAGGATTCGACCGCCGTCCAGGGGATATGCCGGGACGAGGTTGAGCGCGGCGAGGCCGATGTTCATCAAGCCGAAGAGCTGCAAGGCCGCCGTCGCGTCCATCATCAGCCCGTCGATGCGTGAGGCAGTCACGGCCAGCGCCCCGACCGCGAAGCTGGCGAGCGGGCCGGCGAAGGCCATCCATGCCTGCTGCAGCGGCGTGGCCCCGTCGTTCTCAATCTCCGTGAAGCCCCCGATGAGGTTCAGGGTGATGCGGTGAACGTGCCCGCCCTGGCTGAGTGCCACGAGCGCGTGGGCGAGCTCATGCAGGGCCACCGCGACGAACATGGCCAGCGAGACCAGGAGCCCCAGCGTCCAGAGCGGGAGCCGAAGCGCGTCGACGGAGAGACCTGACCGGGTGATCAGCATCGGCAACATCTCTGTCCCGACCGTGTACGCGATGAGCGGCACGGCGAGGATCAGCGAGATGTGCAGTCGAACGGGGATGCCCCGAACGTGCATGAGCGTGAAAGCGGCGCGAAACATGACGCTGACTGTCGGCACGTCCGGGCCAAGGCGCAAGGTACGGCGAGGCGATGGCGCGCAGAAAGAGACTACTTTCGGAGCAGGGCCTCAATCTCGTCGACCGCGCCGTCGACGCTGACGCGCCGCTGCGCCATCGTGTCGCGATCGCGGATCGTCACCGTGGACGTGGCCGAGGTCTCGCCGTCGACGGTGATGCAGAACGGCGTGCCGATCTCGTCGTGGCGTCGGTAGCGTTTCCCGATGGTCTGCTGCTCGTCGTACTTGGCGGCGATGCCGCGCCGGAGCAGATCGTCGACGATCTTGCGGGCGACGTCGGTCATGCCGTCTTTCTTGACGAGGGGCAGCACGGCGGCCTTGATGGGCGCGAGCCTGGGGTGGAGGCGAAGGCAGACGCGCGTCTCACCGTCGACGACCTCCTCGTGGTAGGCGTCGAGCAGGTAGACGAGCAGCCCACGCGTGGCCCCCGCCGCGGGCTCGATGACGTAGGGCACGAACTTCTTCTGGGTGAAGGGGTCGAAGTACTCGAGCTTCTGCCCGCTGTGCTTGGCGTGTTTACCGAGATCGTAGTCCGTGCGGTTGGCGATGCCCTCGAGCTCTCCCCAGCCCCAAGGGTAGAGGTACTCGATGTCGTAACAACCCTTGGCGTAGTGGGCCAGCTCGCTCTTCTCGTGCGCACGGAAGCGGAACTTGTCGGGGTTGTTGGCGTAACGCTTCCAGAACCCCATGCGTTCGTGCCGCCAATACTCCATCCACTCGTCGTCCGTGCCCGGCTCGCAGAAGAACTCCATCTCCATCTGCTCGAACTCGCAGGACCGGAAGATGAAGTGCTCGACGGTGATCTCGTTGCGGAAGCTCTTGCCCATCTGCGCGATGCCGAAGGGCACCTTCATGGCCATGCTCTGCTGCACGTTGGCGAACTGCACGAACATGGCCTGAGCCGTCTCCGGCCGCAGATAGACGGCGGAGGGCTTGGTGAGATCCTCGATGGCGGCGCGCAGCTCACGACCGGACAGGCCCGCGAGGCGGCCTTCTTCGAGGGCTGCGGCCACCGCGCCGAGGGGGTCCACCGGGCCGATGGAGGAGCGGAACATGAGGTTGAACTGCCGCTCCTCGGACAAGAACGGCGACGCGCAGACCGGGCAGACGTAGCCCCTGTCTCCGGCGAGCGCGCCCCGAAGCTCCTTGCCGTCCCGCGTGAGCTTCTGGCCGAACTGCTTCTCGATGAGCTCCTCGGCGACCTTGGCCTGGCCCTTGTCGGCGAACGCCAGGACGAGGGCGCTGCCCGACTCGGCGAGCGGTGCCTTGTCTGCGCGGAAACGCTCCTTGCAGACCTTGCAGTCGACGAGCGGATCGCTGAAGCCCGAGAGGTGGCCTGAGGCCTCCCAGACGCGGGGATGCATGATTATCGACGCGTCGAGGCCGACGACGTTCTCGCGACCCTGGACCATGTCGCGCCACCACTCATTCATCAGGTTGCGCTTGAGCTCCGCGCCCAGGGGGCCGTAGTCGTACGCGCTCTTCAGGCCTCCGTAGATCTCGGAGGACTGAAAGACGAAGCCCCGTCGTTTGCACAAGGACACCATCTTCTGCATCAAGTCGCCGGTCTCGGACATCACACGCTCCACGGTCTCGGTTCAGGGGGAATTCGGGCGGTCATCGTACCCGCGCCCGACGAGAAGGGGAACGTCAGGCCTCGGGCTCGATGGCGATGCGACCCGTATAGTCGATGCGCTGGAGGAGAGTCTTCAGGTCATTCTCCTCGATGTACTGATCAACGGCTTTGCGCGCGCCGACCCAGTGGCCGTAGTCGTCGATGATCAAGACCCCGCCCACGCTGAGTCGGGGGTAGAGGTGTGTCAGCTCGTGATACGTCGACTCGTACCAATCCGTGTCCAGTCGGAGCCACGCGATCTTCTCGGGCACGGTCGCGGGGATCGTGTCTTCGACCTTCGAAGGTGTCGAAGAGCCAGAGCTTGCGCTCCTGCTCGAGCTTGAGCAGAGAGAGGGCGGCAGCCATCATGCTGCCGCCCTTTCAGACGCCACACTCGACGATGTCGCCCTCGATCGCGTGTTTCGAGATGTATTGAACACTGCAACACAGGGCGTGAATACGCTCCTTGCTCGTCATCGTGAACGGCGCGACGCGGCGATTGATCGCGATGAGATCCTCGTCGAAGTCCGGCGGGAACTCGGGCTTCGGTGGGCCGCTCAAGGCGGAGGTCCAAGTCTTCAGTCGCTGCTTTAAGGTCTTCAACATCGGCTCATCCCACCCCTCAACCGATCTCGTATCAGAGCCCGGGCACCGTGACCGACTGAGTGTGAAGCGGGAGCGGGGGGCCGCCGTCTTCGATGCCCAGGACGACGACCTCGTAGGTGCCCGACGTGAGCCCCAGCGAGAAGCGCAGCTCGCTCGAACAGGCGCACTCGCAGGCGCCGCCGGAGAAGGACTCGGTGAGCGTGACGTGAGACGCCTTGACCTTCGTCTCCACCTCAAAGGTCTGGCAGCAGCGATGATTGGCGAGGTGGTACACGAGGAGGCCACCGGGGGTCGGCGTGAGGTGCAGCTCGCCCAGACGCGACGGCGATTCCACAGCACCCGTGCTCGCAGGGTCTTTGAGCGCGAGGCAGCCGGTCTTCTCGACCCGAAGCTCAAACACCTGAGGCAGCGGCAGGCCGATGGGTGGGTCGTAGGGCCCCGTTCGACCGTGACCGATGCTCTGGGCCTCTGCGGGCATTGGGGGGAGCGGGGCACCACCGCAGGACATCGACAAGACCGCAGCCAGAACGAGGGCTCGGCTCACGCCAGGAGGCTCAGGACCGGCTCGCTCCGCAGGCTGCTCGCGTCGAGGCCCGCCGCCTGAAGGTAGGTGGTCATGATGTGCTCTGGTTGAAGCGACTTCCCGGCTTCATCGGGCCGGCCGGTGGCCAGATCAACGAGCTCGGGCCCCATCGCGCGATCGTTGCTGCGACCGATGACCTGGCCTCCGCGGATGCCCGCCCCGGCGAGCAGGGCGCAGTTGCCGAGGTGATGGTCCCGCCCTTGTCGATCATTGATACGCGGCGTGCGGCCGAACTCGCTAAACGCGATGAGCGTCGTCTTGGACCATAACGATCCACCGCCCGGCGCCTCGCTCATCTGCAGATCGCGGATGAGCCGGGCGAGCGCGCTGAAGCCGGCCTCGAGGCGCGTGGAGTGGTCGTTGGCCCAGGTCTGATCGTGCGTATCGAGCTCGGTGGCCCCGGCGAAGCTGACCACGCGAGACAGGCCCGTCTTGAGAGCCTGAGAGGCGAGGGCGGCCCGACCGTAGGCCGACTCAAGCCCTGCGGCGTCGAGGCCGTAGTGCGCGCGGACCGGAGCCAGGTCCGGGGAGTTGAACTGGAAGCGTCGGTGGAGCTGAGAGGTGACGACCTGCCGGGCCCGCGTCCGGTTCTCGCGGTAGATCTCGGCGAGTCGTGTCGCGCCCGCGCCGTTTGCCGGCTCGCAGTCGGGCCGCTCCCGCCAATAGGAACCCAACGCGCCTTTGACGTTGGCGGGCACGTCGGTCGGCAGGCCGAGATCCTCTTGAAGGATGTACTGCATGTGATCGACGGCGGCGACGGACATGGCCCCGGCGAACGCGGGCTGATCGATGTTGTAGTTCTCGATGCGATGGCCCAGGTGTGGCACGGGCCTGTCGGCGCCGAGTTGGGCGCAGCAGACCGTGGCGATGGAGCTGCCGCGCGCTTGCAGACCCGAGGGGGCCTTGCCCGTGATGAAATATCGGCGCCCGACCTCGTGCGTCAGGGTGGCCATATTGATGCCCCGCACGACGCTGAAGTCGTTGGCCAGCTCGGCGAGCTCACCGATGCAGGGGCCGAGCGTGAAAGGCCCCGCGTCGATGGTCGAACGCGAGAACTGCGGGGGGAGTCGCTCGTAGGCCGGCTCGATGCCCGTGTCCCGGAGACTGGCCGCGTTGAATACGCTCGGATCGCGGGGATCGAGGCCCAGGAGGTGGTCCCAGCCGCCCTCGAAGTAGCAGACGAGGAAGTAGTGGTCCTGCTCGCCAGCGGCCAGGGCGAGTCGTCCGAGGAGCGACTGCGACAGGCCGAAGGCGGCGGCGGAGATTCCGGCTGTGCGGAGGAAGTCTCGACGTTTCATTCTCGCCTCCTCAGTACAGCAGAAGTTCGGGATCAGTCATGTGCGCGATACAGACGGCGAGCCAGCCGTCCTTCGCCTCGCGGCCCGGGGTCGAGGTGCTGCTCGCGTTGAGAAAGAGGCCATAGAGCGCGCTGATGGGCCCGTCTTCGGCGCCGTCCTCGGGCAAGTACCGGGCGAAGAATCGAAGCTGCAGTGCGCGGAGTCCGGCCTTGATGTCGGCCTCCTCGCGGGACTCAAAGGCGGCGGCGTGGCGGACGAGCGTGCGTCGCTCGGGAGGGGCGACGGACTCGTTCTCGACCCACCGCACGCAGAGCCGATGCGAGGCGTCGTGAAGGAACTTGGCGATGATGAGGGACGGCTCGAGGTTCTCCTCGGTGACGAGCAGGTAGTCGGGCGCGCCAATCGTCGGCGCCAGGACCTCCAGCATGTCTGTCGGCCCGTCCCCGAAGTCCTCCTCCCAGGCGAGGCCACCCGTGATGATCTCGATGGATCGGCGGAGCTGATCGACGGTCATTCGACCCGGCGCGCGGCTCAGGGTGCTCTGGACCACGACGGGCAGGGCGGCGTCTGGCGTGGGGTCTGCGGTCGCCCGATCGGCCTGACGACCGACGTCGATCTCGGCCTCCGGGCGCTCGGTCTTTGTGCCCGAGCGGTCCTCACCACAGGAGAGCAGCGTGACGAGACCCAGGAAGAGCGGCGCGGCGTGATGTGTGGTGTTCATCGGACCAGCCTCCGGTATCCGGGAGATTGGACAAGCGACTTGACCAAAGACTTGAAGTTGAAGCCACCCGCCTGGAACGCCCGTGAGAGCTCCAGCAGCTCACCGTTGACCTCGGCCTCCGTGGGCTCGCGCTTGTAGAGCCGTCGGAAGAGCTGGACGGTGGAGCACGACGCGAGGCGACCATCGGTGATGGCGTCCTCGACCAGGACCTTGGGGCCGAGCTCCATTCGGGCGATCTGCTCGCGAGTCCGCCACTCATAGGCCTTCAGGACGCCCGCGTATTGGGCCTCCTTGGGGTGGCCGATGTCGGTCACGTAGAAGCGGTCGCAGATGAAGCCGCACTCGCGCTGGGGGTTCTCGGCGCAGGCGGCGCAGCGGCTGTCGAAGACCGGGTAGACCTGCGGATCCAGGTACAAGGTGCCGGCCTCGGCGAAGCGTCCCCAGTGGGCGGCGGCGGGCTCGAGCTTGGAGTGGCAGTAGTTGCAGCCGCAGCGCTCGCTCAGGTTGGGCTCCTGGCTGCACTCGTCGTTCGGGCTCGGCAGGCCCTCCACCGGGGCCTGGAAGGGCTCGCAGAGGAAGGCGTTGTAGTACCGATTGGCGCGGGCGCGGGCGGTCTGGAAGCGGAGCATATACGCGAGGCTCGTCAGGACGCCGCTGTGCAACTCCGGCGTGCGGCGGAACGTGCGCCAGGCGAAGTCCGTGTACGGCAGATCGGCGAGCTCGGCGGGCGCGACGGGCGGCACGAGGACGATGGGGTCGATCGCCAACGGGGCGAGGTGGCGGTAGTAGTGGGCGAGGGGCCCGTTGAGTTCTTCTTCGACCGTGGTCAAGACCTCCGTGTACGGGCGATTGCCGTCGATGGGCCCGCGGACCATTCGCATGAGCTGCTCGCGCAACATAGGCAGGAGCGTCTGCGCCACGGAGAGGTCGGCGCAGTGTTCGAGGTTGGGGCCGCAGCCGCATTGACCGCTGTACATGCCCTGGAAGGTCGCGCAGCCGTCGCCGTACTCATTCGTCGGGCGGACAGACGCCTCGGCGGCGCAGACCTTGATCTGGGTGCCCGGCGCCCAATAGGGCTCGACGAAGACGTAGCCCTCGCGGCGGGTCCCGTCGACCATGTCCTCGAAGACGGGCTCACCGTCCTCGTCGAAAACGGCGGGCTCGTCTTTGCAGGCCGCGTAGAGCTCTCGGCGTTGGTACAGCGCGATGAAGATGTTGAAGAGCCGGTTGCCGTCGCCGCCGTCTCCGTATTGGGCCGTGGGAAGGAGCAGGCCGGCGATGGGTACGAAGTCGAGGCCGTTGACGCTGGGCCAGAGCAGGTCCGCGTGGTGTCGCTCGACGAAGCGGTCGAACTCGTTGGACGCGAGCATGGTGTCGACGCGGGCCTCGTCCACCTCGCCGCTGACGAGCGTTCGGAGCTCGCCTTCACTCGGGGCGCGGCCCCAGAGGTCGAGGGTGAGCTGCCGGAGGAGGCGGAAGCGGTCGACCTCGACGGTGTCGTTGCAGGCGCCGGTGGCGTCGGGCGGGGCCTGCGCGGAGCAGACGGCGGGGAGGGTTAGGATGAGCGCCCAAAGGCAGGCCGGGAGGATCGGACGACACATGAGGCAGACCCTCCCTCGGCCATCAGACGCCGAGACCGTTGGGGGGAAAGTACGTCAGGGGGCGGAGCGGGTGTTGGGCAAATGATTAGGGCGGGGGAGGGCTAGACTCCACCGGGGAAGCGTCGAGGACCATGCAAAAATCCACCTTGCCGAGCTCATCCAGGCCGAACGCGTCGGAGCAATTCATGGTGGCGCTGCCCCATAGGGCCAGCTGGAATTCCGGCGCGCTTGCGGGGGTCGTCGCCGTGTCCAAGCTGCCAACCCGGGCTTGTCTCCCGAGTGTCTGCTCGGGCTTCTCCTCGCTAGAACAGGAGACTGCCCGTTGGTGCTCGGCCTCGCTGGTATCCGGTCGGGCGTAAATCAAAAAGGTCTCGCGGTCTAAGGTGATCGGCGGCCCACCGTCCTCCGGTAGGATGGAGGCGATCGGCGGCCCACCGTCCTCCGGTCGGATGGAGCTAGCGATGGTGACCTCGAGACTCCCGCCTGAGCCGAAGGCGCTGAGGACGAAACTTGTATTTATCTCGCGGCTCTCGGTCCGAAGTTTAAAGGTCTGCGCCCCGAACTCCGGGACATATAGGTCGAACGTGGACATACCGGGCTTACACGATGGTGGCGGTGTGTCGCTCAGCACCCCCAACTCCCCATCCACCGTCTGCCCGCCACCGCTCCCATCACTCGTCTCCCCACCGCTCGACACCCCCACAATCCCCCGGTTCGTCAACTCCACCGTCTGGGCGATCGGCTCCGTCGGCAGCTCCACCCGTGCGACCACGATCCGAAACTTCGCCGGGCAGCGGTCGTACTCCTGATTGCACGACCGAATTCGGGCCGCGCCCTTCCCGCCTTCGAGCTTGATCCGCGCAGGCCGGATGTTCGCGCCCTCAAGCGGGTGGGTCCGAAGGAGCACCTCCCCGTTATAGGGGGCCCCGTCGCTGCGCCGAGTGAGCTCCACCTGAAAGACCGCGGTGTCCATGCCGTCCGGCTCGAGCGTGTACTTCTCGACGGTCAGGACCGCGCTGAAGCTCTCCTCGCCAAGCTGAGGCGCCGGGGCCTCGTCCGCGCCCACGCACGCCCCGGCGAGGCAGGTCAGCCCGTCGTCGCAGGCCGGGATCCCGAAGCGGCAAGCGCCGCCCTCCTGCCCGAGCTCGGCTGTGGGCCCACACGAGAGCAGGATCGTGGCGAGCCACATCAAGCGAAGCGGACTTCTCATCAAGCGCGACATGGACTCAGCCTAGCCCGTAAGCGGCCGATCAGGCCAGTCAAGCGAATCACGTCAGCCCCGCGAGCGGGCCCGTGCCGTCGTCTCCGAACCTCGCAGCCTCGATGCCCATCGTCTCCAGGAAGGTCGTGAAGAGGTTGGAGATGGGCTCCCCGTTTCGGTACACGACGTGCCGCCCCGGCCTCAGACCGATGCGGGCCCCTCCGGCGAGCACGATGGGCAGGTTCGTGTGGCGGTGCGCGTTCCCGTCTTCAATCTCGCTCGACCAGAAGACCAGAGTGGAGTCGAGCAGCGTGCCGTCCCCCTCCGGAACCGCCTTGAGCCGGTCGAGAAGCCGCGCCAACTCGCCGACCTCCCAAGTATTGATGATCTGGAGCTTGCGGTGATTCTCCGCGTTGTTCTGGTGGTGGGACAGCTCATGGTGGCCCTCGCCGATGTTCAAGAACGGGTAAGGCCGATTGGAGCCCCCGTTGCCGAGCATGAAGCTGACGACGCGCGTCTGGTCGCACTGGAGGGCTAAGACCATGAGGTCGGTCATGTGCCTGACCGCCTGCTCCACGTTCATCGGGCGCATGGGGGCCGCGGGCACGTCGCAGAGCTGGGCGACGGGAGCCTGGGTGAGCTGCCGCTCCAGCTCTCGCACGCCGGTCAGGTACTCGTCGAGCTTCGCGCGGTCGGTCTGCGCGAGCTTGCTTTGGAGGCGTGTCGCGTCCTCACGCACGAAGTCGAGGATGCTCTTCTTGTAGAGGCGGCGCTTCTCGATCTGAACTGCGTTGGCCGTAGGATCGGAGCCGGCGAAGAGGCGGTCGAACACCGAGCGCGGGTTGACCTCCTTGCCGACGGGCGTGGCCTCACCGGCCCAGGAGATGTTGCGGCTGTAAGCGCAGCTATAGCCCGAGTCACAGCCGCCGACGCTGCTGCCGCCTTCGGTCCCGATGACCAGGGACGAGATGCGTGTCGCCTGGCCCATGGCGCTTTGGGCCATGACCTGGTCCACCGAGACGCCATTTTTTATATTCTCGCTCTCGGTCTTGAAGCAGTGGCGACCGGTCAGGAAAGAGCCGGTGCCGCCCGCGTGATCGCCCGCGCCATCAGGGCGGCCGGGCAGGTTCGCGAGGCCCGAGAGGACCATCACATTCGAGCGGTGGGCGGCGAGCGGCTCAAGGATGGGCGTCAGCGCGAAGTCCGCGCCTTCGGCCATCGGCGTGAACGCGGCCATGTGAATACCGCAGGGCACGAAGTACCCGATGAACCGCCGGGGAGTCGGACGCTGAGCGCGCGCGGTCGAGGGGATCATGGCCTCGAGCAGCGGCAGCGCGACGAGGGTGCCGGCACCTTGGAGGAACGTACGACGCGAGAGCGGCTTCAAGGCATCACCTCCTGAACGGCGGCTTCGCTGGGGGCTTCACCGTGGCGAGTCCGGAACGGTGGGCTGAGCGCGACGGACAGGGCGAGCTCGCGGAGGCTGAAGCCGCTCGCCGTCGCCTGCTCGACGATCTCTTTCATCGCGCATTGGTCGAGGCCACCCGGAGCGCGCCCGAGGGCGTAGGTGAAGAGGCGGCGGGCGGCGCAGTCGGGCAGGGCGGGATCGGCTTTCAAGATGCCCGCCAGGGCCTTGGCGCCGGCGAACATCTGACCCGAGGGGAATGTGCCCGAGTCGTCGATGGGCTCGCCGTGATCGAGCTGCCGCGAGGCCCCGATGCCGTCGAAGGACTCGAGCCCGAAGCCGATGGGATCCATGAGCTGGTGGCAGCTCGCGCAGGTGGGGTCGGCCCGATGCTGCTCCAGACGCTCACGCAGGGTGCCCTGACTGTCGCTGGTGTCCATCAGGCCCTCGACCCCCGGCGGCGGGGGGGGCGGCGTCGTGCATAGGAGCTGCTCGAGCACCCACTTGCCCCGCTTGACGGGCGAGGTGCGCGTGGGGAACGAGGTCACGGTCAGGATCGAGCTCTGAGTCAGCAGCCCGCCGCGCTCCGTCTCCGAGAGGTCCACCCGGGTCAAGCCGTCGCCAAGGTCCAGCCCCTCGATCCCGTAGTGCAAGGCGAGTCGCTCATTGAGGAAGCCGAACGGGGCGTCGAGAAGGTCGAGAAGGCTGAGGTCCTCGTTGAGGAAGACCTCGAGGAAGGCGCGGGTCTCCGCCGACATCGCGGCGCGCAGCTCGTCGTCGAAGCTCGGAAAGTGGGCGTAGTCCGGGGCGACGTCGGCCATGTTCCGAAGGTGCAGCCACTGACCGGCGAAGTTGTCGAGCAGGGCATAAGCGCGGCGATCGTCAAGCATTCGGACGACCTGCGCTTCGAGGCCGGCGTCTGTCGTCAGCTCGCCTCGATCGGCGGCGGCGAAGAGCTCGTCGTCCGGCGTGGTGCTCCACAGGAAATACGAGAGGCGCGTGGCGAGCTCGTCGCCGGAGAGGGGATGGGCCCTCAGGTCGTCGGGCATGGGGTCGAGCTCGACCCGAAACATGAAGTGGGGCGACAGCAAGATGGCCTCGAGGCCGAGCCCGATGCCGGTCTCGAAGTCGTCGCCTTGGGTAAGGGCGAGGTCGAGGAAGCCGACGAGACGACCGAGCTCGTCGTCGGACAAGGCGCGCCGAAACGCCCTGCGCCCGAAGGTCGCGAAGATCTCCCGGGCACATTCATGGGCGCGCTCGGGGGTCTCGGGCTGACAGATGAGCACGGTCTCGCGCACCGGGTTCACGGCGTTGGGGTCGAGATCGAGGGGGCCTTCAATCAGGATCGCGTCGACGTGAAGGTTCCGGTCCCGCTGCGCCGGATCGAGGCTCTCGGGATCGTAGTAATCATTGGTGAACTCGGCCGCGACGTGGTGCATACCCTCGGTGAGCGCGACCTCGGCGCCAAAGAGGCCGGGCCGCGCGAGCGGCGAGTCGACGACGAACTGCTCGACATCCTGGGCGTCGACGCGGAGGTTCAAGTGGCAGGCGTCGGGTCCGGCGAGCTGGCAGCCGGCGAGGATCGTCAGGCGGTACGGACCCGGCGTGGTGACGGTGAATCCGCTGCCGATCTCGCCGTTCGACCACAGGTTCCAGCCGCGAGCAGTGGGCGCGCCGACGACGGACATGAGCAGCTCGGCCTCGAAGCGGAGGACCTCGGGCATCGTGCGGGGGATCAGCAGGGCCGCGTGCACGAGCCGCTCGGCCGCGAGCGCGTACTTCTCCACGAGCACAGTCGAGAGGCTCAAGACGTCGGCGATGTTGTCGAAGCCGTGCCCGACATCATCGGCGGGGAAGTCTGTGGCGGGTCTGGTCGTGTCGCCGAGCAGGGCAGCGACCGTATTGTCGTACTCGGCGCGGTTGAGGCGGTGCAACGTGACTCGCCCGGGGTCTTGTTCCTGCTCGCATCGGCTCGGTGCCCGGCCCGCGTCATCAGATGCCGCATCGGGCCCCGCGTCGCCTTTCGCCGCAGAGCTGTCCGCCGCCTCGGACCCTGTGCTACCGCTGCCCGAGCAGGACAAGAAGCAAGCGAAGAACGGGGACCACCATGGGTTCGGTCGAAGCATGGGGGACACGCTAGCGGGAAACCCCATCGAATGCCCGCAGGAAGCTGGAGCGCCAATCAGAAACCTCTCCCGTCGCCCGGCGGCGGCTGCCAGCCCGATCCCGGCGTTGCTCAAACTTGCAATATCAACCGATATTGACGCGTTTTCGCGCCTTGGGCTCAAGCCGGCATCCATCCAGGTGAACTCGGTCCGGGTTTCTGATGGGTGCTCTAGCGAAGTCTGGAGCAATTGGGCTCTTATCGGCCGCCGTGCACCCCGCCGCCCTGTCCGATGTCCAAGTCGTCGTCTCTCTGCCTGGTCGGAAGCGGCTCGGCAGTCTTGAGACGCTGCTGTCCAAGTTTCGCCTTGGGTACGTCCTGGGGACGAGCGATCCCGGTATCGCCGACGGCCTCTGTGACGGCCTGATCCTCACGATCCCGGTGACGGCGACCTTGGCCTCGAAGGGCCGTCTGCGCCCTGAGGCCGACGTCGTCTCGTTGCTGACGGCCTTCGCCGGGTCGTCGGATCAAGCCATCGAGTTCGTCTTGCTCCGGGGTCCGGGTGAACCGCGGACCGCTGCGGTCGTCGACGTCGTCGGCCTCGAAGGCCCGCTCGCGCTCGCCTGCGTCTATCGGCTCGTGCCGATCTTGCCGCCGGGTCAAGTGCCCGGTTCTCCAACAGAGGAGGGATGGCTTTGAGTCAGGTCCAGATTTTTCGTGCCGCGTTTGTCCATGCCGGAGACGGCCGAAGTCCGCTCGCGGACCATGAGGTCGTCGTCGAGGGCGGTCGCATCACCGCGCTCCGGGAGGCCTCAAAACGGACGCCCAAAGACGCGGTGATCCACGACTTCCCCGACGGCCATCTGTGTCCCGGCTTCGTCGACGCCCACGTCCACCTCGGCGTGATGCCCGAAGGCTTCGCCAACGAGAGCAAGGACATCAACGAGCAGTCAAACCCCGTGACCCCGCAGATGCAGGCCATTGACGCGGTCTGGCCGGGGGACACGGCGTTCAACAAGGCGCGCGCGGCGGGCGTGACCACGGTCTGCGTGCTGCCGGGCTCGGCCAACGTGGTCAGCGGCACAGGCGTCGTCTTGAAGACCGTGGGTCGAAACGTCGAGCGCATGAGCCTCGCCGCGCCCGCCTGCCTGAAGGTCGCCTTTGGGCTCAACGTCAAGACGACCCACGGCGTGAAAGCCGGCCGAATGCCTTTGACCCGAATGGGCATCGCGGCCCTGTTTCGGGAGGCCTTCGAGGAGGCGCGGCGCTACGGCGAGAAGCGGTACTCCGACCCGACGCTTGCCGCCGATCCGGGTAAGGAGGTCCTGCTCTCGGCGTTGAGGGGTGAGCTTCCGGTCCGCGCGCACTGTGCCCGCAGCGACGATATCTTGACCGCGCTGAGGCTCGCGCGGGAGTTCAACCTTCGGCTCGTTCTCGACCATGGCTATGAGGCCCACCTGGTCCTCGATGAGGTCAAGGAGGCGGGTGTGCCCATCGTGCTCGGCCCGGCGTTTCGCACCTGCGGCTCGTCGGAGAGCCTGCACTTCGGCTTTGAGTCGACCAAGGTGCTCGACGACGCGGGCCTGCTTGTGGCCCACATGACCGACCACCCCATCGTGCCCATCGAGTACCTCTCGCTGCAGGCGGGCCTGTGCGTGCGGGCGGGTATGACGCCGGAGCGCGCGCTTCTGACCATCACCGCGAACCCGGCGAAGATCCTGGGGCTCGCTGACCGTGTGGGCCGAATCGCGATAGGTCTGGACGCGGATTTGGTGATCAAAGACGGGCCGCCGCTTTCGGTCGAGAGTCGCGTCTTGGCGACCTTTATCGACGGGCATCGGGTCTTCAAACAGGGTGATCCTCTGCCGGTCCCCGGTGCTGGACTTCTTTAAAACCCTATTATGGGACTCGTTCGTGAACGACTATCGCGACGGTGACCATGGACCCCAACTTCGTACCGAACTTCTCCTGGGTCTTGAGCGGGCGGCTTGCCGGGAGCGGCATGCCGGCGCGCGGTTCCAAGATCTTCGTCAAGGCGGCTTACGAAGGTCTCGCGGCGGAGGGCGTTCGCCTCGTGGTCAGCCTGCTCGGGGAGCCGCCGGCCGGGTACATCCAGCGGGCGATCACCGAGGCCGGGCTGGATTCCCTGCACTTTCCCATCGTTGATCTGGGCACGCCGCAGGACGTCGAGGCCTTCGCCGCGCTCATAGACCAAGTCCACGAACGCATCACGGAGGGGACGCCGACCCTCGTGCACTGTTATGCGGGCATCGGCCGCGCCGGCATGTTCCTGGCGGCGTATCTCGCGCGCCACGGGGGCTTTGGACCGGATGCCGCCATCGCCGAGCTGAGGCGGCTGCGGCCGTCGAGCATCGAGACGCATGGGCAGGTCGACATCATTCGGCGGTTGGCCAAAGGCGGGCCTTGAACCGGCGAGTCGCGCTCGTGACCGGCGGGGCGGTTCGGCTCGGAGAGGCGATCTCTCGGACGCTCGCGGCCTCCGGGTTTCGGGTCGTGGTTCACGCTCATGGCCACTTGGAGGCCGCGTGCGGGCTCGCGGCAGAGCTCGACGGGCTGGCGGTCGGTGCCGACTTGCTGGATCCAAAGGCTCCCGCAGCACTCATCTCGGAGGTCGAGGCCCGGTGCGGACGGCTCGATGTGCTCGTCAATAACGCGGGCATCTTTGAACGCGCGCCCTCCGACGCCGTGGACGACAGCAGCGTAGATCGGCACCTGCGCCTGAACTTTCAGGCTCCGTTCGCCTTGTGTCGGAGCGCCGCCCCGATGCTTCGCCGGTCGGGCCGCGGGGTGATCGTCAACCTTCTTGACGTCTCGACGCTGCGCCCCTACGCCGGGTTCACGCACTACAGCGCGTCGAAGGCCGCGCTCTGGGCAGCGACTGTGGGCCTCGCCGCCGAGTGGGCACCCGAAATTCGCGTCAACGGCGTGGCCCCCGGCGCGGCACTGTTCCCGGAGTCGTATACCGAGGTCGATCGCGAGAAGCGCCTGAGCCGCATCCCGCAGCGACGTGAGCCCGGCGCCATGGCCATCGCCGAGACCGTGCTCTTCCTCGTCGAGGGACCGGTCTCGATCACGGGACAGATCATCTCCGTCGACGGCGGGCGAACGGCGGCGTTCTAAGGACGGCGGGCGAACGGCGGTCTTCTAGAGACGCGCCCGCTTCTCAGGCCGCTGCGCGCCGTCGGGCCTTGAGCCACTCGATGAGCCCGGGCAGGATCGAGAAAAAGACCACGATGATGATCACCTTCTCGATGTGCTTCTCGACGGTGAAGGTCTCGTACCCCGCCCACTGCCGCACGAGGCCGTTGACCACCGGCACGAGGAAGTAGCCGGTGACGGTCATCGACGCGACCCAGGCCGCGCCGCCGATCACGTTGAACGCCGCGAACTTGCGGTAGCCCATCTTCGCGACGCCGGCGACCACCGGGACGAACGTGCGGACCAGCGGCATGAAGCGGGCGATGATGATGGCCTTGCCGCCGTGCCGCTCGTAGAACTCGTGGGCCGCCTGAACGTGCGCCGGGTTGAAGAAGCGCGACTTGGGCCGGCTGAAGATCATCGGGCCGATGCGCTTGCCGATGGTGTACGACAAGGCGTCCCCCAAGATGGCCATGGGGATGAGCAGGGCGTTGAGGGCGAGGAGGTCGAGGTCACCCTTGGCCGCGTAGATGCCGGCGATGATGAGCAGCGAGTCGCCGGGCAGGAAGAAGATCATCGCGCCCGTCTCCAGGAAGACGATGAGCGCGAGGCCCGGATAGCCCGCCCACTCGATGAACGGGCCGGGATCGCGGAGCAGGGCGATGATCCAGTGGAAGGCGTCGAGGATCGTGTCCAATTCAGTCTACGTGCTGGTTGAACGTGACGCCGAGCGTGATGAACGCCTGGTACTGCCACTCGGTGTTGATGGACTTGACGTACTTGCCGTCGGAGATCGGCCCGTCGCTGAACTTCAGGCGGCCGTCTACGCCCTCGTCCGTGTCGAAGTTGAAGCTGCCGCGAAAGGTCAGCGGGATGCGGATGTCGAGGTCGTCCTCGGACGGGATGAGGAACTCGAAGCCGAAGCCGGTCTGGAGGTTGAGATAGGCCCCGGCCTGACCCACGGGCGTTGGCACTCCGGCGACCAGCAGGGGGAGGTAGCGCACGATCTCCTCTCCGGCCGACCGTTTCGAGGGTGGCACGAACTCGAAGCGCACGGTCGTGTCCACTTTGGCCTCACCGGGCACGACGAGCTCGGGCCCCACAAAGATGAAGGGGCGGACGTGCTTGAGCGGGATGGCACCGCGCACCAGGAACGGCATGTGGAAGGCGGTCTGCGACAGCTCAATCTCCATGTCGTTGATCTCGCCCTTGCCCTGGTCGTGCGAGAAGAGCAGGTCGAGCTGCGCCCCGATGGCCCCGCGATACATGACGTTGAAGGTCAAGCCGCCGCCGCCGCCCACGCCCGCATAGCCGGGATAGGGGACCGCCGCCACGGCGGGTCGGCCGTCTGGGGTCTGGCCAATCTGCGTGATCTTGTCCGTCTCCGAGGGCTCGGTCATGAACGCCCCGTTGACGAAGCCGAGCCCGCCGAGCCCGAACTCGACCTTATGCGCCCGAGCGGCCGCGTCTGAGGCGAGGCCCGTGACGAGCAGGGCGGTGAGCGCGACGCTCCGAATACGTAGACTCTGCATTCCAAAACCCCCGAGAGAAAAGCGGGCCTCCTTACAGCAGCCTCGGGATGTTTTGCAACCTTGGCGGCCCGCGGCGACTCTCAGACGCGGCGAGAGGCCTCTGTCTGACCCGCTTGGATGAAAACATGAACGAGCCCCACCTCCTGAAAGCGTTCTCCCTCATGCCCGCCGACTACCGGCCGCGCACGACCCACTTCGACGACGACGGCCGCCCGACGTATATCAACCGCCTCATCACCGAGACCTCGCCGTACCTGCTCCAGCACGCCCACAACCCCGTGGACTGGCGACCTTATGGAGACGCCGCCTTCGAGGAGGCGATCGCGCGCAACGTGCCCATCTTCCTCTCCGTGGGCTACAGCACCTGTCACTGGTGCCACGTCATGGAGCGCGAGAGCTTCGAGGACACGGAGATCGCCGAGTTCCTCAACGGACACTTCGTAGCGATGAAGCTCGACCGCGAGGAGCGGCCGGACGTGGACGCCTGCTTCATGGACGTCGTTCAGACCATGACCGGGCACGGCGGCTGGCCCATGAGCGTGTTCATGACGCCGGACCGCGCCCCCATCTTCGCCGGCACGTACTTCCCGGCTCGGGACGGTGACCGGGGGCCGCACCGGGGCTTCCTGACCCTGATTGTGGCCATCGCCAAACAGTGGCGGGACCCGCGCATCGCCGAGCAGGGTCACGCCTTGCTCGACGAGCTGCGGCAGCGCGCGGCCTCGCCCCCGGGGGAGCGTCTGCCCGACGTCACGGCCCTCGCGGCCGGGGCGGACGCGTTCCTCAAGAACTTCGACGCGACGTGGGGCGGCTTCGGCAGCGCACCCAAGTTCCCACGGCCCTGCACGCTCGACTTCCTCCTGCGTGAACACGCGCGGACCGGAGACGTTCGCCTGCTCGAGGTCGTGGAGCGCACGCTCGAGCGGATGTATTGCGGCGGGCTCTACGACCACGTCGTCGGCGGCTTCACTCGGTACAGCACCGACCGTCAGTGGCTCGTGCCCCACTTCGAGAAGATGCTCTACGACAACGCCCAGCTCGTCTCGACGTATCTGGATGCGTACCAGGTCACCGGCCGCGCGCTCTATGCCCATGTCGTCCGCGATGTCCTGACGTATCTGGAGCGAGACATGTCCGCGCCCCTCGGCGGCTTCTACTCGGCGACGGACGCGGACAGCGAGGGCGAGGAGGGCCGGTTCTACGTCTTTACGGTCAAGGAGCTTGACGAGCTGCTTCCCGCCGAGGACGCCCGGTTCATGAAAGAGACCTTCGACGTCACGGCCCACGGCAACTTCGAGCACGCGAACATCCTGAACCTGCGTCAGCCGCTCTCCGCACCCGACCTCCAACGCTTCGAGGGCCTGCGCGGCACGCTGAGGCAGGCGAGGTCGAGACGGGAGCAGCCCGGCCTCGACGACAAGATCCTCACGTCCTGGAACGCCCTGACCATCTCGGCGTTCGCCCGCGCCGGCCAGGCACTCGGTGAGCGAAGGTGGATTGAGCGCGCGGTAAGGGCCTTCGATTTTGTCTGGTCCAGACTCCGAGACGACGGTCGATTGCTCAGGGCCGCCAGGGGTGATCGTGCCCAACACATGGGCGTGCTCGAGGACTACGCCGGGCTCACGCTCGCGTGCCTGGATCTTCTCACGGCGACCTCGGATCCCCGGTTCCTCGACGCCGCTTTGGAGCTCCAGGCCGCCCAGGACCAACACTTCTGGGACGAGGCCTCGGGTGGCTACTTCCGCGGTGCCCACGACGCCCCGCCGCTCCCTATCCGGGAGAAGCCCGAGTACGACGGGGCCGAGCCCTCCGGCAACGCGCTCGCCGCGCTCGCCCTGCTGCGGCTCTCCGACGTCACGGGTGTCATCGCCCATCGAGCTCGCGCCGAGCAGACCGTTCGGGCCTTCGACGCGATCATCCGCCGGGCCCCGGTCGCCGTGCCTAAGCTCTTGTGCGCGCTCGACGGCCTACACGCCGAGCCCGTGATCGTGGTGGTTGTAGGGGACGACGAACCCCAGGTTGAAGCACTCGTCCGCGCCTCGACCTCGGTCTTCGCGCCCCACGTCACGCTGCTCTGCGACCGGGTCGATGGGCCGCTCGCGAGGCGGCTGGCGGTTTTCCAGGGCCGCGCTGGGGTCAACCATCAGGCAGCGGCCTACGTCTGCGTCGGCACCCACTGCGAGCTGCCCATCACCGCACCCGAGGCGCTCACCCGTCGGCTTGGGGTCCAGCCATGAAGCCGGCCGTGAAGATCCAGTTCGCCGAGGCGTGGACCCGGTATATGGAGGTCAGCTCGGCTTTGCCCGCGCCGCCTCCGCCCGTCGCAACCCGGGTGGTAAAGAGCCTTGACGAGCTAATCTCCGAGTACGACGTCTTCGTGCTCGACGCTTGGGGCGTGCTCAACCTGGGCTCCGAGCCTATCGGCGAGTCTCGCGCTGCGTTCGCCGCCCTGCGTCGGTCGGGCAAGACCATCCGGGTTCTGTCCAACGATGGCTCAAGCGACGCAGCCGGGGCCGCCGCCCGCCATCAGGCCCGAGGCTTCGACGTGCGGAGCGACGAGATCATCTTCGGCCTCGATCTCTTGGAGGGCTGCCTGACGAGCGCGGGGCTGAGGCCCGAGGACGTCACGGTCATCTGCCCACCTCCGCTGCCCCGCGCGGCGTTGACCTCGAGGATGCGCAGCTTTGATCGACATGAGGTCGATCGAGACGACACCTGCGCGGCCTTCGCTTTTCTGTCCAACGGTGACTTCGACGACGAGGACGAGCAGGCCCTGTCCCGCGCGCTCGTTCGTCGCCCGAGACCGCTCTTTGTCTGCAACCCGGACCTCGTCTCGCCCGAGCCACAGGGCATGGTCATTGAGCCGGGCTTTCAGGCCTTCCGGGCCGCGGCGAGCGCGGGTCTGAGACCGACGTTTCTCGGCAAGCCCTTCCCGGAGGTCTACGCCCTGCTCCGCAGCTCACTCGGGACGCAGCGAGGACTCGACGGCGCGCGGATCCTCGCGGTCGGGGACACCCCACAGACCGACATCCTCGGTGCACGGCTGGCCGGGTTTCACACCCTGCTCGTGGGGGGGGGCTTCTTGCGCGGTCAGGACATGGCGGCGCGGGTCTTGGAGTGCGGCATCTCTCCACACTTCATGTCCGCGGGCCTCTAAAAGGACGCCGCGAGTCCGGTGATTCGCTCCGCGAGCACCAGGCGGCCGACCGCCACGAAGTGCAGGGCCGCGGCGGCGATGACGCAGGCGTGAAAGACCTCATGATAGCCGAACACTCTAGGGAAGGGGTTCGGGCGTTTCACCGCGTAGATCAACGCGCCGAAGCTATAGATCAGCCCCCCGATGATGATGAGCGCGGCGGTCTCCAGCCCCAGACCGGCGACGATCTCCGACCATTGAAAGGCGACGAGCCAGCCCAAGCCGACGTAGAGCGACGCGCTGACCCACCGGGGAGCCGCGCCCCAGAAGAGGACTCGAGCGATGCCCAGCGCGCCCAAAGCCCAGGCGAAGATGAGCATCCGGTTGCCGAGCGCCTCGGGCAGTCCCAGCAGGCAGATCGGCGTATAGGTGCCGCAGATCAGCAGGAAGATCGCGGCGTGGTCCAGGCGGCGCAGGCGGGCGCGGAGCTCGGCCGGCCACATGGGGCGATGATAGACGGCACTGATCGTCAGCAGGGCGACGAGGCCGAAGACGTAGACCAGACTCGCCCAAGTCGCCCGGCCGCTGGGCGCGTATGCGACGAGCAAAGCACCGGCAAGGAGTGCCACAACGGCGGCGTGCTGGTGGCTGACTCCACGCAGCTTCGGCTTCTCGGGCATAGGAGTTCACCTCTCTCGCTCGTATCCATTCAGGGGGAGATGAGGCCCAGCAAGACAGGACCTTGGTCGTCGATTCCGAAGCCATCGACGACGACGAAGACCGGCACCCCGGCGACGAGGTCCACGCTCAGATGGCTGAAGGGGCGGGCCTCGGGGGATCCGGCCTGGTCGTCGCTGCAGGCCAGCTCGAATCGCTCGTCGGCGGGCACGGAGCAGCGGTCGCGAACATACAGGACCGTGTCCAGATCCGCGAGACCACCGACCGGCGCCGGGCTCGTAAAGAAGGTGTGGCTGCCGTCGACGGAGGGCAGGTACCGCCCGACGAACTCAGGGGCGTTGGCACCGCCGCAGGTGCCTGAGGTGCGTGAGGCCCCGGAGGTCTCGCCCACATAAACAAGACCGCCGTTGGGCTGGTCGACGAGCGCGAGGTTGAGATCAATCGGCGGGGCGAGAGGCGTGCCGTCGCACTCGATGGGCACGGAACGGCAGCGGGTGACAACGCAGAATTCATCATCCGGGCAGACATCCAGGGGGGAGCTTTGATCGCAGGCCGCACCCGCCGCGAGGTGAATCAACGGCGCGCAGTTTTCCTCGAAGCAGAGGGTGTCGAGCGGACATTGGCCGAGTGCCTCGCGCTCCTCGCACGGGGAGAGCGGCTCGAGGATGTCAGGGGGAAAGACCTCCACGAGCAGCGTGTTCGAGGCCAGGTCGTGGTCGTCAAGAGCACTGACGATCGCGTGGCTGATGCCGTCGAGGGCCCCTTCCAACTCCTCGATGTTTGTCACGAGGAATCGGGCGCCTTCATGGGGCACGCGGCCGGCGTAGTCCTCTTGTTCGGGCAGAACGACCTGACCCGCTTCGTCGAGCAGCGTGATCAGATACCCGGAGGTGTTGGCGTCCACGTCCCGGCCCTCGAGCACGACGCCATAAGCCCGCGTCACCGGGTTGAGCGTCACGCGCGCCGAGTCGAGCACCGGGGGGTAGGCGCGGTCGAGGTGGGCGTCGTAGGGACCCTCGAAGTAGCCGATGGGCGGGTTGAAGTTCGGCGAGACGAAGAGCGCGAGCGTCTCGCCGGCGAGCAGGGTAAACGTGATGCCCACTCGCCCACGATCGCAGGCCAGCTCCGCGGACAGATCGGCGACGTCGCAGTGGGTGCGCGCGAAGACGTAGAGGTCCTCGAAGTCCGGCGTGCGGGTATAAAAGACGTAGGTGCCCGCCTCGGGCGCGGTGAAGGTGTAGGCGTCGTCGTCGCCGAGCGCGGTGCAGGAGCCTGCGGTGAGGTCCTCGCCGTCGCCGAGCGCGCCCGCGAGGGTCACGGAGCGACTGCCACCGAGGTCGAGGTTTCGGGCACCGAAGAAATCCGGACAGCCGGACAGCGGCCGAGCGCAGACCCCCGGCACGTCCTGGAGGGGGCTATCGCAGAGCACCCCCGGCGGGCAGACCGACTGGCCCTGGAGCGGGTCGCAGGCTTCCCCCTGAGCCACGAGCGGGGTGGTCATCACGTCCACCTCGACCGCCTCGCTCCGCAGACCGCGGGCGTCCTCGACGTAGAGGCGCGCGCGGCTGAGCGGCCCGGGGCGAAAGACGCCGGAGAACGTGCCGTCGAAGCCGCCGTCGAGCTGGCTCAAGGTCGAGAAGCGTAGCCGCGCATGGGGCGCATCTCCGCTCAAGGACACGGCCTCGCCCTCGGCGTTGAAGACCTCGAGCACGATGAACTCGACGTCCTCGTCACGGTCGCTCCCGGCGACGTGAACGCCTAGGCCCCGCTCGTTCGGCGATTGGTAAACCTGGTTGACGTTCAGGGTGGGGGCATGGGCGCCGATGCAGGCAAAGGCGTCGTCCCCGTCGTCGTCGGCGCAGGCCGCGTTTTGGCCACAGGCCGTGGGGATGAACCCCTCTCCGCAGACCTCGCCGAGCCCGACCTCGGGGCTCTGAGCGATCGTCAACCGGAACGGGCCTTCTCGGTCGCTGTAGCCGTCGACGATGACGAAGACCTCGTCGCGGGCGCGAAGGGGCAGCGTGACGCGGCTCTGGGAGCCCCAATCGTCGTCGTCGCAGGTCAACTCCGAGCTTGGGTCGTCGCAGAGACCGCGTACGGAGAGCAGCGTATCGTAGGTCTCGAAGAGGCCGGCTTCGATGGACGTGGTGAAGGTATAGGTGCCCGTCTCGGCTGCTCGGAACCGGAAGACGACGTCGCTCGCGTCACCGCCGCCGTCCCCACAGCTTGCCTGGAGGTCGGACCCGGCGCCCACGGTCGTGCCTTCGTAGACGAAGCGGTCGGGAGCCTGGGCGTGGGCGTCGAGGTTGAAGTTGATGGCCTCGGCGCAGGTGGTCCCACTCCCGGACGGGGGCTCGAGGTAGCCGTCGGGCAGCGGGCCGTCGGGCAGCGGGCCGTCGGGCAGGGGAGCGTCGGCGAGGGGGCCGTCAGCGAGGGCCGCGTCGCCCGCCCGAGCGTCGGGACTCGAACCGTCCGGCTCGGCGCCGACGTCAGGCTCGAAGGTCTGATCGAACGCGCCGTCCGCGCTGGGGCTACTGAGGTCCGCGTCCGCCGTCGGTCCAATCAGGTCCGGCTCCGCCGTGGGGTTTCCATCCGGCTCCGCC
>SHZC01000071.1 GCA_009692505.1 Myxococcales bacterium
GTCCGGGACGAGGGCGGCAACCCCATGGTCATGGAGGTCGAGATCATCGAGCCGTCGCTCTTTCTTTTGCAGCATCCCCCGGCACTCAAGCGGTTCGCCGACGCGATTGCCAGAGAGGCCCGAGAGGCCCTAGAGAATCCACAGGCGATCAAGGCGCCGTGACGAAGCCTTCGAGAACCCGCATAGCCGCGGCGTGTCGGTCGAAGGGCGGCATGATGTACGCGCCCTGGATGCGGTCCCGAAAGGCCAACAGCGACTCACGGGCGATCTGAATCCCCTCTTCCTGGCCCCGTCCCTTCTCATCGGCTTGAGCCATCCGCTCGAGGACGTAGCCGGGCACGCGCATGCCCGGGATGTTCTTGTCGATGAACAGCGCGTTGCGATGGCTGGCGAGCGGGACCACGCCGAGCAAGATCGGCAAGCCGAGCCCTCGCACGTCGTCGAGGAAACGCTCGGCGACCCTGGGGTCATAGACCGGCTGGGTCATAACGGCGTCGGCGCCCGCGTCGCGTTTCATCTCCAGCCGCCGGAGCTCGCGGTCATAGTTGAGCGCGGCGGGCTCGGCCCCGGTCAGCTTGACGAAACGAGTCTTCTCCGGCATCGCCTTGCCCGCAGGATCGACGCCGCTGTTATAGCCCGTGATGATGTTGAGCAGGCCGATGCTGTCGACGTCGTAGACCGCCGTCGCGTTGGGGTAATCCCCCATCTTGGGCGGGTCGCCGGTGATCACGACGAGGTTGCGGAGGCCGAGCACATGAGCGCCCAAGAGATGCGCCTGTAGCCCCAGGAAGTTCCGGTCGCGGCAGCAGACGTGAAGGAGCGGCGAGAGGCCCGTCTCTCGGGCGACCTCCACGGCCATCGCCAGGTTGGTCATGCGTAGGCTGGCGCGGGGGCCATCGGCGATGTTGATGGTCGTCACGCCGATGTCGCGCAGGGCGATGGCCGCGTCGACACGTTTGCGGAGGTCGAAGCCGACCGGGGGGTTGAGCTCGACGCTCGTCACGAAATCGCCGCGGGAGAGGCGGGCGCCGAGGTCGCTGCGTTCGGCGAGCGGGATCTCGAGGCCCACCGAGGTCGCGCCCATCAGGCCCCCGTCGGCGATGCGGGGTTGGGGCGCGCCGTCTGAGTCCGCGGCGAACATCCGGGCAGCGCCGGCCATGCGGCGGATGTGCTCCGGACCCGTGCCGCAGCAGCCCCCGATGACCTTGACTCCGGCCTTGAGCAGCCGCCGCGCGAACACGCCGAAATACTCGGGGTTGGCGACGTAGATCACGCGCCCCTCGATGACCTCCGGCCGCCCCGCGTTGGCCTGAGCAATGACGGGCAGGCCGAGCGGCACCATGGGGGTCGTCACGCGGAAGAGCAGATCGGGCCCGCCGCCGCAGTTCGCCCCGATGACGTCGGCCCCAGCCTCGATGAGACGCCGACCGACTTGCTCGGGAGACAGTCCACCCAAGGCGAGGCCATCCTGCTGAAACGTATACAGCGCGACGATGGGCTTCGGCGTGCGGGCGCGGGCCAGCCTCACGGCCAGCTCCAGCTCGGCCAGGTGGTAGAACGTCTCGAGGCAGATCACATCCGCCCCGGCCTGGTCGAGCAGTTCGATCTGCTCGGCGAGCGCGTCTTCGGCCCGGGCCCCCTGCGCGCCCACCAGCTCCTCGAGCGTCAGCCCCGTCGGCCCGATGCTGCCGGCGACGAACGCGCCCCCACCCGAGACCTCGAGCGCGAGCTTGACACCGGCCTCGTTGATCGCCTGCACCTTGTCGGCGAGGCCATGCTTCTCGAGGCGGACCCGGTTCGCGCCGAAAGTGTTGGTGGTCAGGACCCGAGCCCCGGCCTGCAAGTACTCCTGATGAATCTGGCGGACCAACTCCGGCTGCGTGAGGTTCACGGCCTCAAAGCTGTTGGTCAGGAAGACCCCCCGCTCGTAAAGCAGGCTGCCCATGGCCCCGTCAAAAAGCAGGCCGCCGTGGCGCGCGAGATCGAGAAATCCCTTCATCTGGCCCGCGTCCTACCACGAGCAGGCCGGCCGCTGGAACCGGCAACGCGATTCCGGCATAAGTGTCAGCCATGTCGCTCGACGCTTTCGCCGCCGCCGGCCTCTCGCCTGCCCTCTGCCGCGCCATCGAGGTGCTTGGATTTCAGACGCTCACGCCCATTCAGGAGCGCAGCTTGCCGCCGATCCTCGCGGGGCGGGACGTCCTCGCATTGGGCCCCACCGGCAGCGGCAAGACGCTGGCCTTTGCGGCGGGCCTGCTCACCCGCGTCGACATCAGCGTGCAGCAGGTGCAGGGGCTCGTCGTCTGCCCCACCCGAGAGCTGGCCGAGCAGGTCAGCGCGGAGGTTCGTAAGCTCGCTCGTTTCATGCCTAATCTGAGGGTGCTCACGCTTTACGGGGGCGTGCCCAAGAGGGCGCAAGTCGCGTCTCTGTCCCCACCGCCTCACATCGTGGTCGGGACGCCCGGCCGCCTCCTCGATCACCTCACGCGGGGCAGCCTCACGCTCGCCGGTCTGCGGGTGCTCGTGCTCGACGAGGCCGATCGGATGCTCGACCTCGGCTTCGCAGACAACATCGCCGACCTCGTCAAGCTCACCCCTCGCAAGCGACAGACGTTGCTCTTCTCCGCGACCTTTCCCTCGTCGCTGAGCACCCTCGCGAAGTCGCTGATGAACGATCCCCTCTCGCTCCTGGCGGAGACGATCGATAACGAGTCTGAAAAAGAGGCGAACGCCGCGCCCGACCCAGACGCGAACGCGGCGCCTAAGATCGAGCAGCTCTTCTTCGAGGTCGAGAGTTCGCAGCGCTTGGACTTCGTGCGCGCGCTCCTCCTTGAGTATCGGCCGACCTCCGCGCTCGTCTTCTGCCATACCCGCGAGGACACCCGTGACGTCGCGGCGTCGCTCTCGAAACAGGGCTTCTCCGTCCTCGCGTTGAGCGGCGAGTTGGAGCAGCGCGAGCGCGAGGAGGTCCTCGTCCGATTCTCCAACGGGAGCTGCATGGTCCTCGTGGCCACGGACGTCGCGGCGCGTGGGCTCGACATCAAGGCAATCGGCGCCGTGATCGCCTGGGAGTTGCCGAAGGATCCCGATGTGCACATCCACCGGATCGGGCGGACCGGGCGCGCGGGCAAGTCGGGGCTCGCCTTGAGTCTTTGTACGCCGCGTGAACGGGACCGGGCGGCGGCGATCGCCGAGCGGCAAGGCCTATCGCTGAAGTGGGCTGTCCTCGAAAGGACCGGCGCGTCGAAGGCCCGTCCCGGCGTCGCCTCCATGCGCACGGTCGTCATAGAGGGGGGGCGAGCGGACAAGCTGCGCCCGGGGGATGTGCTCGGCGCGCTGTGTGGCGAGATCGGTTTGGCCGGCGACGACGTCGGCCAAATCACCCTCACGACGACTCGAACCTTCGTCGCGATCCGTCGCGAGCGGAGCCAAGACGCCGTAAGCGGGCTCCGCGCGGGCAAGATCAAACGACGAACCTATCGCGTCTCTTTGCTCGACTGACAGGCGCGCCCGAGGGTCAGGCTCATTGGCCGATGCCCACTGAACGGCCAAAGGACGCGACCCCCGAACGGCCGGAGACCGCGCCGCCGGAGACCACGCCGCCGGTTTGGTCAGGCCGCGAGCCCGAGCCCAGGCCGCGCCTGCAGGCCTCCCCGCCGACCGTGCCTGTCATGGCCCTGAAGGTGCTCATCATCGATTCCTACGGCCAGCGGCGGGTCCGTCACGCCGGCCGGGAGCCCGAGGCCAGCGCACCCGCACCGGTTGAAGAAGGGGTGCTGCCGGCTTCCGACGCGGTCATCGCCCGGCAGCTCGCGCTGAGGCTCGTCTGGAAGCTGACGACGACGGATCTCGTCGTTCTGCCCGTGCCTTCGAAGATTGTCGTCCGAATGCACGAGCTCTCCACGACCCCCGCCGCGCAGGCGTCGGAGATCGAGTCGCTCCTCCAGGCCAACGTGACGATGGCGGCGGCGGTGATTCGGGCCGCGAAGAGCGCGCAGTTGTCCCGGGCGCAGGAGCCCACCAAGAACCTTCGGGATGCCATCATCCGGCTTGGCAACAATCGTGCGCTGCACAATGAGACGATGGTGGCGCAGCGGGCCAACTACGAGGCGCAGGGGCAGAAGCTCGGGTCGATCCTGCACCGCCTCTGGGTCGCGCATCACCTCACCGCGACCATCGGGCATTGCACGGGCGGAGCGCGGGTGCTCGCCCGCTGGCGAATGCCGGTCCTCTTCCTCGGTCTGGCGGCCCACCATGGCGAGCCCGACACGTTCCCGGCCAACTTCCCGACGCTCGCCGGACTGCCGCTCATCGCGCGTGTCGCTCGTCATTTGGCGAACACCCAGATGCCCCACGACAAGCTCTCCATCGTTCACCCCTTGCTGCCCGGTCATCGAGAGAACCTCGGCGGGCACAGCGATGAGACGCTCGCCCGCATCGTTCAGACATCCCGGGCTGAGGTGAAGCGAATCACCGGCGGCGACCTCCCGACCTGACTCGAAAGAGTCGATGCCGCCAAGCCCGCCGTCGCGCTTGCAATCAGCCCGTGCCTCCGTATCCTCCCGGCGCTTTCGAACAAGCCGAGCTCACGAATATGCGCCGCGCCGCCGCCCCTCACCTCTTTCTTGCTTGGGCGACGCTGCTCACTTTGGCCTGCGAGACCCAGATGGGTGCGCCGCCGCCGAACCCGAGCCAGCCGGTGCAGCTCACGTTTGTCCACTCGTCGGACTGGCACTCGCGCCTGCTGCCCTACGACTTCCAGATCGCCGCCACCGATACGCGCCTGATCGAGCGGTACGCGCCGGACTCTCCCATCCTGAAGTCGACGTCGGACCTCGTGCAGATTGGGGGTCTGACCCGCTTCGCCACGCTGCTCAAGCGCGAGCGGAAGCGGACGCCGAACGTCGTCTGGGTCGACTCCGGGGACTGCTTCCAGGGGGCGCCCATCTTCAACGCCTTCGGAGGCGAGGTCGAGACGCGCGCGCTCTCTTTCCTGGGCGCGGACGCCGTGGTCCTCGGCAACCACGAGTTCGATCGCGGCCTCGACAACCTCGCCCGCCAATACGGCACCTGGGCCACGTTCCCGATCCTCGCGGCCAACTACCTCTGGGACCGCGACGTGAAGGGCGCCGAGGAGATGGCGCGCATCACCCGCCCGTACACCATCGTCAACAGCGGCGGCCTCAAGATCGCGGTCATCGGCATGGCCAACCTCTCCTCGCTCAACAGCGCCGGAGAGGGCAATAACTCGCTCGGCTTCACACCGCTCGACGAGGTCCAGACGCTGCAGTTCTACATCGACCAGCTCCAAGGTTCGGTGGATCTCATCACCGTGACCAGCCACCTGGGCCTCTCGGGCCACGAGGGTCGGAACGAGGACTACGAGATCATCACCCAGACCTGCGGGCTCGACCTCGTCTTCGGCGGGCATCTACACGTCGTGCTCGACCCCCCACAGGTGCGCCGCGACAAGTGTGGACGCAGCGTCGTGCTCACCCACTCCGGGGCCTTCCAGAAGTACATGGGCCGCCTCGACGTGGTGGTCGGCCACAGCGGCGATGCCTACTACGGCCATGAGGTCTTGTCACATCGCTACGACCTCTTCCCGCTCGACGAGAGCGTGCCCGAAGATCCAGAGACCGCGGCCTTCCTCGAGCCCTACATCCTCGACCTCAATCGCCAGTTCGACCTGACGCGGATCATCGCCTATGCCCCGCGCATGATCCCCCGTTTCGGCCGCGAGAAGGCCAACGCCGAGCTCGGCAACATCGCCGCCGAGTCCATGGCCGATCGTCGGGGGGTGCAGGCCGACTTCGCGCTCACCAATACCCTCGGAATCCGCACCGACATCATTCGCGGTCCCATCACGCAGGACCAGATGTTCAATGTCTTCCCGTTCGACAACTTCGTCACCAAGATGTTCTTGAGTGGCCGGGAGATCTGCGAGGTGATGACCTTCGTCGCGCGACGCTCCGCCGGTCGAGGTTGCCAACCGCAGGCCCAGTTCTCCGACCGCGTCCACGTCACGCTCAACTGCATCACCGAGGATCCGGAGTGCAGCTTCGCCAGCGAAGTGGCCGTGCGTGATCAGCGGGTCTTCGATGTCTGTATCGACGCCGGCCGACCCCTCGCCGACTGCGACGTCGAGGCGCGCGCGCCCATCGATGAGCTTCGAATCTACGAGGTCGCGGTCAACGACTACATCTCGCGCGGGGGCTCCGGCTTTCGCGCGCTGAAGTTCAACAACGCCAGGGTGCCCACGGACATCAGCATCAGAGACGCGGTCAGCGATCGCTTCCAGAGCTACCCGACCTGCGCGGCTTCCTGCCTCTCTGAGTGCGGCGTCCAGGCGGATCCGGCGGCCTGCCGGCTCAAGGTCGAGACCGCGCTCGAGAAGACCTCGCTCTCGGCGTTGACGCCTGCGGACTGCGAGTCCCTGCCGAACTGCTACGCCGACGTCTCGGCGTACCACGAACGCTTCTGCGAAGGGCGAGCCGAGCAGGATCCTCGGGACTTCTGCGATGCCGTCGATGCCGTCAACCTACCTGACGATCCGGTCCTGAAGATCGCCGCGCTCGGCACGTTCTGCGCTCAGATCCGCGCGCGCCAGCAGACCCAGCCCGCCGACGCGCCATTCCCCGACGAGTGTTACTTCATCTCGAAGGTCGTCGAGGTCGCCGGGCTCTTGGAGCTGCCCCTCGATCGCACCTGGGCGGGCGCGCAGATCTTGCTGGCCGAGAACGGGCTCCCGATGCCCAGCGACCGATGCATCTGTCGCATGGAGGCCCTCATCGAGGCGGACGCCGAGTGCCGCAGCTTGTCGTGTGTGGTCGGGCGGGCCGATGACCGCATGGAGACGCGGCTGTTCGGGTCGCTTGCTGACGCCTCGATGGTGCTCTCGTCCTCCGAGACCCAGACGGACGCCTGCGTGCGCCTCGCCCGGGTCGACGACTGCGGGCAGGACCCCTGCGGCTCTATCGAGGATCTCGATGAGATCGCCGATCCGGACCGCCGCGAGTATTGCCGGGCGATCCTCCTGGGCGACGGCGACGAGAGCTCGAACTGATGTCACGTTCACTTGTCATCGCCGCCCTGAGCTTGGCCCCGAGCTTGTTATTGACAGCCTGCGGCGTGGTCCCGTTCGAGGACCATCGTCCGCGCCTGCGGGCCTTCACCGTGCAGCTCTCGAGTGGGCAGGACCAGGGCACCCAGGAAACGCCGCTCGGCTTTCCGAGCACCGTCCCGGCGAGGTTCGACCTGGTCCTGACCGCCGTCGACGTCCACGGCACGATCCTCAGCGACTACGACCAGGCCGCCGTGCTCTCGGTCGTGCCCGGGCTCGTCGCCGCCGAGCATCGCCGCGTCCGGTTCGAACGCGGCTTGGCCCGCACGAGCGTCGAGTTTCGCTTCAGCTACGGGCCCACCCGCATCTGGGTCGAAGACGCCGGTGAGAGCGTCGTGTCCGACTGTGAAAACGGCCTCGACGACGACCACGATGGGGTCAGCGATGCCGCCGATCCCGACTGCCAGAAGCCAGAGGGCAAGCTCGAAAGTGCCTTGGCCACGATGGCCACGGGGATCTCCGCGCCCATCTACTTCGCCGAGCCTCGAATCCGCGACCTCCAGTTCAGCCCGCGTTGCACGACGGACACCCCGCTCGGCGGCACCGCCGTCGTCGTCGGCCACGGGGCCCTCGTCTGCACCGGTATCACGCAGTCGGGCCTCTACGTCACCGACATGAACGGCCCGGAGGGCGGCTACAACAGCGTCTTCCTGTTCACGTTCAGCAACCCTGGTGGCGTTCGCCCGGGGGACCGGCTCTGCGAGATCGCCGGGAACGCGGCCGAGTTCATTGGCAATACGCAGCTCAACTTCCCGAGCTACCTCAACGCCGAGACGGGCCTTCGTCAGGGGGATGGAGACGTCGCCGTCGTGCCGTGCACCCCGGAGCCCGTGAGCGGACCCATCACCGGGAACGGCCCACGTGACTTCCCCCGCCCCCACCTCCTCGAGCCGGAGGATGTCAACGGCACGACGGGCACGGTCCCGGACGACTTCTACCGGGTCTGTGCCCCCGGCGACTTGCCGATCGCGGGCCTGGACGACGCCACCGACTGCGCGGCCGCCCGCAACGCGCTCCCCGCCGAGGTGCGTCGACAAAGCCCCATTGACTGCGCGCGAGACAACTTCGCCATGGAGCCTTGGGAGCACGCGCTCGTCGCACTCCGCGACGCGAAGATCGGCCATAAGTTCGTGGACTGCGACGAGAACGGCGACGGCCGGATTGACTTCCGTGGACCCGAAGGCGACTGCGCGACCACCTGCTCGGACGACGCCTTGTGCACGGAGATTTCGTCTCTGACGCAGTACGGCCAGTTCGCCGTCGGCCTCGGCTGCACGGGCGAAGGCGACTTGGCGACGTGCAAGGCCAAGGTTTATCTCGCAACCCGGGACACCCTCGGCAAGTCCGGCTACGACGTCATGGAGCACAAAGGCGAGCAGCTCGCGTGCGTCAATGGCCACCTGCGCCAGACACAGCCCGGGGCCGGAGTCGACTCGATCTGGATTATCGAGCCTCGTGACCTTTCGGACATCGGCTCGGGAGAGTGCCCGCAATGAAACACGGCCTGAGAACCTTGATCCTCGCCGCCCCGCTCGCAGCACTTCCCCAAGCTGCGTCGGCCGGTGAGTTCGTCGATACGCGCCTCGTCTTCGTGCTCGGGGACGACGACTTCCTGCACGACGCCGGGACGACGGTGCCCAGCTCGCCGCGCCCCGACATCGGCGAGCGCACCGGTAACGACACGTTCTACGACCAGCGCGAGGGTACGGAGACGGGCCGCGACAGCCGCACCCACCTCGTCTTGCACAAGAAGGTCAACGGCTACTTCGAGGGTCTCACGACCGAAGCGGCGGTCGTGCTGGAGCTCAACCACACCCGCCTCCTCGCCAACGACGCCCGCAGCCTCCAGGACGACGGGACCTACCTCAGGCTGGCCCAGAAGTTCGGCGAGAACACCGCGCGCCTGACGCTCCTCCCCTTCAACAGCGACCGGGTTCGGCTCGGTCACTACTGGGACGTCACGTTCGGCGGCAAGGGCGTGTTCCCGGGCACCGCGCCCGTGCCCGGCGCCTTGGCCGAATTTCAGAGTGAGTACTTCGGCGTGACGGGCGCGCTCAAGACGACCCGCCTGCCGTACAACACCGCCGACGAGGACCCGCGCAAGGGCCAGCTCGAGGTCTTTTACGGGGCCTTCGGCGGCCTGCGGGGGGGCCGGGAGAACGAGGGGATTCGCCTCGATCTTCAGGGCGGGTATTTCCAGAAGGGCACCAACCCCAACGGCGCGGTCCGGGGCGAAGAGGTGAACGCCTGGGGCTTTAACGGCCGCGTCTCTTATGCCGACGGCCTGCCCTTCGAGGCGAGCAACGATACGCGCCTGTATACGCTCGACGCCGCCCTGCCCTTCGCCGACTACTCCAAGAGCAGCGCCGCTGTTTCGTTTCGCGCGGCCCTCGAGGTCAGCTCCGTCGGGCAGATCCTCGAGGATCCCGAGCGCGTCGGCGGCACGACCGAGGAGTTAGGCCTCGCGGGCGTCCTTCACGGCGACGTCCTTATGGGGCACCTCCGTCTCGGGGCCGCGGGCATCTACCGGGATCTCGGCTTCCTCTTCTTCAACGGCCCGGGCGGCAATCGTCGCTTCCAAGCCATGCCCGAGGATCTGCAGACCAAGCCCGAGGCGGTCGGCATCGTCAAGGTACTTTACCATCTGGCGGACCTTCACCTGACGCCCATCTTGGAGCTCGGCGTTCAGCAGCCGCCTGCCGCGAGCAACCTCGCCCCGAACGCCGGGATCCACGCGCCGGCTGCCCTTGGGGGGCGACGCACCGTCGTCTACCGGCGCAGCGATATGTTCGAGGACACCGGCCTGCTCACGCCGGTCTTCCTGCCCGACGACGCCGACACGGTGCCGAACTACGGCGCTCGACTGACGCTGCAGCTCGACTTGGGGCCGGGCTTCTCGGTGCTCGCCGCGCTCACCGCGCTCCAGGACAATAACCGGGGCGAGCTGGTTCAAGACGCCTTGCAGGTCAACGACGTGCGACGCTTCCAGGACGCGGTCTCGTTAGGTGCCGCGTTGGTCGCGCGGGCGGAGTTCTGATGCGGACGCGCGGTCACGTCCTGTCTTTTGGCGTTGCCCTCTCGGCCCTCTCGGCCGTCGGGCCGCTCGACGTGGGCCACGCTTTTGCCGGCGACTTCATGGACACGACCATCACCTTCGTGGCGGGCGACGACAACGTCCTCGCTGGCGCGGGTGAGACCAACCCCTCCAGCCCCGGCCCGGACCTCCGGCCTCGCTCGGGCAACGCGCTCTTCTTCGAGAACTACAACTCCCGAAACACCGGCGAGGAGACGCGCGGGCAGCTCGTCCTCTACAAGGAGTTCCAGCCCTACTTTGCGCGGGTCGTGCCCGAGGCGGCGATGGTCCTTCAGTGGGACGCGAACCGCATGGCTCGGGACGGCGAGCAGGTCCTCGTGACCGGCAGCCAACGCCCGACCGGGGGCCTGAAGGACGACGGCAGCTACCTGGCGATCCACTTCGACGGGACCACCCCAAGCCCGGACGTGAAGCCGCACCGGCTGAGCCTCATCCTCTTCCCCTTCGACAGCGACCGCGTGCGCCTCGGCTACTCCTGGGAGCTGACGTGGGGTGGCCGAAGCAGCTTCCTGCTCGCGCCATACACCCCCGGTCTCATGGTCAGCTACAAGGCCCCGGCCTTCTATGCCTTTGGCGCGGCGAAGACGGCGAGGACCCAGTGGTTCACGCAGTCGGAGACGGACCCCCATCGGGACGAGAGCGAGACCATCTACGGCGTCCTCGGGGGCGGCGGCCTGCACGTCACGGATCAGGTGCTCGTCGACCTCTCGTTCGGGTACTTCCAGAAGGGGACCATCCCGACCGACCGGGGCGAGCTCGAAGGCACCTGGGTCGACCAATATGGCGCGAGCACGCAGCTCACCTGGCACGACGGCATCGAGCCGAAGGTCCCCGTGGACACCAAGCTCCTGCGGAACCTCGGCGGGGACTTGAAGGTCCGCGATTGGAAACCCCGCAAGCTCGGCTACCTCGTCTCCACTGAGTTCACCGCCACCTCCCAGAGACTCGAGAACACGGACGCGGCCGGCGCCTCGGCGCGAGAGACCGGCATGGCCGGCGACATCAACGCCGCGATGCAGAGCGGACGGATGACCTTCAACCTCGACGTCATCGTTCGAAGCCTCGAGTTTATCGTTCAGGACACGCCCGGGTTCTCGCCCTATGCCACGGTCAGCGAGGCCATCACCACAAGCCCCGAGATCTTCGCCAGCGTCGGCGCGGACTACGCCTTCCCCGAGCTTCGTTTCGTGCCGGGTGTCGCGTTCGGCGTCCAGCGACCGGCCGTGGCGCGCATCTCGACCACCCAGCGGGACGGCTCATCGGCGAGCGCGAACATCGTTGTTCGCAAGACCAAAAACGTGCTCGGCGAGAGCCAGGTCCTGCCCACGGCCCTGCCCATCGGCGAGGCGGTCAGCCCGGTCTTTGCCGGCAAGCTCTACCTTCGGGAGTACCTCTCGGACCTCATCTTCGTGGCGGTCCAAGCTCAGGTGACGTTCGACGACAACCTCGTCACCAACGACCCCGATAGCGGCGCGCGCAAGTTCGAGAGCCCGATGATCTTGGGACTCAACCTGATCGCTCAAGCGAAGTTCTGAGCCGCAGCCGTGACCCGACGATCACGCCTCCTCTGGCTATCGCTCGTCGGGATCGCGGGCTTCGCGCTCCTGTTCTTGTATCTGCGCCGTGAGGTCGAGGTCGTCCTGCAGCACCCCGCGCTCCCGGAGGGCACCTACGCGGCCTGGCGGGCGAACGTCGAGTCCCGGTCGCTGCCGCAGTTGGCGGAGTTGCCCCCGCTGCTCTCATCGTTCGTCGCTCTCAATCGGGAGGAGACGGACGTCTACCTCGCTGGGTCCAGGGACAGGGACGCCGGCACGCCGGAGGGTGAATCACGCTCACACCTCGCGGCCTCCCGCCTCGAGTGGGAGGAGGCCTCGGCCATCTTCGTCCGCGAGGTCAGCGGACCGCTCTACGTCGAGGCCGGTCGCCGGCAAGCCATCGTCTTCGTCGACGCCGTCTCCGACACCCTCGCTTCAGCCGCGCGGTCGGGGCTGTCCCTCGACGCGGTCCTGTCGACTGCGGCGTCGGATCCAGGGGTCGCCCGATACGTCGACCAGGGTGGCCTCTTCATCCTCGAGGCCGCGCGGATGGGGTTCGTCGAGGCCGGTCTGCTGATTGAAGCTCGACGCCCGCTGCTCGCCGCGGTCTTCATCGATCACTGGGCGCGCTCGGTTCAAGGCAGCCTGCCGGTCAACGCCTACCTGTCCTCGCAAGAGCGGGAGTGGCTGCTTCGCTGGCGCGTCGAGTTTCAGATCGAAGGCCAGACCACGCCGCGCATCGAGGCGGCGCTGGAGTTGAGCTCGGTGAAGGGCTACCCATCGCGGCTCAACGCTGGAGTCTTGGCTCTCGCAGCCGGGCGATTCCCCGAGGCCGCCGGACACTTTCGAGCCGCCCCAGAGGCCGAGGCGAAGGCCTACCTCCGCATCGCCGAGCGTGCCGGACGCTGAGCGGAGGCGATATGCATTGGCGCACGCTCATGGCCAGCTACGACCGGTTCTCGACGCTCTACGACAGCGCGTTCTCCGCTCAGCAAGCCCCCAAGATCCGGGCACTCACGACGGCGATGTGGGGCTCCGCGCGCCCGACGACCGGTGCCCAAGTCATCGTCGATCTTGGCGCGGGCACCGGCCTCTTCGGAAGGATGACAGGCATCGCAGCCATCGAGGTGGACTTCTCGCGGCAGATGCTCAGCTCCCCTCGCCGTCCCCGGGCCATCCAGGCGCTGCTGCACCAGCTCCCCTTCCGCGACGCCTCCGTGGACGTGCTCGTCTCCATCACCAGCCTCATCGACTTCGACCACGTCCTGCCGGAGGTCGACGAGTGTCGCCGCGTGCTGCGCCCAGGCGGCGCGCTCCTGCTCAGCGTCCTCAAGCGCGAGGACCTCTCCGCGCTCGACGCCGCGCTCGACGCCGCGGGGCTTGTGGGGGAGCAGACGCTGGATCTCGGGCTTGATCGCGGGCAGATCCTGCGGCGGGTGTGACACGCAGCGCGAGTGACGGTATCGTCGGGGCATTCGCATGGCTCCGAAGCGCCCTTCCTACGCCGAGATCGAGGCCCTCCCCGAGTGGCTGAGGGGCGAGATCCTGGCCGGCGATCTGGTCGTGAGCCCGCGCCCGGCGAAGCCGCACCTCCGCGCGGCGACGAGCCTGTGCGCGCGCATCTTCAGACCCTTCGACGACGGCGAGGACGACGGCCCGGGCGGATGGCGCCTCTTCGCCGAACCTGACCTGCATCTGGATACCGATCCGGACTTCCCGGTGGTGATCTCCGATCTCGCCGGCTGGCGGCACGAGACCCTGCCCGTGGTCGAGGACGGCGAGGCGGCGTTCTCCGTTCGGCCCGACTGGATCTGCGAGATCCTGTCACCGAGCACGGCCGTGCATGACCGGGTGCATAAGCTGCCATTCTACGGCCGCGCCGGGGTGAGTCATGCGTGGCTGATCGACCCTGTGTTGCGCACGCTGGAGGTTTATGCAAACCGAGATGGCCAATAGCTGTTACAGAACGCCTGGCAGGGCGCTGTCATCGTGCGCGCCGATCCCTTCGGTGCCATCGAACTGCCGCTCGCGGCGTTGTGGCTGCCGCACCGAAAGCCGGTGTAGGCTCCTGAAGTCATTGAGTCGGAATTGTGAGGTTTGACCTTTTTACGCGGGGCTCAAGACTTGCGGTTCGGCGGCTCGCTCGCCAGACTCAGGCTGCATCGAAGATTCCAAAGAGGTCATGGCCATGTCCGAACCCCAGAAGCCCACCATCGCCGCCAAGGCTCCTGCGGTGCTCGACCTCGCGGCGGGCACCTACTTCTGGTGCGCCTGCGGACTGTCAACCAAGCAGCCGTTCTGCGACGGCAGCCATAAAGGAACAGGCCTGTCGCCCGGTAAGTTCGATCTGACTGAGGCTAAGCGCGTGGCCCTGTGCCAGTGCAAGCAGTCAGCGGGCTCGCCGTTCTGCGACGGGGCACATAAGGGGCTCTGAGCGCAGATGACCTGTCGAACGATTCTGAGCTTGGTCCTGTGCGCCACTCTGGCGGCGTGCGGCGGTGACGGCGCGGGTCCTGCGGGCGCGCAAGACGGCCCCGGCGCCAACCCCGCGGACCGGCCAAACGCGGATGCACGGAACACCGATCTCCCGGTCGACACGGGCGCGGGCGGTGCCGTCGACGCGCTCACGGACGGACACCGACCCGACGGCTCAGCCAGCGATCACCCGCTCCCGCTCGCTGACACCGGTCGCGCCGATGCTCAAGACCCCCTCGGCGATGCGAGCTCTGACGCCCTCGGCGACGCGAGCACGGACGCCCTCGGTAACGCGAGCCCAGACGCCCTCGACGACGCGAGTGCAGACGCCCTCGGCGACGCAAGCCGGGACGCCCTCGGCGACGCAAGCCGGGACGCGGTCGGCGATGCGACCCCAGACGCCCCGGTCCCCGATGTTCCGGCGGCGGCCCCCGACGTCGTCTCGACCGACCTCGTCTCGCCCGTCCTCGATGGTCCGGCGGCGGCGCCCGACGCGGGCCTCCCTTTACCGGCGTGCGCCGTCGATGCCGAATGTAATGGCGGCGGCCGCTGCATCGACGGCCTCTGCGGCGAGGTGACGCCTTGCTTCGCCGCGGCGGATTGCCTCAACGGGCGAGACTGCCGCGCCGCGCGCTGCGTGACCTTCGAATGCGAGGCCCACGTCGACTGCGGCCCGGGCGCTCGTTGCCTCGACTTCGAGTGCGTGCCCGACGACGACGGGGCGTGCCGATGCGCGCCGGGATACACCTGCCGCCAAGCCCGCTGTGATCTGAGCGGCCCCTGCGGCCAAGATGCGGACTGTCCTCTCGGGGGCGTCTGCTATGAGGGCATCTGCTCGGAGTGCCGCTTCAATAACCAGTGCCCACGCTTGACGTTCTGCGGAGGGGGCACCTGTCAGCAGGAGGCGATCTGCGTCAACGACGCGGTCTGTATGCCCGGCCGGTTCTGCGATCCGTCGGCGCAGTGCGTGCCCATCGAGGGGAACTGCGAAGACGACGGCTTGGGAAATCACTCCGTGGACGACGCTTATCCGCTGGCGGAGATGACGCTCGCTGGCCTCATCGCCTGCGACGGCACCGAGGACTGGTACGTCGTCGACGAGCCGACCGACTTCGTGGTCTCGCTCCAAACGCCCGAGCTCATCAGCATCCTGATCGAGGTCTATCAACCCGACAACATCTTCCGACCCATCGACTACGACCTCGGCCGCGTGACGGAGAGCCGCGTCAGCGCGCCGGCGGGGCGATATTACCTCCGCGTCTACCCGCCCCCCGGCAGCACCGCACGGTACCAACTCGACGTGCGCCCAGGCTGCGCCGACGACATTCACGAGCGGCCCTGGCGCAACGACACCGTCGCCGGCGCGAGTCCTCTGCCTCGGGGAGATACGACGGGCTCAATCTGCGCGGGCGACGTCGACATTTTTCGGCACCTGAGCATGGAGAACGTCGAGGTCCGCTTGCAGGTCCTCTCGGGCCGCGTGACGGCGACCTCGGGGGGTCAGGCCCTGCCGCAGGTCCTCGGTCAGGGTGGCCTCGTGGAGGTCCGCGGCGATCCGGGCAGCGAGTTCCTTCTTCACAGCGAGCCCCGCGCCGACGCCGGTGTGGCGTGCCTTCAAGCTCAGGTGGCCGCCCTCGGCATGGTCGCCCCGATCTTCCTCAACGCGGGGCAGGACAACTTCAGCGGCGACTGTCTGTCTCCGAGCGGCCCGGACCGCGCCTACGTCATCGATCTGCCGGTGGCCGCGGGGGGGACGGGGCTGGACGTTCGCCTAACGGGCGCCTCTCCCAGGACGAGCGTGGCGGTCTACTCACCTTGCGGCCAGCCCGCACTCGGCTGCGTCAACGGCATCGAGAAGCTCCACCTCGACGCCTTGCCCGGCGGCCGTTACTGGGTGGTCATCGACGGCCAGATTGACGGCACCATCGGCATGACCCGCGCAGACGGCGGCCTCTGCGCCCATCGCCCGCCGCTCCGACCGAACTTCGAGACGGCGTTCACCTTCCCCGAAACACCCGGCTCGCTCGCCGGCGGTTGCCTCGCCGATCAGGTCTCCGAGCTGGCCTTCGCGCTGAACATTCCGGTGGCCTCGAGGATTGACGTCGAGGTCACGGGCCAGGGCATGCTCACGGCCGCGCTCCGAGGCGTCTGTGGGGACGCGGCCACCGAGCGCGGCTGCGTCGCTCGCCAGCCCAACCCCGTCCTCCACTTCGACCGCGTCGAGGCCGGCGACTACACGCTCGTCATCGAGGGCGCGGGGACCGCCCGAATGCGCGTCGTTCAGCTCCCCCTCTAGACATGCCGACCGTTGTCCTGTCGAGCGGCTTTCTGGCGATGGCCCGCCACCTGGGCTTCGTGCGCGCGCTTCAGGCTTCGGGTCGCGAGCCGTCTCGGATTAGCGGCGTCAGCTCCGGAGCTCTGGTGGGCGCGCTTTGGGCCGCCGGGCTGAGCGTCGCCGAGATGTGCGAGGTCTTGACGAAGAAGCCGCCGTTCCGGTCGGTGCGACTCCGCTTTCCCGTGGGTGGCGCAGGCCCAGGCCTGCTGAGTCTGCAGCCCATCATCGACGCGCTCGCCGCTCATCTGCCCGCGCGCATCGAGGACCTCCCCGTGCCCTTCAGCGTCGGCCTCGTTCGACGCCGGGACCGCGCAGTCATCCTGCTTGATCGCGGCCCGCTCGCCGAGGCCGTCGCCGCGAGCTGCGCGATGCCCTACATCTTCGGACCGCGGCGCATCGACGGTGAGGCCTATGTCGATGGCGGCGCGATCGATCGGCTGTTCCTCGACATGGTCCTCGATCGCTACGCCCCGGCCGAGACCATCGTGCACCTCGTGGAGGCGAGCGCGGCGGGCAAGGAGAAACGCAGCCGCCTGGTCAACGCCCAGCTCGAAGCCGCCTTGGGTCGCACGGCCCTGACCGTGGTCCGCACGCCCCGGAGCCGCGCGACGTTCTGGTCCTTGGGCCCCGTCGATGCCCAGCTCGAGGAGGCGATCGTCCTCACGTTGGCCGCGCTCGGCGACGTCAGAGGCAGCGGTGATTGAGCCTCCGCCCCTTCACTTCGATGCTCCGCCCTCCATGGTCTGGAACATGGTGCGCATCGCCTTGCGGGGCTCAGCGCGCTCGACCCGGGTGGAGCTGCCCGCGCTCTCGGCCACGCTCGCGCCGCAGGTCCCAGAGGCCGATCGATTGGCCGCGTACCGGGCGATTTGTCAGACCGAGCTGCGTGACACGTTGCCGTTGGCCTACCCGCAACTGGCCGCCGCCGCGCTGCACTTGGCCCTGCTCGCCGACAAACGGTGTCCGATCGGCGGGTTGGGTTTGCTTCACGTCCGAAACGAGATCACGCGACATCGAGCACTACCCGCCTCGCAGGCCTGGTCGTATTCGGCCCGGCTCGCGTCCTGGACGCCGGTTTCGCGGGGCCACGAGCTGACGATTGAAACGGAGGTGAGCGACGCGCTCGGAGTGGCGTGGCGCGCGACGACCGTGGCCCTTGCCCGCGGGCCGTCCAAGAAGTCAACCGCCGATCGGGTCGAGACGCGGCCGGCCAGAGCCCTGGACGAAGCCTCCAAGGCCGTCGACTCGCATCCGGCCGACTCGCGGGCCGTATGGGCCCTCGCCGAAGACACCGGGCGTCGATTCGCGCGTATCGCCGGGGATCGAAATCCGATCCACCTCTGGGCCCTGACGGCTCGACCCTTCGGTTTTCCGTCGGCCATCGTGCACGGCATGTACTCGCTGGGCCGTGTATTGGGGGCGCTCGAAGCCGCTGGCCTGCCAGAGCGTGTGACCGTCTCCGCGGCCTTCATTCGACCCGTGCTCCTGCCTTCCGAGGTGGTCTTCGAGAGGCGGACGGGCGGAGAAGGTCAAGTTGACTTTACTATTTCGTCCCTCGACGGGGCCAGACTGCACGTATCGGGCAGCGCGACGGGCAGGCTCAGCGCGTAAACGTGAACGTCGTATGAAGACCCCGATGGTTGCCCTCGCCCTCAAAGGCCAAGGTGGCGTGCGCCGTGGACAAGGCGGAGAGGAAGGCCCACAGCTCCGTTCTCGTGATGGGCGACTGATCGACACGCACCTCGACCTCGGTTCCGACGACGTCGTGCACCGTTCGGCCCTGCCCGTCCACTGAGAAGCTGCCGCCGAACGGCGATTGAGGCACAAAACCCAGGAACGCCAGCGCCCGTCGACGACCGGCCGCTGTCTCGAAATCGGGCGCCTCTGCGAACCCCCGTGAAAGGTCTTCGTAGGTGCTGCGGGCAAGGAAATGTGCGGGCGCGGAGAGCTCCTCGAGCAGACCGGCGAAGATGCGCGCGAGAGGCGCGTCGGCGGTGCGTCGGGCGTAGCTCAAGGAGACCTGCGTGGTATCAGCCGCGGCTGCTGTTTCGGGGCGAGCTTGACTGATCGCCGCGTCGATCCGGGAGACCAGGGCGGCGCGTGACAGCCCCAGGATCAAGACCCCGTTGGCGATGGCGTAACGTAAGGTGAAAGGCGACGCGGGGCCCGCGCTCGCGGCCCGTCCCTGCGTGACTTGAACGATCGGGATGCCGGCATGCGGCTCGTCACTTCCCCACTCCACCATGCCCGCGGCAGCCTGCTCGACGAAGATGCGGACGGCGGTGAGGGTCGCTGCCAGCGCGAGTCCGTCGGCCACGTGGGCTTCGGCGAAGACCGGGAGTCGGCCGAGGATGGAGTCGCGATTGGGCCGCTCCGGGAACTCGATGCTGCGCACCTTGTTCAAGGCCATGTTCGCGTCCCAGACGGCGTTTCGGTCCAGCAGGCCTACCCGCACCCAGTCGCCCAACCACTGCAGGCCCAACTCCGCGCGCCCGCCGAACGCTCGCCCCGTCTGGTCAATCTTTCGCCGCATCTTGGAGTCGCGGGCCACGGCCAGCTGCCAGAGCAGGCCATCGTCGGGCGCGGGCGCGGCGATGGTTTGGCTGCCGGTGATCTCCAGCAGCTCGTCGTATTCGGTCCGCTCGATCAGGGGCAACATGCGAGCGTCCAGCGCCCAACCGCCGTCTCGTCGTTTGATCCGCACGCCGATAGGATCGATGAAGGCGCGCCAGTATTGCTGGTAGCCGGTCTGGAATTCTTCATAGGCCTCGGACTCTGCCCGCGTGACCGTTCGGTCCTTCCATGCCGCGAGCAGATCCGTAACCGGGACCATGTGCGCGAGGGTGCCAAAGGCCGATCGGGGGCCGGTCTGGGCGTCGTAGGACAGCTCTCGGCCGTCGTCGTGTTTCAGATCGAGGGCCGAGGCAAATGGAGAGTGAGACAAGGCCGTGCGGTCGGAGGGCAGACCGCCTTCGAAGAGGCCGTGCGTGAGCGCTGTGGACCCCAAGGCCCGAAGATCTGCGCGAGCGGCCGTTCGACGGGCGAGCATGATCTTAAACGCGGCCCCGGTGACCTTGCCGACAAACGCGTCGCTCATGAAGACGAAGCCATCTTCGCCACCGGCAGCAGCCGCCGCGTGAGGCCCGTGTGGATACACCGCGCGGAAGTACTGAAAGTCACCCTGGCTGGCGAGGCTCGGGAGTTCTCCGGCAGCAACCTGAATAAAACGCGCCATGGCGGCGGCCGAATTGGAGAGGATGAGTCGGCCGCCGACGATCGCGCGGTGCTGTGACAGCTCGCCGTCGGCCGTCGAGGTGATCCGGACTTCCACGCCCGCCACGGACGTGGTCGAGACCGCGAGATCCGGGCGGCGCTTTCGAGCCTGAGCGACGAAGCCCTCGAGGGTAGGCTCGATGAGGGCGAGGTTGGGGTTCTCGAAGAGCAGGGAGACGTCCGTTCCCTCTCGGAGCAGCGGATCGCCGGCCACGAGCGCGACGCCTTTGGCAGCCAAGTGACCGAAGGTTTCAGAGAGCCCGGTCCGTTGCACGATGAGCTGCTGTTCGTAGCGTGTCGACACGTCGTAGGCTCCGGGCGCGCCTTCAACCGCATGGACGAAGGGCGTCAGCCACTCCTCGACGTCGCGAGCCAGCGCGGAGAGCGAACGCAGGTCGACGAAGTGCAGGTAGAGTATGTCCGCGGGTACGGCATAGGCGAGCGGCTCGACGATGGGCTTCGCCTTGCCCGGCAGCTCCGAGAGCATCTGCGCCCAGGGGTGCGCGGGCAGCGAGACCCCCTTGAGCGACGCCAAAGAAACGGCCCCGGTCGAGGCCGCTGAGACGGCTCGCAATCGCAGGGCTCGGTCTGTCTGAAGCGCCTCTTCGACCGAGGTGAGGCCGGTATAGAGGGCCATCAGATCCGCCAGATCGCTTCGTCCGACGCGCCCTTGTTGCAGGTCGTCACTTCCATCGGTCCCGACGGCGCGCAGGCGGTGAGCGGCGAAGGACAAGACCGCGTCCCGGCCCCCCCGCTGGCCGCCGAAGGAGGGGCTCGCGCGTGCGTCGAGATGGTCGGCGATGGCGGCGTGAACCTTCGGCAGGAGAGTCTTGCCAGCCTCTCCCGCGATGGCCGGCAGCTTGAGGATCAGCGTCGCGCCCTGGTCCGTCGGCTCGCGCACCGGGACCACCGCGGCGCGGTCGCAAGTGACCGAGAGACCGGCAGCCACGGGCGTCTCTCCCGCAAATCGGAGCGCCAACTTCGGTGGCCCGCTGAAGTTCTCCGTAAACAGGACCGCGAACGCTGGCCGTTTGCCGCCCACGCGGCAATCGAGTCGATCGGCGCCCATCCCTTGGACGCCAAACGCGACCAGGGTCGGGTCGACGGCGTCGAGGTCGGTCACGGCGTACAAGGCACCTTGGGCCGTCTCGGCGGTGAGTCGAGCCACGGTCAGTGAGGCGGGCGGTGACACCTTGGAGCGGCCGAGAACGGGCTCCAATCGGCGCGGCTCGTCCTCGATGAACGGGCGCCTCGGAGCTGAGTCAAGTGGCTTGACGACTTCAACGACTTCAAGAGGGGCCTTGGCCGCGGAGGCCACCGCGACCCGCGACTTGGGGTCGGGTTTGGGCTCTGAACCCTTGCAAGCGGGCAACATCGCCAGGACGAGGAGGATGGCAAGTTTCATGAGCAAGCCTTCGTGGGAGAGAGCGTTACGTTTGGTGAAGCGGGTCACTGAGGTGCGACTCGAGTAACACCGGCCGCGGGGGCCCGCAGAGGCATCGAGCGTGATCGCCGAAGAGAAACACCGGCTGTCCGGCCGAGCATCGAGCCGCCCGACCGAGCCGCCCGCCCGGTCGGCCAGCCCAGCGTGCAGGTCTCATCAGAGTGAATTTGGATCGGCGTCTGGCCCCGGGCAGGCCGGAACGTCGGCGTCCACCAACTCCCCCCGCGCCAGCATCGACGTCCGCCGGCCACAACCAAGTAGCGGATGGACGAGTCCTGCAGATCGCGGTCCTTCGCGAGCTCATAGATGCTCTTCTCGCGCGATTCGACACGAACACCTCGAGGACGTCTTCACCGCCCTATTTGTGGCGTCCGGGGAACGGGGGCAAGACCAGTCACCCACGGCGACACGACGGGCGAAGAACCTCGGGTCGCGCTCGTCGGCGTTCACGGGAGCCGGCTCCGCATGAGGTTCCAGTCGGCCAGGAACGCCTGGTAGCTGGCCGCGTCCTCAAGCCGCATCACCGCTTCGTCGTTGCGCCGCAGCGCGGCCCCTGTCCAGTTGTGAGACCCGGCGAACACGAGCGTCTCCACCACGGCCCCCTCGCCGTAACGAGCCCGAATGAGCATGTACTTCGAGTGAACGGTGACGTTCGGCAAGTCGTAGACGACCCAGTCCATGCCACGCAGCGCGGCTCGAGTGTCGGCCCCCGGCGACGCCTGATCCGGATCGGCGTCGGGGTAGTTCCCGAAGACCATGCGCACCGCGCAGCCGGCGTCATGCAGGGCACGGAGTTTGTCGGCCACCTCGACCCGGTCGTTCTTGAAGAACGCCATGGCCACATGGATCTCCGCCCCGGCATCACAATGCACGTTGTCGAGCACGCTCACGATCAGGTCACCGCTCGCCCGAGGGAAAAAGTAGCCCTTCACGCCCGAATCGCCAGTGAACGACCGGTAGTAGTCCAAGCTCTGCTGCCCGGCCCGCAGGTCGTTCCAGTAGCTGCGGTACTCGCCGTAGAGTGCATTGTCGCCACGCACGACCACGAGGTGGTTGAACCGCCAGTTCTGCGAGGACTTGAAGTTGTGCGAGCCCTGGACCACGACGTTCAAGGAACCGTCGTCCAGGTGCGAGAGCAGCAGGAACTTGTTGTGGTTGATGCCCGTGCCGATGCAGGCGCCACGCGGGCAGGACGTGAGCCGATCGGCGCCGAGACCGGCGGAGAGCGCGTCGTGGATGGCCGGCTCGATGGTGTCATCCGTGCCGTTCATCACGATGCGCACGTCGACGCCGCGCCCCGCCGCCCGTAAGACGGCGTCCACATAGGCCGGCTGTCCCCACTCGTACATCGAAATCCGCAACTCGGAGCCGGCCGAGGCCAGATCGACGAGCCGGATCATCTCGGTCTGCAGCGTTTCGACGGCGGCATCGCCCGGCTCATTGAAAAAGACCGCGAGCGGCGGCGGTGCCGAAGGCGGAGGCGGAGGCGGTGCCGAAGGCGGAGGCGGCTCCGTCGGCGGCGGTGGCACGACGGCGGCGTCCGGGGTGGCCGCGTCGGATCCGGGGCCGACGGGCGCGCCGTCCCCCGTCCAGTGGACCTGCCCGTCACCCGGCGCACCGAGCCCGATATCACCGCGCAAAGGACCGGCGTCGGCCAGGTACACCCCGTCGGCAGGATCACCGGCTCCGCTGCCCGTGCCCCCCGCCCCGAGCGCACCGCCCAAGGGTGACTGGTCTGCGAGGCTGCCGTCTTCTACGCTGACCGCCCCCGCGGTGAGCGAGCCATCACCGCAGGCGGGCAGTGAGAAGAACAGGAGCCACAGCGCGAGCATGAGCGAGCGAGGCCGGCAACTCAGGGTATGCACTCGGGCGGCCGGCGTCATCGGGCGGCTAATTCCTGGTCTTCTCGGCGGCGACGAAGTTCGGCCACTCCTGAATGTGGGGTGAAAGAGCGCAGGCACCCGAGCTGAAGTAGAGGTTCACGACGTCATCTCTTGGGCGTTTTGGGTTGTGCAGTCGCCGCCCCCATGGCCTGTGGCGGTGTCGCCGCGTAACTTGATGCCACAACCGGCCGCCGGCTGCCAGCGATTACCTGAATCGAGGAACGGGTCGGTTGAGACGAGTAAGTGGACGAGGACCACCATGGGAACGGGGGGCCTTTCCTTTGGAATTGGCCCTCGGCGGGCAATCTGTGCGCGGCGGCGAGATCGAAGAGGAGGATCGTGCCGCTGTCCGGCGAAGGCGAGGTCAGGGGCAGCGGTTATTGAGCGTCAACTCGCCGGTCGTGCAGACGCGCCGATTGCCGACCTCGCCGAACGGCTGAACGCGGCAG
>SHZC01000072.1 GCA_009692505.1 Myxococcales bacterium
GTCTGTGACCCCGTCGCCATCCGAGTCGGCCTCTCGGGCCCCAGAGTCGGCCTCTCGGGCCGCAGCGTCCGGGCCGTCGTCCACCGCGAAGGCGGGCGAAGACAGGAGCGCGAGCCACACGGCTACCACCCCGGCAAACATCGCCTTGCGCTTCATGTTTCTCAATTCGGGTTATCGTGCGTGTGGACCGGTGACACCCAATGGGATGATGCGGGCGTGGCCCGAAGCAGGCAGAAAAAGATGCGCAGCGGTGAAGAGTTCGAGCGGTTGGTCGAGATCATGGCTCGCCTGAGGGCCCCCGATGGGTGCCCATGGGATCAGGAACAGACGTTGTCAACGCTGCGTCAGTACCTCGTCGAGGAGACGTATGAGGTGCTCGAGGCCATCGAAGACGGGACGCCAAGAGAGCACTGCGAGGAGCTCGGGGATCTTCTCCTTCAGGTCGTCTTCCACGCGCGAATCCGCGAGGAGGAGGGGCACTTCGATGCCGCCGATGTGGCGCAGGCGATCAGCGACAAGCTTTGGCGTCGGCATCCGCACGTGTTTGGCGAGGCCCAGACGGGGGGCGAGACGGGCGCGAAGCCGGACGCCGACCAGGTCGTCCGAAACTGGAGCGACCTTAAAGCCAAGGAGGGCAAGAAGTGCGCGATCGACGGCGTGCCCCGCGCGATGCCTGCCCTACAGCGGGCCTTGCGCGTGGGCGAGAAGGCGGCGAGCGCGGGGTTTGACTGGCGCGGGAACGAGGGCGTCTTCGAGAAGCTGCGAGAGGAGGAGCTCGAGCTCCGGGCCGCGATCGAGCAGCAGGACAAGGTCGAGATGGAGCGAGAGCTCGGGGACTATCTCTTCACCGTCGTCAACCTTGCGCGGCGCCTCGGCATCGATCCGGAGGCCGCGCTTCGGGGGACAGTCAACCGCTTCGAGAGTCGCTTCCGCACGATGGAGGGGCACATCAAGGCCCTTGGCCAGAGCCTTCGTGAGCTGCCGGATGACGAGCTCGAGCGACGCTGGCAGGCCGCGAAGCTCGAGCTGTCGCGGAGCTGAGCGGGCGCGTCCGTTTTAGACGTCTCCTCTGACGTCCAGATCAAGCAGACGTCGGGCGGCGGTCGCCGGATCCAGCGTGCGGGCAAGCAGGGCGTCGACGAGCGCCTCGGCGCCGCCTTGGGCACGGACCCGCGCCTCGGCCTCCCGCCTGAGTGAGACGAAGACGCGGTCGAGCAGCTCCGCGCGCCGTCGACTTCGCTGCCGTGTCTCGAAGAGGCCCGTGGTCTTCAGAAACGCTAGGTGGTCGTCAATCAACTTGACGACCGTATCGAGCCCGGTGCCGTCGGTCGCCACGCAGGGCGAGATCGGGACTGTCCAGCCATGGCGCTGCCCCCCCTCCAACTCCAGCAGGAGCTTGAGGCCGCGAATCACCTGGTCGGCTTCGGGGCGGTCGGCCTTGTTGACGACGAAGAGATCGGCGATCTCCAGCAGCCCGGCCTTCAGGGCCTGAACGCCATCGCCCAAGCCGGGGACGGTGAGGACGACCGTCGTATGCGCCGTGTGGGCCACGTCGACCTCGTCCTGCCCGACCCCGACCGTCTCGATGAGGATGCGCTCGAAGCCCATGGCCTCCAGCACGTTGACGACGTCGCGTGTGCTGCGCGAAAGGCCGCCCAGGAGCCCCCGCGTGGCCAGGCTGCGGATAAAGACGCCGCTGTCTGTGGCGTGCTGCTGCATCCGGACGCGGTCCCCCAGGATCGCGCCGCCGGTGAACGGGCTGGAGGGGTCAATCGCGACGACGCCGACGCGCAGTCCGGCCGCTCGCCACGCGGTGATCAGCCGATCGGTCAAGGTGCTCTTGCCCGCGCCGGGGTTGCCGGTGATCCCGATGATCTCCGCGCGGCCCGTGTGTCCGTAGAGCGCCGCGAGCGTCTCGTCGGCACCCGGCATCTCGTCGTCGAGATCCCGCATGAGGCGGGAGGCCAGGCGGACATTGCCCCCGACGATGGCCTCGGCTCGGGCCGTGGGCGTCACGCGCCGCCGAGCTGCGCGAGGACCCGCCGGGCGATCACAAGTCGCTGAATCTCGCTGGTCCCCTCCCCGATCTGGCAGAGCTTCACGTCGCGCCACATCCGCTCGACCGGGTACTCGCGTGTATAGCCATAGCCGCCGTGTACCTGGATCGCACGGTCGCAGGCGCGCATCGCGGCCTCGCTGGCGAAGAGCTTGGCCATCGACGACTCCAGCGTGGAGCCCTTGCCCTGGTCCTGGAGGCAGGCGGCCCGGTAGGTGAGCAGGCGGGCGGCGTCGAGCTCGGTGGCGCTGTCGGCGATCATCCACTGGATCGCCTGAAACTCGGCGATCGGCTTGCCAAACTGCTTGCGATCGAGGGCGTACTTCACGGCGGCTTCCGTCGCGGCCCGTCCAAGCCCGATGGCGAGCGCGGCGATGCTGATCCGACCGCGATCGAGGACCTTCAGGGTGTCGATGAAGCCCCCGTCGAGGTCGCCCAACCGATTCGCATCCGGGACGCGCACGTTGTCGAAGACGAGCTCGGCGGTGTCCGATGAGCGCATCCCGAGCTTCTCCAGGTGCTTACCGACGGTGAAGCCCGGCATACCCTTCTCGAGCACGAACGCCGTGATGCCCCGCTGCTTCTTCTCGGGGCTCGTCACGGCCAGGACGACCATGTAGCTACCGACGCTGCCTTGCGTGATGAACGTCTTGCTGCCGTCGATGATCCAGTCGTCGCCGTCGCGTCGGGCGCGCGTCCGCATACCCGAAGCGTCGCTGCCGCTGCCGGGCTCCGTCAGCCCCCAGGCCCCGAGCTTGCGACCGCTCGCCAAGTCCGGCAGATACTGGAGCTTCTGGGCCTCGGTCCCGGCGATGTTGATGTGCCCCGAGCACAGCCCGTTGTGGCTCGCCACCGTGAGGGCGACCGAGCCGTCCCCCGCCGCGATCTCCTCGATGGCGATCGCGTACGAGAGGTAGTCCATTCCCGCGCCGCCGTAGGCCTCGGGGATGCAAATGCCCATGAGCCCCATGGCACCGAACTTGTCGTACAAAGCCCGAGGAAACCGTTCCTCTTTATCCCAGGTCGCGGCGTGAGGCACGACCTCGGCCTGCACGAACGCGCGGACCTGATCGCGCAACATCTGGTGATTCTCGCCGAGATCGAAGTTCATTGGGCTCTTCCTGGGTTAGCTTGACTTATTGGCCCTGAAAAAGGGCCATCACTCTCAAATCAAACCGGCGTCACGCCGAACTTACGCTTCGTCGGCAGGGCGTAGCCCGACCGATAGAGGTCGAAGCGGAGGATCAGCTCATCACGGAGGCGATCCCCGGTGACGATGTGGTCGACGACGAGCTCGCTGGCCAACTTATAGAGGTCGACGTCCTCAGCGTACTCCTCGCGGAGCCGCTTCACGTAGGCGGGTCGCTCGGCCTCGGGCAACGCCTGGATCTTGTTGAAGTACACGGCGTTGACGGCCGCCTCCGGGCCCATCACGGCGATCATGGCCTGAGGCAAGGCGATGCAGCAGTCGGGCTCGAAGCCGGGGCCACACATGGCGTACAGCCCCGCGCCGTAGGCCTTGCGGATGACGACGCTGATCCTCGGGACGGTCGCGTCGCTCACCGCGCTGATCATCTTGGCGCCGTGGCGGATGATGCCCTCGCGCTCGACCTTAGACCCGATCATGAAGCCGGGCACATCGGCCAGGTAGAGCAGGGGCAGGTTAAACGCGTCGCAGAGCCGGATGAAGCGAGTGGCTTTGTCGGCACTGTCGACGAAGAGCACGCCGCCCTTCTGCTTCGGCTGGTTGGCGAGGATGCCCACGCTGTGCCCGCCGAGCCTCGCGAAGCCGGTGATGAGCTCCTTGGCGAAACGCTTTTTGATCTCCAGAAACGAGCCCTCGTCGATGAGCGCGTCGATGACCGTCTGCATATCAAAGAGCTTGTTTTGCTGGAGCGGCACCAGCTCGTCGACCGTCGGTCCGCTCCTCGGCGGGGCGCTCGCGTGAACAGGCGGGGCCGTCGAACAGTTGGTCGGCAGGAAGCCCAGGTAGCGGCGGCAGAACGCCAGCGCCTCATCTTCGGTCTTCACGAGCACGTCGCCGCAGCCGGAGACCTCGCAGTGCATCCGCGCGCCGCCCATCTCCTCGAGCGTGACCTTCTCGCCGATGACCATCTCGGCCATGCGCGGGCTGCCGAGATACATGCTCGCGTTCTTCTCGACCATCACGACCACGTCGCAGAACGCCGGGATGTAGGCTCCACCCGCGGCCGAGGGCCCGAAGAGCAGGCAGATCTGCGGCACATCCCCCGAGAGGCGAACCTGATTGAAGAAGATGCGCCCCGCGCCTCGACGACCCGGGAACATCTCGACCTGGTCGGTGATCCGCGCGCCGGCCGAGTCGACGAGATAGATCAAGGGGCAGCGCCGACGTTGCGCGCTCTCCTGGATTCGCAGCATCTTCTCGACCGTCAGCTTGCCCCAGGAGCCGGCCTTGATCGTCGAGTCGTTCGCCAAAAGCGCGACGGGCCGTCCGTCAATCTTGGCCAAGCCGGTCACGACGCCATCGGCCGGGAGGTCGCCCGCTCGCTCGTTGGCGAAGAGCCCATCCTCGACGAAGCTGCAGGGATCGACGAGCCGCGCGATCCGCTCGCGGCAGAAGAGCTTGCCCGTCGCGGCGTTGGCCTCGTGGTACTTCGCCGCACCGCCTTTTTGGGCGAGGGCTTGTCGATCGTTCAACTGCGCGCTGTCGTGCTCGCTCAAGTCACTCTCCGATGTAAACCGGCGTCCGCTTCTCGGCGAACGCGGCCAGCCCTTCCAGGCGGTCTTTGGTGGGGATGATCATCTCGTAGCAGGCCCGCTCCCAGGCGAGCCCGGCCTCGAGGTCGAGGTCGTAGCCGAGATCGACGGCGCGTTTGGCTTGCGTCAGGCTGATGGGCGCGCCGCGACAGACCTCGTCGGCGAGCGCGTGGGCCGCGGCCTCGTGGTCATCGGCCACCCGATTGACGACGCCCAAACGCAGCGCGTCGGCCGCCGAGAAGCGCATGCCCGTCAGGATCAGTTCCTTCGCCCGCGCGATGCCGATGAGGCGGGGTAGCCGCTGCGTGCCGCCCGCGCCGGGCAAGATGCCGAGCCTCACCTCGGGCAGACCGATGATCGCGTTGGTCTGGGCGACGCGAAGATCCGCGCAAAGGGACAACTCCAGACCGCCGCCAAGGACCGCGCCGTGGATCGCCGCGATCCAGACCTTCGGCGAGGTCTCGATGGCCCGAAACGCCGCGTTCATCTGGCCGACGAAGACCCGGACCTCATCGGGCGACAGCGTCTGCCGCTCCTTGAGATCGGCCCCGGCGCAGAACGCGTGTTCCCCCGCGCCCGACAGGATGATGGCCCTCAACGAGCGCGAACGCTGGGCCTGATCGGCGGCGTCCAGCAGGCCTTGAACGACCGCTCGACCGAGCGCGTTGCGTCGTTCGGGTCGGTTGAGCCGTACGACCCACCGCTCGCCGTGGTCTTCGATGGTGACTGGGCTCGACGGGTCCATTTCAGTTCTCCGAGGCGATGAGGGCGGCGAGGGCGCGACCCGGCAGGGTTCGGCCGACGAGAGACTGAGCGAGCCGCCCCGCCGCGGTCAACGCGACGAGGTCGACGCCGGTCGAAATGCCCATGCCATGGAGCATGTAGACGAGGTCTTCAGTCGCCAGGTTTCCGCTCGCCCCCGGCGCGTACGGGCAGCCGCCCATGCCGCCGACGCTGGCGTCGAAGGTGGTGATGCCGAGCTCCAGACCCACGACACAGTTCGCGAGCGCGGTGCCTCGGGTGTCGTGCATGTGCATCGCGAGGCGGTTGGCGGGGATGTCCGTCAAGAGGGTCTCGAGCAGCGTCGCCGTCTGGCGGGGCGTGCCGATGCCGATGGTGTCCCCGAGCGAGATCTCATACGCGCCCATGTCGAGCAGCCGGAGCGCGACCTCCAAGACGCGGTCGGGCGAGACGTGGCCCTCATAGGGGCAGCCCCAGACCGTGCTGACGTAGGCCCTCACGGCGATCCCGGCGGCCGCGCATCGGGCGAAGACCGCCTCGAAGGCGAGGTAGGTCTCGGCGATGCTCTTGTTGACGTTCTTCGCGTTGTGCGACTCGGAGGCCGACATGAAGACCGCGACCTCCGGGAGCCCGTGCGCGAGCGCGCGATCGAGCCCGCGCTCATTGGGGACCAGGGCGCTGAAGCGGGGCGAGGTCCGACCGGCCAGCGCTGCGACGACGTGCTCGGCATCGGCGAGCGGCGGAATCCAGCGCGGGTTGACAAAGCTCGTGACCTCGATAGTCGACAAGCCGGCCGCGGCGAGCGCGTCGATGAGGCGCAGCTTGTCGGGCGTGGAGATGAAGACCTTCTCGTTTTGAAGGCCGTCGCGTGGACCCACCTCGTAGACCCGCACGTGCGCGGGCAGCGACGTGAACATCAGCCCTGCTCGCCCTGCGCGGCGCGCTGCCGCAGCCATGAGACGATGCCCTCGAGCGAGGCACCCGGCGTGAAGATCTTGGCGGCCCCCCCCGCCTCGAGGGCTGGGATGTCCTCGTCTGGGATGATGCCGCCGCCAAAGAGGATGATGTCGCTCGCGCCCTTCGCGTCGAGCGCGGCACGCACGGCGGGGAAGAGCGTATTGTGGGCACCCGAGAGGATGGACAAGCCGACGAAGTCCACGTCTTCCTGGACCGCGGCGTTCGCGACCATCTCCGGGGTCTGGTGCAGGCCCGAGTAGATGACCTCCATGCCCGCGTCGCGCAACGCTCGGGCGATGACCTTCGCGCCCCGATCATGGCCGTCGAGGCCGGGCTTGGCGACGAGGACCCTGAGTCGACGCCCTGTATGGAGTTCCGCGCTCAATTGACCCCATTCAAGGCTTCACGGGCAACGACGATGCGCTGGACCTCGCTGGTGCCCTCGTAGATTCGCGTGACGCGGACATCACGCAGGTGCCGCTCGACCGGGTAGTCGCGGGTGTAGCCGTAGCCGCCGTGAATCTGCACGGCTCGATGGCAGATGTCGTTGGCCGCCTCGGTGCAGAAGACCTTGCTCATCGCGGCCTCCTTGCTGTGGGGGACCCCTTTGTCCTTCAAGGACGCGGCCCGAAGGCAGAGCAAGGTGCCCGCGTCGAGCTCGGTCGCGGAGTCGGCGATCATGTCTTGGATCGCCCCGAAGTCGGCGATCCTTCGGTCGAACTGGCGTCGCTCGGTCGCATAGCGCGTCGCGGCCGTGAGCGCGGCGGTGGCGATGCCGAGGGCCTGCGCCGAGACGCCGATCCGACCCCCGTCGAGCGCCCTCATGGCCACGCGGAAGCCCGTGCCCTCATTTCCGAGCCGATCCCTCATGGGCACGCGACAGCCATCGAGCACGATCTGCGTCGTCGTCGAGGCCCTCAGGCCCATCTTGTCCTCGGGCTTCGTGGCGATGAGCCCCGGGTTGTCGCCCTGGACGAGGAAGGTGCTGATGCCGCGCGCGCCGGCGATACCCCCGGTGCGGGCCATGATGAGATACAGCCCCGAGTGGCCGCCGCTCGTGACCCACGCCTTCGTGCCGTCGAGGATGTAGTCGTCCCCGTCCCGGCGCGCGGTCGTGCAGAGGCTCGACGCGTCGCTGCCGCTGCCCGGCTCCGAGAGGCAGAAGCTCGCCGTGAGCCAGTCGTCGCCCGAGAGCAGACGCGGCAGAAACCGTGATCTCTGGGATTCGTCACCCCACTCGACGATCGCCTCGGCGACCATATTGGTGACCATCATCGCGACGGTCGTGCCCGCGCAGCCGGCGGCGAGCTCTTGTACCGCGAGGGCATACGCCACGACGCCGGCTTCGCTGCCCCCGTATTGAAACGGCACGTTGACGCCCATCAGTCCAAGGCGCGCGAGCTGCTTGAGGTTCTCGCGGGGGAATCGCGCCTCGCGGTCGTTCGTCACGGCGTCGGGGGCGAGGAGGTCACGCGCCGCTTTTTTAGCCGTGGCGCGCACCGCTGACTGTTCGTCGGTCAGCTCGAGCTTCATGCGCCCCCGAGCTCTTTGATGACGTTTACCGCAATGACCAGTCGCTGAATTTCGCTGGTGCCCTCGTAGATCTCCGTGATTCGGGCGTCCCGAAAGTGCCGTTCCACGGGGAAGTCTTCGACGTAGCCGTTGCCCCCAAAGACCTGGATGGCCTGGTTGGCGATGGCGCTCGCGCTCTCGGAGGCATAGAGCTTGGCCATGGCCGCCTCCTTCGTGAACCGGACCTTGCGGTCTTTAAGAATCGCCGCCCGAAACGTGAGCAACCTCGCCGCGTCGAGCCGCGTGGCCATGTCGGCGAGCTTGAACTGGATGGCCTGGAGCCGCGAGATGGGCTGCCCGAAAGCCTCCCGCTCCAGCGCGTATTTCAAGGACGCCTCATAGGCGGCCCGACCGATGCCCAACGCCTGCGCCGCGATGCCGATGCGACCGCCGTCGAGGGTGGACATGGCGATCTTGAAGCCGTCGCCCTCCTGGCCCAGACGCCGCGACACGGGCAGCTTCACGTTGTCGTAGACGAGCTGCGAGGTGGACGAGGCCTTGATGCCGAGCTTGCGTTCATGCGCCCCGACGGTCAGGCCCTCGATCGGCAGCTCGTGCACGAACGCGGAGATCCCCTTGTTCTTCAAGTCGGGGTTCGTGCTCGCGAACAGGACGCAGGTGTCGGCGTCGGGGCCGTTGGTGATCCAGTTCTTCGTGCCGTTGACGACGTAGTGGCTTCCGTCCTCCGAGAGGCGGGCCGTGCACTTCGCCGCGCCGGCATCGCTCCCGTTTCCCGGCTCACTCAAGGCGAAGCAGCCCAGCGTCTTGCCCTGGGCCATCGGCGCGAGGAACCGCTGCTTCTGCGCCTGGTCCCCGAACTTCAGGACCGGATCACAGGTCAAGGAGTTGTTGACCGACATGATGGTCCCGGTGGACGCGCAGGCGGCCGAGATCTCCTCCATCGCGACGACATACGAGACCGTGTCGAACCCGGCGCCACCCCAGTCGGTGGGCACAAAGACGCCCATGAGCCCCAGCGGCCCCATCTTGGCGACGGCGGCGGCCGGAAATCGACTCTCGCGGTCCCAGGCCGCAGCAAACGGCGCGAGCTCCCGCTGGGCAAACGCCCGCGCCATATCGCGAACCATGACCTGCTCTTCACTCAGCTCGAAGTCGACCATCTTGCGTATTTCCTGCGGGCGTGGGCCCAGCGCGGTTGTAAACGTGGCCGCGCGGGAGTGTCAACGCGGCCACAGATTGCATTGAGGTCTTGAGCTTGGGAGCATCGTCGCGGTGAAGCGGCAATCGACCCTCGCTGGCTTGGGCATCGTCTGCGCGACGATGGTCAGCACGGCCCATGCCGACACGCAGGAGCTGTCCGTGCGGCCGAGGGTCACGGCGCTGCGTTCACCGTCCCCCTTCGATGGCGGCGAGGCTCTATCTGCCGGAGCGGGCTTTGGTCTGGGCCTCGGTGTGACGCCCTCTCTAACGGTCAGCCTGGTTTACGATCAGGACCGAACCTCCGGGCTCGAGGCCCCCGGTGAGGCCCCCGGCGTGACCGCGTTCTCTCGCCTGCGCCGCCATAAAGCCGCGTTGGGGCTGGCTTTCGCGCCCTTCGATGAGCTCACGCCGACCTTGGAGTTGGACGTGGTCCTGACGCAAACGCTCGAGTCCGATCGACAGCGACGGATCGAGACGGACCTGGGCACGCGACGCCTCCCCCCCGACCTGCCGGACCGCTCGAAGCTCGCCCCGGGCGCTCGTCTCTCTGCAGGCATCGAGTGGCGGTTTTTAGACTTCTACGGCGTGGCCGCGTCGCCCTTCGTCGAGTACGGACCGGCTCTCGCTTATGGGCTCACCGTGTCCCTCGTCGCCTTCAAGTACCTCTGACCCAGACGCGATGGCCCCGCGGCGAAGGTGCATCCGACGAGAACATGTTCTACTTTCGGTCCGTGAAACGACACGACCCCAAGCCCTATCTCGACGCATCCATCACCCTCCGTGATGGTCGCCGACTCGGCTACGCGGCCTTCGGCGACCCCTCCGGTCGGCCGGTGTTCTGGTTTCACGGCACCCCCGGCGCGCGGCAGCAGCTGCCCCCAGACGCACCGAGGCTCGCCCGCGAACGAGGCTTCCGAATCATCGGCGTCGACCGGCCCGGCATCGGACACTCGACACCGCACCGCGGACGCACCCTGTTCACCTTCGCCGACGATGTAACCGAGCTGGCCGACCGCCTCAACGCGCCGCGCTTCGCCTGCATCGGGCTCTCGGGTGGTGGACCCTACGTACTCGCGACCTCGCACCGCCACCCGGACCGCGTCGTGGCCGGTATTTCGCTGGGGGGCGTGGGACCGACAAACGGCGAAGAGGGCGCGCCGGGTTACATTCGCCTTACGAAGTGGCTGCGGGCTGTAGCGCAGGTCGAGCGACCCCTGGCCGACGTCCTCTCACTCGTGGTCCAGCCGCTCAGACCGCTCTTCTCGCCGGTCTTTGAGCTCTTCGTCCGCTTCGGCCCCCAGGAGGACCGCCTCGTCTTCGAGACCCCCGAGATGAAGCAGATGTTCGCCGAAGACATCGTCGGGGCCACGCACCAAGGCCTGCGAGCGTTCGTCTCGGACATCGCGATCTTCTCGCGCCCCTGGCCGTTCTCGGTCCGTCAGATCCGCGTCCCGATCCGTTTCTATCACGGAGACGCCGACACCATCGTGCCCGTGTCCCACTCGGCGCATCTCGCCGCCCTCGTGCCCAACAGCCGCCTCAAGGTGCTGCCGGGCCTCGGCCACTTCGCCGGATTCTGCAATACGGCGACCCTACTCGACGAGATCGACGCGCTCTGGCCGACGCCGTAGGGGGTCCGCGGCGCTTCACTGACGCTCCGACGCTCGTCAGTGCGACGGGCCGAGAACCTCTGCCGCGGAGGTTGCATCGAAGATTCGCAGCACCGCAGAGTCCAGAGCGCGCTCGTCGGCTGCGGCCAAGGCCGCTTCGACGTCGGCGGTGAGCGTCCCGAAACGCTTCCGCAGTTGGGCCGAGAGCGTGGCCCGCTTGCCCTCGGCCTTCCCCTCGGCGATTCCCTCGGCGAGGCCCTCATTTCGCACGGCCTCGAGGCTCTCGTAGCCCGCGCGCTGCAGGAGGTTGCGGAGCGTCATCTTGTCGGCCACGTCGTCGTCGAACATCGCCTCGACGGGCACCGCGTTGCGCAGGATCCCAGGGGCCTCGAGCAGCTCCCCGACGTGGTGCACGACCGCAGGCACCCCGGGCGCGTGGACCTCGACTCGTCGCGGCGTATTCAAGCGCACGACCCAGATCCACTTCGTGCCGCGGCCGAGGAAGTCCGCGATCTTGCGTTGCAGCAGCTCCTCGTCTTGGCCGACTCCGGCGTACTCCACCGCGAGCGGCGGAACGTCAGGGATCCAGCCCGGTCGGTCGGGGACGTTGCCCACGGCGATGTCCGGCGCTCGGAGCATATTCGCCACGGGCGCGTAGCCGGCGCCGAGCCCGGCGGACTCCACGTCCGGATCGGTGCTCAAGACCCGCGCCCCTGCGGCGGAGCGCCTGGCGCCATCCCCCCGGTCGGCGCGCACTCGATCGGCCGCCCATCCGAGATCTCCCAGTTGTCGCCCGGCCTCACATGCTCCGCTCGGAACGGCCCTGGGGCATCGTATCGCTTGGCGCCGCTCATGCGGTCACCCAGCACACAGGCGCGCTCATCTCACGGTATGGACGACGGGACCGCGATCTCGCAGAACGCCGGCAACTCGGCGGGAAGGCCGGCGGCGTAGGGCTCGGGCGTGATGCCCTTGGGATGGTCGAGCAGGAACTTCAGCGCGAAGGGCGTGAACTCCGGCAGCCACTTGTGCTCTTGACCATGGTTGCAGGCAACGACGAAGTGACCGGCGGGGACCATGTCGTCGATGAGCTCTTTCGCGAGCGTCTCGAAGTTCTGTTCGAACGACGTGTCCATCGGCCCACCCCAGGAGATGAGGAAGGGGCGAAGCACCTCGGGCGCGCGGTACGGCGTCAAGAGGCCACCGGAGAAGGCCACGGATGAGGCGATCGTCTCGGCGCGGAATAAGGTCAAGTAGGTTGTCCAAAGTCCCCCGGCCGACAGACCGGTCGAGTGGATGCGGTTCGGATCGGCGCCGAACTGGGCCGTCATGCAGGTGACCATGTCGTCGAAGAAGACGAGGTCCGCGTTCTCGCCGCCGACCGGCTGCTCCCACTCCAGAGGCAGCGCCCGGGACTCGGGTACGACGAGCAGGATCTGCTGGTCGTCGACATACGTCGTCAGCGCGCTGTTTTCTTCGATCGCGTCGCTGCTCTGGCCGAGCCCATGCCAGAGGAAGACGAGCGGGTAGACGGTCGCGGCGTCCCAGTTCGAGGGCACATACACGCGAAACTGTCGCATGAAGCCGGCCGAGGGGAAGGCGTCAACCACGCCCGGGGCCAACATCGGACACAGCTCCGGCGTGAGGTGCTCGAAGACGACCGGCTCATCGCCGTCACAGGAGGCCAGGGGCATGTCGGATTCGGTGCCCCAGGGCACGGCCGCGAAGGTCGACGCTTGGAGCGTGATCTCAAGCAAAGGCACAGCCCCCGTCAGGCCACCACACATGAAATCCGAGCCGCGGGACGTGGTCGAAAACGTGACGGTGACCTCGATATCGCTGCCGGAGGGTGAATACGCCGCGGGCAGGATCGCGCCTTCGAAGGACGCCGTGAAGGAGCCGTCGGCGGCGACGGGCACGTCGGTCAGGGTCTTCAGATCCGCGCTGACCGTGCCGTCGTCGGAGTTGACCGCGCGGATGGTGATGGTCCGCAGGACGGACGAGACTTGGTCGCCGTCGATGTCGAGCTGAAACGGGAGCCGGAGGTTGCTGACCTCGGTGAGGTTGACGAGCGTGAACCAGAGGCCGTCCCGCGGGAAGTCGCCGGTCTGCAAGGCGCCGTCCGGGCCGGGAGGAACGCCGCCCGTGCCGCCTTGCCCACCGAGGGTCATGTCGGCGCCGCCCGCGTCGTCGATTTCGGCGGGCGAACCCCCGCCCTCCTCTTCGCCACAACCGGCAAACATCGCGCCCATGATCGCCAGCGCGGCCCACTTTGAAAGACTCGTCATATTCATCTCCGTCAGGTCAGGTGTTGTCGAAGTGGGCCGCGCGCTTCTCGATGAAGGCCGTCATGCCCTCCCGAGCGTCGCGGGTATCGAAGAGGTTCGCGAAGGCCTCGACCTCATAGGCGTTGCCCACGGCAAGCGGCGCGTCGAGCCCTCGGGTGAGCACGGCCTTGGCGGTGCGGACGGCGATAGGCCCCTTGCTGGCGATCCCGAGAGCGATCTGCGTCACGCGAGAGATGAGCTCGCCTTGAGGAAAGACCTCCAAGCATAAGCCGACCGCACGCGCTTCGTCGGCCTTCAGCGACCGCCCGCTGACGCAGAGCTCGAGCGCCCGCATCCGGCCGATCTTGCGTGCGAGTCGTTGGGTCCCGCCGAAGCCGGGGATGAGGCCGAGGTTGACCTCGGGCTGTCCAAACCGGGCATTGTCGCTCGCGTAGATGAGGTCACAGGCCAAGGCGAGCTCGCACCCGCCGCCCAGCGCGAACCCGTTGACGGCGGCGATCACGGGGACCGGCAGCGCCTCAATGGCCGCGAGGACCCGATGCCCGAACGCCGAGAACTTTCGGGCCGCGTGGGGTCCCATCGACACCATCTCGGCGATGTCGGCGCCGGCGACGAAGCTCTTCGGCCCGGCACCCGTCACGATGACGCAGCGGAGCGCGGCGTCCGCAGCGAGGATCGTCAACGCCGTGTCCAGCTCGAAGAGCACGCTGGCGTTGAGCGCGTTGAGCGCGGCGGGTCGATTGACGGTCAACGTGGCGATGCCGCCTTCAGTCGAGACGAGCAGCGTCGGCTCGGGGAGGTCGGCGGGCAGCGCGCTCATGACTTGGCGTAGATGTGGAAGCCACGACCGGTCTTGCGCCCGAGCCAGCCCGCTTCGACGTACTGCCGGAGCAGCGGACAGGGGCGGTATTTGGAGTCACCCAAGCCGGCCTGCAGGACCTCCATGATGGCGAGACAGGTGTCGAGCCCGATGAAGTCGGCGAGCTCGAGCGGGCCCATCGGCTGGTTCGTCCCGAGCTTCATGCCCGTGTCAATGTCCGTGGCCGTGCCGATCCCCTCGTACAAGGCGTAGATGGCCTCGTTGATCATGGGCATGAGCACCCGATTGACGATGAAGCCGCCAATGTCCCGCGACGTGACAGTGGTTTTGTCCAGCCGCGCGCAGACCTGAAGCGTGGTCTCGTGCGTCGCGTCGCTGGTGGCCAAGCCGCGGATGATCTCGACGAGCTTCATGACCGGCACGGGGTTCATGAAGTGCATGCCGATCACTCGCTCCGGTCGGCGCGTGACGGCGGCGATCCGCGTGATCGGGATGGACGAGGTATTGGTCGCGAGCACGATGTCTGGGCGGCAGAGCTCGTCAAACTGGCGAAAGAGGCTCTTCTTCAGGGCCTCGTTCTCGTTGGCGGCCTCAATGACGAAGTCGGCCTCGGCGAACCGGGAGAGCCCTTCAACCGGGGTGATCCGCCCGAGGATCTCCGCGCGCTGCCCGGCTGTGAGCTTGCCCTTCTCGACGGCCTTACCGAGGCGCAGCTCGATGTCGAATCGGCCCTTCTCGGCGCGCTCGAGCGTGACGTCCGAGAGCAGGACCGTATAGGCACCCGCCGCCGAGACGTGCGCGATGCCGCCGCCCATTTGGCCAGCCCCGAGGATGGCGATGGTCTGAACATTGGGGGTAGACATGGCAGGGCCCTCTTAGCGTTCGATGGTGAGGGCGACGGCCTCGCCGCCGCCGATGCAAAGGCTCGCGAGGCCGCGCTTGGCGTCACGAGCCTGCAGCGCGTAGACCAGCGAGACGAGGATACGCGCGCCGCTCGCCCCGATGGGGTGACCGAGCGCGACCGCGCCGCCGTTGACATTGACGCGTTCGGCCGGGAGCTCGGCGATGCGGTTGACGGCGAGCGAGACGACGGCAAATGCCTCGTTGACCTCATAGAGATCCACGTCGAGCGGCGTGAGGCCTTGACGGTCGAGCAGCTTGCGGATGGCATAGGCCGGAGCCGTCGTGAATTCCTCGGGTGCCTGGGCGTGTTGGGCGTACCCGGTGATGCGAGCGATCGGCGTCAGGCCGTGCGCGCGCCCGTACTCGGCCGAGCAGAGCACGACGGCCGCGGCCCCGTCGTTGAGGCTGCTGGCGTTCGCCGCGGTGACCGTGCCGTCTTTGACAAAGGCGGGTTTGAGGCCGTCCATCTTGGTCGGCTGCCAGCGGCCCGGCTCCTCGTCGACCGAGACGGAGACCGGGTCGCCCCGATGCTGGGGCACGGAGACCGTGACGATCTCGGCGTCGAAGGCCCCGTTCTTTTGACCGGCGAGCGCGCGCTCATAGCTCTGTCGAGCGAACGCGTCCTGGTCCGCTCGGCTGATGCCGCAGCTCTGGGCGCAGAGCTCGGCGGCGTTGCCCATATGGAAGTCGTTATATACGTCCCAGAGACCGTCGGCGACGAGGGCGTCGATCAGCTTCTGGTGGCCCATCTTGAAGCCGGCCCGCGCGCCGTGCAGCACATAGGGGACAAGCGACATATTCTCCATGCCGCCGGCCACGACGACCTCGGCGTCCCCCGCCTTTATAGCCTGCGCCCCAAGCATGACCGACTTGAGGCCGGAGCCGCAGACCTTGTTGAGGGTGGTGCAGGGCACGGACTTGGGCAGGCCCGCGTAGATCGCCGCCTGACGGGCCGGAGCCTGGCCCATGCCCGCCGTCAGCACGCAGCCCATGTAGACCTCGGAGACATCGTCACCCGGCACGCCGGCGCGCTTGAGCGCCTCGGCGATGACCACGGCACCGAGCTTCGGAGCCGCGACCGTCGACAGCGCGCCGCTAAACGAGCCGATCGCGGTTCGAGCCGCGCCTACAATCCAGACTTCTCGCATCGTGAACCTCGGGCCGAGACCGGTGGGCCTCGCAAAAGAGGCAAGGCCACAAACGGAGGTCGCCGCAGGTCTTTGCGCAGGGACGACGCCGCCGAGCTTTACCTGGAAGCGCGGGGGGTGGTATCAGACGGCTCTCTTTCAAGTCAATCCGGCCCTATGAAATACTGGGAAATCGTTGGGTTTTTTGCTCTTTCGGCTGTGGCTTGCGAGCCCGATCACGAGACCGTCACATCCGCCCTCGAGGTGACCGTGGCGCCGATCGCCAACGACGGCTGCAGCGCGGATATACCTTCGGCGACGCTGCCCGAGCGGCTCGATGCCTTGGTGTTCCGCGTGCAAGACAGTATGAATCGGCGTGTGGCCGAGCAGCGCCTGCTTCCGGCGGAGACGAGCTTCGAGAACCGGCACGTCCTGCTCGAGCAGATCCCCGTCGGCACGGACTTGCGGCTTAGCCTCTATGTTTGCGTGGGTGGGGAGGTCAATTTGTATGGCCGCAGCGCCCCGGTCGACATCAGCGAGGACCGCAAGACCCCCGTGTCCATCCGCCTTCGCCCGGTCGACAAGCTCTCGTGCACGGGCAACCCGTCGTCGGTCGAAAATACGCCATACTCGGCGATGGAGCGCGCGCGGGTCTTTCCCACGGTCACGGGCCTGCCAGACGGCACAGTCTTCATCTCGGGGGGCGCGGACAACCTCGAGCAGGGTGATCAGGGCGTCTTGATGACCGTCGGCGCGCTCGCCCACGACTACGACGTGTACAACCCGATCGACACGCTCTTTCAGCCGAGCATCGACCGCTCGGCGCCAGAGGTCGGCGGGCGGCTCAAGGAGGGTCGCATCGGCGGCTCGTCGTTCGCCTACCAGGCCTCTGACGGTCGAACGGGGCTGTTCGTATTCGGCGGTGCCAAGAGCGTCGCCTTCTTGCCCACGACGATGGGGCCCCTGGTCCCGACGGGGGGCGGGCTGCCGGCGGTCTATGCCGAGTTCCTCGAGTTCAGGAGCGAGAGCAGCACGCCCGTCGAGGTTGATCCGCTCGCCCTCGGGCTGGCGCTAACGACGCGCTTCGCGTTTGCGACCGCGCAGGACGCGAGCACGGGCACCATCGTCATCGCCGGGGGCCTGGAGTATCCCGGAGGCGTGCCGACGCCGAGCCCGCTCGTTGAGGTCATCAACGCCGGGGTGCTCAAGGTGCTCATCCTCGACCGGCCGCGGGTGGGTGCCACGCTGACGCCCCTCGGGGCCGATCGATTCCTCCTCTGGGGGGGTGACCTCGATGACTGTGGGGCCTCACCCGCGGTCATCATCGAGCCTTTCGGCCTGACGCCTCTCCGAACCTTGCCCTATCAGGCGGTCGAGCCGCCGCCGGTCTGCGCCGCGCCCGCGGCCAATCGGACCTGGTGGCCCACCGCTTTTCATGCCGCCACCTCCCTGGGCGTCGGGCTCGATGGCACAGCACGGGTGCTCATCACCGGCGGCCTCGAGCTTCGGGACAGTGCCATCGGTCAGTCACCGGACATCGGCGGGCCCTTGGCCGCTCCGAACGTCATCATCGTGTCTTTGCCCATGACCAACGACATGATCCGAATCGACCCCGTGAGCGTGTCGCCCGAGGTCGCGCCTCGGCTGAAGCGGGCTCTGCATGCGGCCACCTTGGTCGGAAGCCGGGTCATCGTGGGCGGCGGTTGGGTGCGCCTGAACGAAACGATCATCGGGGTCAGCGGCGCGAACGACTTCGTCTTCCTCGACTTTCCGGCGCTGGGTCCACCGGTCGTGAGCCTCGCGCCGTTTATTTCGTCGATCGGGCGACTGGGCCACGCGCAGATCACCACGCTGGACGGCACCGTGCTCATCGCGGGGGGCATGACGCGCCGCGAGCCCGCCTTGTATCCGGCGGCCGGGGGTGAACTCTATCAGCCTCCCCTGCCCGACAACCCCTGCGTCGGGACGGACGCACCACCCGTGCTGGGCCTGCCGGAAGTTGGGGTGTTCCCTATGGAAGCTGGCGTGCCGGGCTCAATGCCCGATGTGCCGGCGTTCCCCACGGCGCCCCCGGCCTGAGCAGGTGCTACCCGGCGCCTTCCAGAGCCCCAGGCCCTGACGCTTGTCCGTCACGGGTGTCGGCGTGTAGACTCGTTGCCCCCGCGTGAGCCCATTGCTCGCCCGCAAAACATTAAGGATCTCCGCTCTTCATGCGTACCCCCGCCGGACTCGAGTCGCTGATCGATCAGGGCATCATCCAAGAGGTCCTGCGACCCCTCCTGAGCGGCAAGGAGGCCCAAGTCTACCTCGTCATGTCGGACGGCGAGGAGCGCGTGGCCAAGGTTTACAAGGACGCGCAGCAGCGGTCGTTCAAGAACCGTGCGGGCTACACCGAGGGCCGGCGTTCCAAGAGCACCCGCGACCAGCGCGCCGTCGCCAAGGGCAGCAAACACGGTAAGGCCCGTGAGGAAGAGGCCTGGCGGTCAGCCGAGGTCGACACGATCTATAAGCTGCAGGCCGCGGGCGTTCGGGTGCCGAAGCCCTACTACTTCCAGGACAGCGTGCTGGTGATGGAGCTCGTCAAGGGCTCCGCCGGTCAGCCGGCCCCGCGCCTGGGCGAGGTCGACCTGACGCCCCAGACGGCGAAGGTCATCTTCCACCAACTCATCCGTGAGGTCGTGAAGATGCTGTGCGCCGGGGTCGTGCACGGCGATCTGTCCGACTTCAACGTCCTCCTCAGCACCGACGGGCCCGTCGTCATCGATTTCCCCCAGTCCATCGACGCGGCCCACAGCCAGAACGCGCGGACGATCCTTCTCCGCGACGTGGGCAACCTCAATCGGTTCCTGCTCGGCTACGGGGGCACGCCGCCTCCGCTGCGACACGCCGCCGAGATGTGGGATCTGTATTCCCGCGGCGAGCTTCGCCCGGACACCGTCTTGACCGGCCACCATCGTCCGTCGGAGACCGGGGTGGACGTCCAAGCGCTCCTCGACGAGCTCGCGGAGGATGAGGGCGACGAGATGCGGCGACGCGCCTTCCGCTGACCCTTCAGGGCTCCTTGACTCCGGGCGCTCCAATTTCGAAGACCTGCCCGTCCTGAGTCGTCGCCGCGACGAGCAGCCGCCGCTCATCGTGCGCCGTCTCAGTCTGGAGCGTCACGCTGTATTCACCGGGTGCCAGCGTGACCTCCTGCACGCGGTCGGCCTCGGGCGCGAAGTCGGTGCGGTGGAGCAGTCGTTGGTCGGCGTCTTTCAGGGTCACGCGCAGGACCCCGCTCGGCGCCTGATACCGCAGCACGACGGAGGGAGCCTGACTTGGGCCGAAGGCGTTGAGGGCCGACACCAACGCGAGCACGGCCAAGACCACGACCCCGTAGCGGGTGAGGCGTCGAAGCAGCGAGCGGCTGCTGGCGGTCAGGCTCAGGCGCACGCGCGCCCGGCCTCGTCGTGCGCGACAAAGCGGTCGTCGCGGGGGTCATAAATATGCCGCTCAACGCCGACCAGGACGTCGCCCTCGACGCAGTAGACGTTGAACTCGGCGAAGTGCCCGACCCGATGGCGACTGCCTGCCGCGACTTGGATAATCGGGGTGTCGGTTCCGGGCAGCGACTCTCGCAGGAAGACGTGGTTGTGTCCGTGCACAACGAGGTGCGGGCGAACGCGCGGGTCCGCGGTGAGTCGATCTTTGACCTCATCGGCGTCGACGAGGCGGCGCATGAGGTTCAAGGGCCGCCCCGGAGCCGAGAGCAGGGGGTGATGAATCAGCAGAAGCCGAAACCGTGACGTCGCCTCTTCGGAGCCAAGCGCCCGCCTCGCCGCCTCAAGCTGCGCCAAGCCGACGTTGCCTGTCGCGAAGAACGCCGGCGTCGAGACCGCGCTGCTCAGGCCCACGATCGCGATGCCCGGGAGGACTCGGGTGATCGGGTAGATGTCGTCGGAGACCTGCAGATCGTGAGGCAGGTACTTTGAGAAGGTCCGCTCGAACAAGGTCCGGTCGTCGGCCCCCCGCACGGCCTCGACGTAGTAGTCGTGGTTGCCGGGCACGAGGGTCAACGAGCCCTCGTCGAAGGTGGCATCGAGCAAGGCTTGGACCCGCGTGAACTCCGCGGGCAGCGCGAGGTTGACGAGATCACCCGTGCAGACCGTGTGGTCGACCGCGAGCGCGGTCACGGTCTCGAGCAGCCGCTCGAAGATCTCGACCCGATATTGGCGGGCGCGATTGAACGCCAGGTTCACGGCCCCGGTCGCGCGCTTGTTGAGGAAGTCCCTCGGCGTGACGCCCTCGAGGGACAGGACGTGAATGTCCGAGAAGTGGGCGATGCGGATCATGGCTGGAGAATCGACAGCGAGTAGGCCGCCTCGGCGTCCAGGAAGCCGTCCACCCGGATGAAGATCGGGCCATCGGCGTCGAGCTGGAAATCGACGGACTCGGGCGCGCCGTCGGTGGCGCTCTCGGCGAGAACCTGGAGCTCGGCGTCGAGGACAGTGAGGTCCAGATCCCCGAGGGCGGCGTCGAACTCGAGTCCGAACTGCTGTCGTCCGACGGTCGCCTCGACGCGGTACCAGTCCTCGGTATGAGCGCAGATGACGCCGTCGACGTCGCTTTGCAACTCGGTGGCCGTCGCGGGGCCCTCGTTGCTGCGGGGATCGTCGTCGAGGCAGGCGGCGCGCACGACGATGGCGTTCGCGCGATTGTTATTGGCGCGGCGGGCGTCGGGGGCGCGGCGGAAGGGATCAATCTCGGCGATCACGAAACGCTGACCCGCGCCTGGGGGGATCCGGAGACGGGCGGTCACGGCGACGACCTCGACGCCGTCGACGATCGGGAGGACCTGGGTCGAGAGCACGACGTCATCGGCCGAAGGCACCTCGTCGCGGGACAGCACGAACCGCACGTCAACGTTCTCCACGCGATCACCCAAGGCGTTGCGGACCTCGGCGCGGGCACGCACGTCCTGCAGCTCCGTGACGATGACCGGCGTCACCATGAGGCTCGTGACCTCGAGGTCAACGCCACTCGCCCCGCGCACGGTGAGCGAATAGACGCCGGCCTCGTCGACGGGACCGGTGACCCTCAAGGCATAAGCCCCAGTCTCGACGGCCTCCCAGGCGACGATGCGGTCATCATCGTCCAGCAGGTTCTCGTTGGCATCGTAGAGGTAGAGGTGCATCGCGAGATCACTTTGAAGCCGAAATGAGACGTCGTTTCCAGCGACGATGCTGAAGCGGTACCAGTCCTCATCGGCGGAACAGAAGTTGAGGACGTAGACCCCATCGGAGATGGCCTGGGCCGCCTCGAGGCTAGCGTTGGGCTCGAAGGCGTCGTCCTCGCAGAGGCCCCCGTCAATGATCTCGACGGTCAGGGCGTAGAGGTTCGACGTCGGGCCTTCGCCGAACGACAAGAGGTAGACGCGCAGGTAATAGATCCCGCCGGCGACGCTTCGGTCGAGGACGATCTCCTCGGAGTCCACGACGCCGGTGGACTGATCAACCGAGGTGAGACCGTCGGCTCCATAGAGCCGCATGTCGACGTCACCGGCGTCGTGGGTGAAGGCGATCGAGACCCGCGCACCTTGGCCCGGCATCAGCGCGATCGCGTACCAGTCGTCGTCGCCCACGCAGACGGCGAGGTCTGGGTACACCCCGGCTGCGACCGCCGCTGCCCGACCGGCGAGCTCGGCCTCATGGGGGCTGCCGTTGGGTTCGAGGGCGTCGGGCAGGCAGAGGTCCTCGTCCGTGATCAGGAAGTCCGCTCGCGCCTCGTTGTCCCCTTCGTTGTCCTCGGCGAGCTCCAGGAGGTCGTCGGCAATGACCACGACCTGCACGGCGCCGTTCGCGCTGTCGTTGGCGACGAGGGCCTCACCGCCGACGACGAGTCGCTCGCCGACGCCCATCGCCGGGACCTGCACCTCACCGCTGCGGCTCGCGGCGTCGGGCACGGCCCCGGGGGCGACGATGTAGATGCCCATCGTGGTGGGGGGCGCCTGTGCAGTGCCGAGGTTGAACACGGTCGCGTCCACCGCGATGGGCTGGCCCGGGCCGCCGCGCGCCGGGGAGACGTCGACTTCAGAGACCGCGAGGTCGGGGCCGATGGACGCCGCGTACACCTCGACGGACAAGGTGTAGGGCGCCTCGATGGCGGAGGTGATGCCGAGGCGTACGCTGCGGGCCTCGACTGAAGGCGGGACCAGCGCCACGCGGGTGTCGAGCGCGCCGTTGCCGAGGGCGAGGACCTGGTCATCGACCGACCGCGCCTCGAGCGTCGGCACCTCGCCGGGTGCAACCAGGGTCACGCGCAGGATCTGCCCGGCCGGAACCTCAACCTCAAACCAGTCCGCAGCGTCACACAACGCCAGCATTGGCGAGAGGCCGACCCCGATGGCCTGCGCCTGCGCCGGCGCGTCGTTCTCCTCGTTCTCGTTGTCCTCGGGGCAGCCGCCCTGCGCGCCGTTCACCCTCAACGTGCCCTCGGCGAAGGCGACGTTATTGTCCTCGCTGCGCTCAGTCGTCACGCGCTGGCCCGGATCCACCACGACGGCCACGAACCAAGCACCGACGTTTCGATCGAGGTCGTCGGGCACCGTGACCTCCATCGAGAGGGGCACGTCGGCTCCAGCGGCGATGGGATCGATCATCTGCGTCAAGACGACGACCTCCCTCCCGGCCCCGCCGAGCTCAGCGTCGCTGCTGAAGACGACGGCGACCTCGAGGCCGCCTGTCGCGTCGACCCCGATGTTCGAGACCGTGGCGTCCACCGTGACCACTTGACCCGCGTCGATTTCAAGCGGGCGAAACGTGACACCGCTGACGGCCGGATCCAGATCGGGCATGCCGCCTAAGGTAAAGCAGCTTGACCTTCTCCGATTGTTCGCCGGGTTCGCGTCGTCGACGCTGCCCGTCGGGTCTGCGTGCGCGACGAGGCAGTACTCACCGGGCTGGATGCGTCGGGTGATCGTGACCGGCGCGTTCAACTCAGAGCTGGCCCCGGCCGCGAGCCCGTCGAGGTTGATCGATGTGAGGGGATCCCCGGCGCGGCCATCGCTCGGCTCGGCGACGATCCGCAAGACGAAGGGACGCTCCACGGCCGTCTGGCCCCGGTTCGTCAGGACGAGGTTCACATCAACCGTCTGCCCCCAGAAGACGGGTGAAGTCCCCGTCGCAGTGAACACCGAGACCACCAGATCGATCCCCGCGACCTCACCTGGGGCGACCAC
>SHZC01000073.1 GCA_009692505.1 Myxococcales bacterium
CAACGCGAGGGCGGCGACGTCGCTGACCATGTGCGCCGCGTCCGAGAGCAGCGCGAGCGAGCCGCTCAGCAAGCCGGCCGAGACCTCCACGAGCAGGTAGACGAAGTTGAGCAGCAGGGCTACGGCGAGGGCGCGTTCGGTCGAGGAGCGGGCACTGGCCCGAGCGTCTCCAACGTCGTGACTGTCTTGAGGCTTCACCTGCACGGCCTCAGCCTTACCCCCGTCGAAGGACCAGTCAAGCCCCGGGCGACCTCGTTACGGCTTCTGGGCGGCTCGCGCGCGGGATTGCCAGCGGGGGGCCGACTCGTTTTACCCTCGCTCCGGGCGTCCGACACCGGGCGCTGACAGGGGGGCGGCTTGGTGAATTTGACATCTCTTCCCATGATCCCGGAGACCCCGTTCACGCTGGTCAACATCGACGGGCTGATCGTGCCCGCTGATCAAGCCCGCGTCTCGGTCTTTGACCGCGGCTTCCTCTTCGGCGACTCGGTCTACGAGGTTCTCCGAACCGTCGACGGCCACCCTTCATTCTGGGCGCAGCACCTCTCGCGCCTCCGCGCCTCAGCCGAGCACCTCGCTTTCGATCTCCAGACGACGGACGCGGCGCTCCGGGCGCAAGTGCAGGACACCCTGGACGCGATGCCGCCGTCGACCGCCAAGGAACGTTACATCCGCCTCATCGTCACGCGGGGCAAAGGCGACCTCACGCTCACGCCGACGATGGAGACGCCGCCGACGCGCATCGTCATCGTCCGGGCGCTGCCTGAGCTGCCGCGTGAGCTGCTAGAGCAGGGCTGTGTGCTGTCGACTTACCGCGTCGGCCATCCGGACCTCACCGGGCAGGACCCCCGCGCCAAGAGTGGAGACCGCCGCCTCGCCGTGCTCGCCGAGAGTCATGCCCGCGCCTCCGGGGCGTATGAGGCGCTGCGCGTGGACGCCTCGGGGCAGGTCCTCGAGGGCGCGAGCAGCACGTTCTTCTGCGTGCTCGACGGCCGCATCATCACGCCGCCCCTTGGCGTCGGCATCCTCGCGGGCATCACGCGGGCCGCTGTCCTCGAGCTCTGCCGCAGCGAGCACCTGCCCGTCGCCGAGCAAGCTTTGTTCATGGGGGATCTCCGGCGAGCCTCGGAGGCCTTCATCACCGGCACGGTCCGCGGGCTGTTACCCGTCAAGCAGATTGACGATCTCGTCTATGCCGCGCCCGGACCGAAGACTCGACTCGTCTCGGAGCTGTTTGCCCTCCGCAGGGCAAGTCAGTCGATGGACAGCGGCGTCCGATAGGCCCGGAACCCCTCGCGCAGGAGGTTGACCGCCAACGCCAGGAGCAGCACGGCGACGAGCCCGTTGATGACCACGACGGGTCCGGACGCGACGCCGAAGAAGGCCTGATGGATCTGCAGGACGAGCGCGCTCAGGGTGACCGCCATCACGAAGATCATGGGCACGAGCGTATAGGCGTGACGCCGCCCGGTCCGCTTCAGCCAGACCGTGATGCCCAGGAGCGAGAGGCCAGCGAGGAGCTGGTTGCTCGTCCCGAAGATTGACCAGAAGAGGCGATAGCTGCCGGGGGCGGCGAACGAGAGGAAAAACAGCGGAACTCCGACCGTCACGGCCGCTGACACGAGCCCGGAGGTGCGGCCGCTCGTGCCCGTCAGCTCCTGCAATGCATACCGCCCGAGGCGCGTGCAGACGTCGATGGTGTCGAAGACGAAGGTGGAGAACGCCATCGCCCCGAACGTGATGGCGAAGAGCCGGGCCTCGTCGCCGATGAGCACCGTGAGGAAGCGGCCCAGGCCCGCGCCGAAGATCGCGCCGGGGGCTTTACCTGCGAGCTCCGACGGGTCGGTGACGAGCAGCGTGGCGAGCGCGAGCACGGCGACGAAGCCCTCGAGCAACATGGCCCCGTAGCCGATGGGGTGGCAGTCCGTCTCTCGGGCGATCTGTTTGGAGGTCGTGCCCGAGCAGACGAGGCCGTGGAACCCGCTGCAGGCTCCGCAAGCGATGGTCACGAAGAGGAAGGGGAAGAGGAAGCCCAAGGGCCCCGTCGTCCCGGTGCCCTGGAAGGCGACGAAGGCCGGCTGCTCGGTCGTGAAGCCCCCGAAGACCAGGCCCAGAACCCCGACCGCGAGCGTGGAGTAGAGCACGAAGCCGCCGAGGTACCCCCGTGGCTGCAAGAGGGCCCAGACGGGCGTGAGCGAGGCGATGAAGCAGTAGCCCAGGATGAGGAGGACCCACGTCTGATGCTCGAAGACGAGCGCGGTGGAGATGAGCGTGCCGCCGTAGACCGCGGCAAACGTCGCGGGGACGAAGATCAGGGTGGTCAACCAGAGCGCCGGCTTGAACACGCGCACGACGAGGCCCATGAGCAGGGCGAGCGCGAGATAAGACACTGAGGCCGCGGCGATGGCCCCGCCGGGGTTGAAGGTGAAGGTCAGCCCGGCGAGCTCGGCGTCGCCGGTCACGAAGGTCTGCGCCGTCAGATCGGTGAAGGCCATGATCACGTAGATGAGGGCCACCCAGATGAAGACCATGAGCGAGAGCCAGGCGCGTTGGCCCAAGTGAATCCGGACGACCTCGGCGATGGAGCGGGCGTCGTGGCGGACGGACGCGACGAGGGTCGAGAAGTCGTGAACCGCGCCGATGAAGATCACGCCCAGGCCAATCCACAAGAGACAGGGCCCCCAGCCGAACTGCTGGGCTGCGAGGATGGGTCCGGCGATGGGCCCGGCGGCGGCGATGGCCGAGAAGTGCTGCCCGAAGAGGTAGAACGGGCGGGTCGGCACGAAGTCCACGCCGTCCTCGTGCCGATGGGCCGGGGTCACCTTCGTGTCGTCGAGGTCGTATTGGGCCGCGATGAAACGCCCGTAAAAGCGGTACCCCAAGGCGAGGGCGATGAGCATGCACCCGACTATCAGGATCAGGCTCATGGGGTGGGCTTCTCGAGGCGGCCGATGGCCTCACGAATCGAGCGGCGAAGGTAGCCATAAGCCTCGGCGCCGTGGGCGCGCTCGAGCGCGGGTCTCGCGGCTTTGTCTCCCAGGGTCGCCAAGCCGTCGATGGCCGCGCCACGCACCGCGTGGGTCTCGTCGGAGAGGTGGGCCTCCAGCGTCTCCCGCAGGCGTCTCTTCAACGCGGCGTCGGCAGTGGGGGCTGCTCCGAGGCGCGCGAGCGAGGTGAGCGATGCGGTGCGGACCCCGCGGCTTCGATCGACGGCGGTCCTCGAGACGAAGAGGTCCACGTTGACCGGGTCCTCCTGTTCGCCGAGCGCGCTGACGGCCGCCGCAGCGATGCAGTCTCGGGGGGAGATTTGGTCAAGGTGGTTGACGAGGATCGTGCGTGCGGCCTCCGTGCGGACCTCCCCCAACGCGCCGAGCAGGGCGCAGCGGACGCGGTGGCTCTCGTCTGTGCCCAGCCGCGCCTCGACCTCGGTGACAACGTCGGCGCTCCCCCCCACGCCGAGGCCCCGACCGGCGGCGACTCGAACCCGGAACGCCGCGTCGCTGTCCAGGGCGGCCAGGAGCGCGGCACGAGAGACGGGCGTGCGGTGGGCCCCCAAGGCGCGGGCGGCCTCGATCCTCACGGTCTCCGAGGGGTCGTCTCGGAGTCGGGAGACGAGCGCGCCACTGACGCCTGCCGACGCGCGCTGCGACAAGACCCGACAGGTCCGGGCGCGCAACAGGACGGGGGCGCGAGGGTCGTCAAGACGGTTGACCAACGCGGCATCGTCCTCGTGACGCTCGTCCACCTCGATGAGGCAAGCGGCGTGTGGATCGAGGGCGACCCAGCTCGGCGCGACCTGGAGATCGACGATGAGCACGCGCTCCCCGGGCGCGACCCGAACTCGGCGTGAGACGACGTCGTCTTGCGTGGCGATGTGCACGAGCAGCGTAACGACCTGCGGCGTCTCATCCTGTCGCTTGAGGTTCACCTCCAGGCCGTGACCGTGATTGAACGTCCAAGTGACCGCGACCTTGGGGTGGGCCGCGCCATAGACCATGTGCTCGAAGAAGTCGGTGAGGTCCTCGCCGCTCTCGTCCTCGAAGGCCCGCCGGAGCTCAGCCGTCTCCGCCGCCTTGCCCTCGCAGCGTCGGACGTAGGTCGCGACCGCCCGAAAGAAGACTGCATCGCCGAGCTGATCACGCAGCGTGTGCAGGACGAGGCAGCCTTTCTCGTAGGCGTGTTTGTCGAAGAGCACATAGGGATCGGCGAAGCGGCGGGTGACGACGGCGCGGGCGTAGCGGGTGTTGGCCTCGCTCAGGTAGCTGTCACGCTCGACGAGCATCCGGCGGAGGAAGTCGTCTTCGCCCCAGAGGTCGCCCATGGCCAGGCACTCGAAGTAAGTCGCGAAGGACTCATTGAGCCAGATCTCCGTCCAGCCACGGGGGGCGATGAGGTCGCCAAACCACTGGTGGGCGAGCTCATGGGCGAAGAGGCGCTCGACGTCCTCCTCGTCCCGGTGCCGCGCTTCGATGAGGACCTGGTCGGTGAGGCTCGTCAGCGTGGTGTTCTCCATGCCGCCCCACATGAAGTCCTCGAGGAAGACGTGCCCATATCGCTTGAAGGGGTAGGCCCGCCCGGTGACCTCCCGGAAGAAGTCCATCATGCGTGGCATCCGGGCGAAGAGGTGTCGCGCATCCTCGACGCGCTGGACCGGCACAAAGTGGTGGAGCGTTGCGTCCCGGCAGCTGTCGACGACCTCGGCCACGTCGTCGATGAAGAGGTTGAGGAGATACAGGGCGTGGGGTCTGTCGAGGCGGTAGTGGAACCGGAGGAAGCCGTCCGCGCCCAGGGTGCCCTCCTCGATCGGCACGCCGTTCGACACCGCGCGAAACGGCGGCGGAACATGGGCGATGACCTCGGTGGTGACCATGTGCTGCGGGGCGTCGAAGCACGGGAACCAGTGGTGGTGATCCTCCATGGCCCCCTGCGTCCAGACCTGCGTGCGGCGATTCGGGCGCTCGGGCGTCGGACGGATGAAGAAGAGGCCCTTGGTCGGGCGCGCCTCGAACGTGAGCTCGAGGCTGGTCTCGGAGTCCGGGTCGAGGGGCCGGTTCAGCGTGACCGTCAGCCCCAGCGTGTGTCTGCGGAAGTCGCAGACCTCACCGTCCTGTGTGGCGCTCTTGACCGTGAGATCCGCCGCGTCGAGGTCCACGGTCGTCACCTTCGTTGAGAGTGCCCGAAATCGGTGCTGCACCACGCCCTGCACCACGGGGGGGGCCGTCGGGCGGGGGTCAATCCGCACCTCCAGCCTCACGCTCAGCGGTGCGACGCCCAGCGGTCGGCGACGTTCGGTCCGGGTCGCGGGTTCATCAAAAGAGAGCGGAGGACAGGGCAGGGGAAGTTCGCGCATGGGCCGGAGTGATAGTCATCTGGGCAGTGGATTGCACGCCTTGTCTTGGGGGCGCGGTCGCCTCGCGAGGAGCCGGCCGACGACGAGGAACGCCAGGAGGGAGCCCGCGTCGACCGACACGCCGGACTCCGGCCCCGCCACGCCTGCATCCTCCAGCGTGCCCCCGGCCGAGCGGCGGCTTCGTCGTATCACAGTCGCCGAGTCCGTGTTCGAGCGCGCTGAGCGTGGTGCGGAGCGGCGCTCGCGGTCTGCCGCAGTAGTCGTCCACTACATCGAGACGCGCCGTCGCCTCGCCGACCAGGTCCGAGATATCGCCCGTCACGCGGAGGTCGCGCCGTCGCGGTCTCTGATCGCCCCGCTGAGCACGTTGGCGACGGCCTCGCCGCTCGTGTTATCGAAGCGGAAGTCGAGGCCGCTGATGGCGATGAACGTATTAAAGAGCACCTTCGTCGCCGCGCTGCGATTGAGGTAGACCGCCACATCCGAACACGCCACGACGATGTTGTTCTGGAGCACGCCGCCGGTGTGTTCGACGTCGCACGGGACCGCAGCGTCGAAGGCCGGCGCGCAGAACTGGGGCCCCGTGCCTCCGCCCCCGAAGGAGAGCCCGATCCGGGTGCCGCCGGTCGTCACGTCGCGGGTGCAGAGGACGAGGTTGCGCTCGAACCGGCCACCGCTCCCGCCGCGCTTCATGAACGCGCCATAGCTTGTGCCGTTGCCGCCGTCCTTATGAAAGTCGCGGAGCACGTTGGCGCGCACCACCGAGCGGTCGACGCTGTCGATGTTGAGCTTGGTGACCGGGTTCTCGGTGCTCCGGGGCCGCGTATCGCTTACGTCGTTCCCCTCGACGAGGCCGCCGTGGGGCAGGGTCATCACGCCGTCGACGAGAGCGCCGTTCACCTTCAGCTGCGCGTTGAAGTCGAGCACGCGAGAGAGGCGCAGCACGAACCCGACGGCACCACCGACCACATGGAAGGCGTGCTCGCAGGCCGAGTCGTCGGCGCAGACGCCGCGCACGTCGAGTCCCTCGAAGTGCCAGTGGGCGCCGCGCACGATGACCGGCGCGGCCTCGGTGCCGTGTGCCTCGCAGCGCGCGCCCGGCAGCGCGCGCCCGGCAGCGCGTAGTGACCATCGGCGAGGGTGATCACGTCGCCTGCTACGGCGTCGGCGATTGCGGCGGTGAGCTCGGCCGAGTCGCCGACCGAGACCTCGCGTGCGTGCGCGGCGACTGGGAGAAACAGGAGAATGGCCCACACCGCAAGGTGCTTCGCGGACTCAAGAGAGGAGAGGGGGAGGGGCCAAGGGAAGTTCGTGCATGGGCGCGAGTCTGAGTGACCTGGGCAATGGATTGCACGCCTTGACTCACTGGGGACGTGTCATGTTTAGTCTATGCCCTTGACTATCGCCGCCTTGCGACCGTCGGTACTCCTCGAAGCCGAGCTGCTGTCTGTGAAGCGCTGCCTCGACGAGGTGTCTGCAAACGACCCCGTCGCCTTTGCCGTGGAAGCCGCCGAGGTCGCCGCCGCCGAGGCCTGCTTCGTCTCGCGGGATGAGGCAGGCGAGGTCTTGGGGGTCGCCTGGCGTTTCGCCGACGCAGGCGCATGGCGGCCTGGCGACACAGGCCCCTGGCGGCTTGGGCTCCAGGTGGTTCCGCGCGCTCGGCGTCAGGGGGTGGGGCAGTCGCTGCTCGCGCACATCACCAACGTTCCGGGGCCATTCGTGGCGCGCTGCGACGTCGCCCACACTCGCGCGCGGCGATTCTTGACCCACCGGGCCTTCGAGCTCGTCGGCCTCGTCATGCATCAGCGGTGGGATGGCGGGCCTGAAGACGTGCCGCGGCGCTTCGCGAGCGGTCTGATCGTCGAGGCCAAGACCGACGCCGACTTCTCGTCTGCCCGCGAGCTGCTGTTGACGGCGGCCCTTGAGGCGGGACCTCTCGCCATGCGCCGAGGCAGCGTCATGGCGCCGGCCTGGGTCTTGATTGCCTCGCGAGGGGGTAGACCCGTCGGCGTCTCGGTCGCGCGGCGGGATCGCGAGGGGTGGAGCATCGACAGCCTCGCGATCTCGTCGGATGCCCGCGGCCTGGGCATCGGCCGCCAGCTCCTCTGCACCCTCATGGAGCGCGCCGCCGAGGAGGGCCAAGGCGTCTGCCTCTGCTTATCGCCAGAGTATCCGCGCGTGCTCGACTTCACCTCCCGGCTCGGCTTCTGGACGTACCGCACTTCGGCCGATTTTCGCAGGGGCTCGAGGTCGCCTACCGTGGCCACTGACACGGGCTATGGGGACGCGCCCACAACGTGACGGACGAAGAAATCCTCGAGAGGTTCGGGACCATCCGCTCGTGGACCAAGGGCGACATGCGGGCCCCTCACAAGCCGCTGCTCGTGCGCAACTTCCCCGAGTCGATGCACGACGACATCCTCGACGCGGTCGGCTCCGAGTATGAGGTCCTCAAGGACACGAAGGTGCGTCCGCGGACCGCGGCGTTCCGCGCGACGATCATGCGGATCTACGAAGGCCAGTGCGCCATGTGTGGCTTTGGTGCGCGGCTCGGGAACGCCAACGTCGGCGTCGAAGCCGCCCACGTTCGACCGCTGCCGCCCTTGACGATCCGGTGCTGTCCGCCTTCGCCCAGCGCATCCCGGTCGGTTGACTTGATCGTGGCTTCCTTCATGTGCCGTGCTCCGACTCTCCGCTGACACGCTGGCTCGGTTCCATGCGCTCGTGCCGCACCCGGACGATCTCGATCAGGTCGGGCGCGACCGCTCGGTAGTGGAGAATGTGCGCCGGCTGCCGGACCTTCAGCTTCGGATCGCCGCCGCGAACATGGCAGAGATGGAAGCTTCGGATGCCGAGCAGGATGTCGTCGCGGCTTCGTGTTGGCGATCCCTCCGGCTCCGCCGCCACCTGCCGCAGGGCTGCCGCGAGGACCGTGGCATAGCGCTCTCGGCCGGCCGTGCCCCAGCGTTCGGAGCTCGTGGCAAGGATGTGTGCGAGGTCCGACTGCGCTGGGAGGGAGAGGCGAAGTCGCGCCATCGGGATCAACGCGGGCCGTTGCCCGCCGCTGCCGCCACTTCTTCGAGATAACCACCGAGATCGGCGTCCTCGACTTCGATGAACTCGCCGCGTTCGAGTGCGTCGACACCGGCCCTGATCTGTATCCGCAGCGCTTCCAACTTCAGTGCACCTTCGTGGCGGTGTTGTTGCAGCACGCGCAGTGCGTCTCGGATGGCTTCGCTGGCGCTCTGGTATTCGCCTGCCTTGACCACCTGCTCGACAAATCTGTCCTGCGCAACGGTCAGATTGATGTTCCGGGTGGGCATGGCGATCCTCCTTGAGGTGTACCGAGACAACACAGCAACTGGCAAACATTCCCAACCCGTCTGACCCCCGTTCCCCGCACACGCGGGGACCAACCGCGATGTTTCCGCCGGGTCAGGCCTCGCGGCGGGCTGAGCTTGGCCGTGTGCCTGCTCGCGAGCGCCGTAACCTCGCCCGGAACAGCCGGAGGACTCTGAATTGAGCCGTCGCGGAGGTCGCCATCGGATGGCATCTCGAGCTCGATCGGCGTACACGGCTTGAACGTGTTTGCCATGCCCCGACGTCGATTCGCCCTGCAGATGTGGTCCCTCTTGGCGGTCACGGTGGCCTTGTCGTGCGATGAGCCCGCCTCGCCCTCGGCCGGCGAAGGGGGAGGCGCGGTGCGCGGGCAGTCCTGCGCCTCGTCCGACGACTGTGCGGGTGGATTGAACTGCGTCGGGGGGGCGTGCTGGGGCGGTTGCGGTGGCCCCGTCACGTGCGACGCGCCCCTGCCCTGCCAGCTTGTGCCGGTGCCTGCGGGTGGCTTCTGTGTGCTGATCACGGAGTGGGATGGGGGCGACTTTCCCCAGGCGGAGCCACTGGCGGACGGGGCTTTGCAGCCGCCGACTCAGCCGCCGACTCAGCCACCGACTCAGCCACCGACTCAGCCACCGACTCAGCCACCGACTCAGCCCCCCACCGCGGCGCCCGTCGAGGAGACGGACTGCGCGCGGATCCTGTCGTGCAGCATGACCTGCGGCGGGGATGTGACCTGCCTTGAGGCCTGCTTCGACGCCGCCCCGCGACGGTCGCAGGGACTGTTCCTCGATCTTCAGGCGTGCTCGCAGCGCGTGGGTTGCGGCGGCCGAGACGAGTGCATCGCAGCGTGTCCGGAGGAGGCGGCGGCCTGTGGAGTCGGAGTCAACCCCTGAGCCGAGTCCCTGCCCCACCCTCAGGCCGGGGCGTCTCGCACGACCCGGAAGCCGAGGGTCAAGGCGACGGCAAAGACCCCCTGCGTGAAGCGGCTCGCGGCGCGGCACTCGGTTGGACCGCTGCACCAGTTGCCGCCTTTGACGATCCGCTGCTGTCCGTCTTCGTCGAGGCTGGTGCTCGTCCACTCCGAGACCCCACCCGCGAGGTCCAGGACGCCATACGGGCTGCGGTCGGTCGCGAAGGTCCCTCCGGGGCCTCGGGCCGGTGCTCCGGCTCGGCTGATCCCCATGTGGCAGAAGGTGGGCTCGAAGGCGTCGCCCCAAGGAAAGAGGCGGCCGTCAGCCCCACGCGCGGCCTTCTCCCACTCGACCTCTGTAGGCAGCCGGTGTCTGAGCCCCGTGTCGTCTGTGCGCCAGTCACAAAACGCCGAGGCGTCGTCTCCGCTGATGGCGACTACGGGCCAGTCGGCTCGCCAGGTCTGCCCGCTCGAGTCTCTGTCCGGCAGGACCGGCACGCCGTCGTCGCCGATCATCCAGAGGGGTACGTTCGGTGCGCTTCGGGGCAGGCGGTGCGCCGCGGCGCGTAGGCCATCCTCGAGCGCGACGTGGCGCAGGAATTCGAGATATTCGCCGCAGCTCACGGGTCGACGGGACACGAAGTAATCGGCGACCTCGACGGTCCTCGCGGGGGTCGCGAGCTGGGCCAAGGGGTCGCCGCCGACGCGGGTCGGGCCACCGGCGACGTGCGCGAAGCCGGGGCCCACGGCGGCGTCGGGGAAGACGCGGAATCGTAGGCGCACGCTCTCGCCCCGCGTCACGAAGACCGGCACGACGGACTCGGACAAACCGGGGGCTTGCAGTCGCAAAAGGTAGCTGCCCATCGGGAGGGGGTCCAGGCGAATGGGCGTCGGTCCGACGTCCTTCGGGGTCGACGGCGTGAAGACGCGGTCCACCACGCGATTCTGGAAGAGCGTCGCTTTGATGCCCTTGGGCAGGGTCTCGAGCTCCAGGCGGCCATCTCCCTTGAGGCGGCTGCGGAAGGTGCCCTCGTCGTCAAAGGCGCGAACGAGGTTCTCGTAGTGGGCGGCCTGCACGAGCTCGCGGTCTCGCTCGGCGAACTCGAACGCGCTGTAGTAAAGCTCGGCGAGGGCACCCCGCGTCGTGACGGCATCTCCGGCGACGGCCAGTGCCCCGTGATAGTGCGAGAGGGCCTCGGAGAGGTGCCGCGCCGCTTCGAGTCGCGCCGCGTGCAAGGCATCCTCCTCTTTCCAGACGGGCTCGCGTTCCACCACGTCGGCCCAGGGCTCCAGCTTCGCCCGCATCTGGGCCGCCTTGCGCTGGAGCTGATCGACCCGACCATGCCCCTCGAACCACCGCTCCGCCGCCCCTCTCCCGAGCTCGTGAAGGCGTCGACGCTCGGCCTCTTTCTTCGCCCGGTCCTGCTCGCCGTTCAGGTATCGGTCAATCTGGTCGGCCACATAGGCTGCGGACCGGGGCCGCTTGTCGGGCTCTTTGTGCAGGCAGTGCAGGCAGAGCTGGTCGATGAGGTGCGGGACGCCGCGATCGGGGGCGCGCTCGCTCGGAGGCTGCACGCGGGCGGTCATCACCGCGTCCCGAATCGCGCGAACGTTGGGTCCGTCGAAGGGGGGCTCGAGCGTGAGCAGCTCATAGAGGATCGCGCCCAAGCTGTAGACATCGGAGTGGGTGCCGAGCAGCTCAATCCGACCGGCGGCTTGCTCCGGCGGCATATAGTGGGGGGTGCCTGTGACCTCTCCGGCCTGGGTCTCGAAGCGCGCGCTCTCGGTCAGACGCCCGCTCGTCTCGCCGCGACGACCCTCCGCGTGACGGCCGTCCCCGGGGCTCTGGTTGACGGACTTGGCGAGACCCCAATCCATGACCGTGACCTCGCCGAACTCGCCCAACATGATGTTGTCCGGTTTCAAGTCGCGGTGCATCACGCCGAGGCTGTGGGCGTAGGCGATCGTGCGGCAGATCTGGGAGAACACGGTGAGCAGGCGGACTCGGCCGAAGAGCTGCTCGACCTCCGGGTCCAACGTGCGGAGATCCTCGATCACGTCTCGCAGCGTCCGCCCTTCGATGCGGCGCATGGCGAAAAACAGGCGACCGTCGCTGAGTCGACCGAGCTCGTAGACCGGCGGGATGCCCGGGTGCTGGAGCTGCCCGGTGACGCGCGCCTCGTCCATGAACCGAAGCCGCAGCGCCGGCTCGTCTTGGTCGATGAGCAGCTTCAACGCGACTTGACGATCGAGCACGAGGTCGCGGGCCTCGAGCACCTGACCCATGCCACCTCGACCGAGCTCACGACCGAGCGAATATCGCTTGCCCGCGACGGCCAGACCCGGCAGGGCGGCGTCGAGCCCAAGCTCTGCGGCTTGAGGTTGGACCTCGCTGTCAGCGTCGAGTTGGGGGCGAGCGGTCGCACCTTTCCAGGGCGTGTCCCGGGGTGGGCCCTCGTACTCCGTCGGGTTCGTCTGGTGGCTGGTGGCCGCGACCTGCTCTTCGAGATCGGAGAAGTCGAAGTGATCGTGGCTTCGGTCGCCGTCTTCGATGCTCTCGAGGGCGTCGTCGCCGATCAGCTCGAGCTCACTCACGGACAGCTCAGCCTCGTCTACCGAGAGGGCCTCGTGCTCGGCCGTCTCGTTCGACGGATCGGCGGCGCGCTCTGGTAATTGCCTGAGGCCGAGATCGCGGGAGATCGAAGCCGCGAGCTCCGGGCTGAGCCGCTCGGCCTGGAGCGCGACGTCAAGCAGGTTGACCTTCTGCGCCCGGCTCCGGCGTCTGAGCGAGACGAGCTGGCCGAGGGGGATGGTCGCCTTCGTCTCCAGCGCGTTGAAGATGCGACACTCCAACTCCTTGTCCAGCACGAACTCGGTCACGCCTGATCTCCGCGCCCAGAATCTACACCCGTCGGCTCGGAGATCGGCACGTCGGCGTCCAGCACGAACTCGGTCACGCCTGATCTCCGCGCCCAGAATCTACACCCGTCGGCTCGGAGATCGGCACGTCGGCCGCGAGTCGAATGCCAATCGCCTCGTGTGTGACGCCGGGCGGCATGGTGGCCCGCGCGGCGATGCGACACTGATCGGGGCGGGCGCGCCAGGAGCCGCCGCGGACGATCACGCGCCCCTCCTCGTCTGTGCCCGTGCTCGTCCACTCACTGACGCCCCCGGCGACGTTCCTCATGCCCAGCGGGCTTGTGTCCTCGGGGAAGCCTGTCAACGGGGCGGGACCCTTCGCACGGCGCCAGCGATTGTCGGCCAGGCCCGGCGCGAAGCGGTCTCCCCACGGATAAGCGCGGCCGTCGGCCCCCCCGGCGGCGTACTCCCACTCCTCCTCCGTGGGCAGGCGGAGGGCCGCGCCGTGACGTCCCCCGAGCCACGCCGCGTATGCAGAGGCGTCCCCTTTATGGACAAATCGCATGGGGGCCTCGGGCGCGGAGAAGATGTCGTGTCGCCAGGCCACGCGGCGGTCGGAGATGGTCACGAGCGGCTCCCCGGCCCGTCGCGGCAGGTGGGGTTCGGCGTCTATGCCGGCGGCGAGCAGATCCTCGAGGAACTCGAAGTAGGCCTCGCAGGTCACCGGGCTCTTGGCCATGCAGAAGGACGCGACCTCGACCTCTCGTGGCGTGCCGGCGCCGGGCGCGCGGTCGTCGGTGCCCATGACGTAGCGGCCGCCGGCGATGAAGACGAACCCCGGCGGGACTTGGCTGCTTCGTGGAAGGACCAACTCCAGGATCCTCGACTCACCCGGCGAGAGCTTCAGCGGCAGGTGGACGGCGAGCCCGTCGGCCGAGGTTAATCGGAGCCACGCCCGCGTCGCGCTGACCGTCCGGCGCACGAGCGGGGTCTTGCCGAGTTGCAGTCGCGCGCCGAGTGAGAACACGGTGCCGCGGTCGTCGACCGTGGACAGATCGACCACGGCCCCGGGTGGGGAGGTCTCAATGGTCAACGCGGCCCGTCGCGCGAGCTCTCCAGCCAACGCGCCATCGTCGAAGCCCTCGGCGAGGGCCCGATGGAACTGCGCGCTGACGAGGTCTCCGTGGGTCTCGGCGGCCCTCCACGCGTCCCGATGCAGGTGGGCCTTGGCACTCCTCGTATCGGTCCCGTCACCGGCCTTCTCGAGGCCCTCCGACGCCTGCACGAAGTGATAGGCCGCGCGCTCGAGGGCGTCGCGGGATTGGCCTTCAAGCTTCCAGAGCTCGCCGAGCACCTGACGGGGTGGATCGTTGGGCAAGTTGGCGAAGAGGCGCCGGGCCTCCGAGGCGTGGCCATTGGCGTCCTGCAGGTGCCGCAGCCAGGCCGCCGCGTCCGCCCGACCTGTTGCCAGCGCCGTCGCGGGATCCTCGCTCGTGGTCTCCGAGGTGACCTCATGAGGGGCCGCCGAGTGGGTGACGGCGGGCGGCTCAGAGACTGAAATTGGGGCGGCCGCGCCGGGCTCAGTGGAGGCAACGCTCGCTCGCGCCCCCGTTTGGACCCGCGCGATGACCAAGGTCGTAGGCCCACGCTTCGTGGAGGAGACGTCCGCGGTGAGGGGGCCGCTTTGGGGGGCCGCCTCGCCTGCCGAAGGCTTCGTGGTTGAACGGGCGTCAAACTGCGCCTCGATGTTGGCGGCCAAGTCGAGTGCGCTCTGGAAACGCTGGGTGGGCTCGCGGGCCATGGCTTTCATGCAGACGGCCTCAAGCGCGGCGGAGATCTCGCGGTGTGGGGCGCGCTGGCTCGGCGGCTCGGGTGGACCTTTGCGGACCTCTCGAAGGACGTCGATCGACCGCGACGCCTCGTAGGGGCGCGTGCCGGTCATCACCTCGTACAGGATGGCGCCGAGCGCGTAGATATCGGCCCGGTGGTCCACGGCGTCCAGGCGGCCCTCGGCCTGCTCGGGGGCCATGTAGGCGGGCGTGCCCACGACGTCCCCGACGCGCGTCACGTCTCCGCGATTCTGGACGGGCAACTCCTCGATCCCGGGGGGGGTCAGGCCCTGGCGCACCTGCTTGGCCAAACCCCAATCCGTCAAGACGACTTGACCAAAGTCACCGACGAAGATGTGGGCAGGCTTGATATCCCGGTGAATGACCCCCTGATCGTGGGCGAAGGCCACGCCATTGCAGACCTGCGTGAACCACCCGAGCATGCGGCCGATACGGATCTGGGACATTCGGAGCAGGGTCCGCAGCGAACGCCCGGCGAGCAGGCCCATGACCAACGCCGGGCCGCCGTCAATCTCGCAGACGTCGTAGATGGGCACGATGTTGGGGTGACCCAGGCGGCCGGAGAGCTCGGCCTCCCGGACGAAGCGCGCCCGCTGTCGCTCCTGATTCCGCAGCTCGGGGCGCATGATCTTGACGGCGACGAGGCGCCCGAGGAGCAGATCATCGGCCCGGTGGATGATGCCGATCGAGCCGCGCCCGATCTCTTCCTTCAGGGAGTAGCGCTCGCTCAAATCTCGCAGCCGCATCGCCACGTAAGGTAGCACGACTTCAGTCGCACCCTGCGAGCCCTTGGATAAACCGCCGAACGAGGTCGAGCCCCACCTCGTCCAGGCGGCGGGTCCCGAGCGGCGGCATCTGTTCAAGCCCGCGTTGCCCCATTCGAGTGAGGACGACGCTGTTCTCCGGCGCACCCGGCGCGATTAAACGCGCGTCGAGCAGGTCGAGCGAGCCCTGCGTCGGGGGCACATCACAGGTCCCGGTCATCGAGAGCGGGGTGTCGGCGCGTAGGTCCAGGCTCGTACTGCCGTTCGCCCCCGGCCGATGGCAGAGGGCGCAGTTCACATCGAGCACGGCCCTCGCGCGGGACGAGACGTCCGCGTCGCCGTCGTCCGGCCTTGGGAATCGGGGAAGCGGGGCTTGGGGGGCCCCGGGGTTGGGGGCCAGGGGCAAGGCGTAGCCCGCGTCCACGAGGGCGTCGATGAAGTTCCAGGACGGCGCGTCGGGGTGTGGGTAGTTGAGCTGAGGCGTCCGGAGACCGAGCACCGAGCCGGCCGCCTCGGTGTGGCAGGACTCACACTGGGCGCGTGAGGGGTACGGCCAATCCAGAACGCCGTCGTTCGTCTCGATGGCCTCATTCAGCGCGCCCGGCAGGAGCAAGGCGTCGTCCTGAGCCTGGTTCCAACGATAGGTGAAGCCCTGAAACCCCTTGGCGTGCTTGACGAGCAGCCGGGTCTCGATGCGAAACGGTCGGCCCTCGGGGGTCGTCGTGGAGAACGTCTTGATGAACACCGTACCCACAGGCACCCCCCAGGTCCGCTGATCGGCGGTCGGCTCGAAGACCTCGAACCTCGGGAGCGCGAAGTGGCGCCGCTTCTCCGCGCCGTCGCTGTGGAGCGGCACGTTGACGTCGTAGTCGACGACGCCGGCTGCCGGGATGTAGGCGGCGGTATCTTCGAAGCAGCCCGTCTCGCTGAGCCGTTGGGGCACGGGGGCGGGCGCGGGCAAGTCCGCTCGCCTGACCAACCGCCACAGGCTCAGCCCCGCGTTGAAGGCCACGAGATAGAGGCGGTCCTGCCGGTCAAGACCGAAGCTCGTGATGTTCAGTCGCGTATCTCGAAGCTCCCGGTTCTCCGTGACGCGCTCGCCGTCGTACCGCAGCGCCCAGATCCGCCCCGTCGAGTAGTCGGCGTAGACGTAGGCCCCCCAAAGCTCCGGCAGATCGGGGCCGCGATAGACGTGGCCGCCCGTGATGGACAGCCCGACGTCGTGGCCATACTCGTGGATGGGATCGATGAGGCCCTCCGAGCGGCACTCGGCGGCGTTGTAGCAGTGCAGCCCTTCACGCAGCTTCCAGCCGTAGTTGCCGCCCCGCTCGATGATGTCAATCTCCTCCCAGAGGTTCTGACCCACGTCACCGGCGAAGAGGCGACCCGTCGCGCTGTCGAAGCTCATGCGCCAGGGGTTGCGTAACCCAAAGGCGTAGACCTCCGCACGCGCGGCCCCGTACTCTCCACAGTCCGGCGTGCAGGAGACGAAGGGGTTGTCGACCGGGATCCCGTAGGCCAACCGACCGTCCCGCCGATCAACGTCGAGCCTCAGAATCGAGCCCAAGAGCGTCGACGGTCGCTGGCCGTTGTTCCGGGGATCACCCGCCGAGCCCCCGTCCCCCAAGGCAATGTAGAGATAACCGTCGGGGCCGAAGTCGATGTCGCCGCCGTTATGGTTGGCGAAGGGCTGGTCCACCTCGAGGAGCACGCGCTCCGACGCCGGGTCCGCTCGCCGGGCATCGGCCTCGAAGCGTTGGAACTCGCTGATTCGCGACCGGTGTTGGCCCGCGGCGTTGATGACCGAGTAGTAGACGTAGAGGCGCCGGTTCAGGGCGTACTGCGGGTGAAAGGCCAGGCCGAGGAGACCCATCTCGCCACCCGCGGCCGTCGCGACGCGCAAGAACTCCGAGCGGTCGGCGGGCAAGACGTTGTCCCGGTCCTCGAAGACGAAGATGGAGCCCCCACGCACCGCCACATAGACGAGGTTCGAGTCGTCCCCGGCGTGTCCGAACCAGAGGGGCGATTCGAAGTCGAGGGCGGGGAAGGCCTCGACGACGTCGAAGGGGGCGAGGGCCGGCAGCTCCGGCAGGGCGCAGGTCCGGTTCTCGATACGAAGCCCGAGCGGGTTGGCTACGAGCGGGATGGCGAGGTCGGGCGTGGGCTGCGGACGATCGACGAGGGCGGGGGAGACGTCGCTCGGGGGGTCAGAAGTGGTGTCTCGAAGGCCGTCCGCGACGGCGTCTCGCTGTCCGTCCGCGACGGCGTCTCGCTGTCCGTCCGCGACGGCGTCTCGCTGTCCGTCTGCGGCGACGTCGATTGGGCCGTCCGGGACGGCGTCTCGCTGGCCGTCTGCGACGGCGTCTCGTTGGCCGTCCGCGACGGCGTCTCGTTGGCCGTTCGCGACGGCGTCTCGTTGGCCGTCCGCGACGGCGTCTCGTTGGCCGTCCGCGACGGCGTCTCGTTGGCCGTCCGCGACGGCGTCTCGCTGTCCGTCCGCGACGGCGTCTCGCTGTCCGTCCGCGACGGCGTCTCGCTGTCCGTCCGCGACGGCGTCTCGCTGTCCGTCCGCGACGGCGTCTCGCTGGCCGTCCGCCACCTCGCCGTCCGCCCCGGCGCCCGCGCGTTCCCGGTCAGTGCAGGCAGGCGCGGCGCAGGCGAGAGCGGCGCAGACGAGGGCCAGCTTCAAGCCTCGGTTCCAGCGTCGAACAGGGGAGCACGGGGTCATTTCAGATCGCCTCGTCGAGAGCGGGTTCAAGCCCAGCGTGGGCCCGACTTGTCGGACCTCGGGTCCACTGTCACTCTCGGTCGGTGTACGCGGTCATTCAAGGCGAAGATGTCACGGCCGCTCCGTTGGCCGGTCGCGAGGGCGTCGTTGAGGGGCGGTCACGCGCCACACTGCGCTGGAGCGAGGTCCCCGATCCGGTCATAGAGCCCGGGCAGGTGCTGCTCCGGGTCCACGCTTCGGCGGTCAATCGGGCGGACCTTTTGCAGGCCCAAGGCCTCTATCCGCCGCCGGTTGGCTCGAGCCCCTATCTCGGGCTCGAGGCCGCCGGTGAGGTCGTCGCGACGTCGGGTCCGGTGGGTGAGTGGCGTCTGGGGGACCGGGGCATGGCGCTGCTCCAGGGCGGCGGCTTCGCGGAGCTCGTGGCGGTCGACGCTCGGCACCTGCTCCCGATCCCTCGGGCGTTGACGCTCTCGCAGGCCGGCGGCGTGATGGAGGTCTTCGTCACCGCATATCTCAACGTCATGGAGCTGGGCGGCCTCAAGAGAGGCGAACGTCTGCTCGTGTCCGGGGGCAGCGGCGGGGTCGGCTCGGCGGCGATCCAACTGGGCGTCGCCGCCGGGGCCACGGTCTTCACGACCGCGGGCGCGCCCGAGCGCGTGGAGCACTGCCTGCGGCTCGGGGCGCACGAGGCCTTCGACCATCGCGGTGCCGGGGACGCGGTCTTTCGTCGACTCGCCGAGCTCGGTGGTGCCGACGTGGTGCTCGACTGCATGGGCGCCTCCCACCTCGACCGCAACCTCTCCGCCTGCGCGCCGGGTGGGCGGTGCCTCGTGTTGGGGCTGCAGGGCGGCCGGCGGGCCACGATTGATCTCGGCCGACTCCTGACGGCTCGCCTGACCCTGAAGGGCTCGACGCTGCGTGGCCTGCCCGCCGACGACAAGGCCGCGCTCCTTGAGCGATTTCGGGCCACCGTCTGGCCGGAGCTCGATGCCGGCCGCCTGCGGGTCGTGACGAGTCACCGATTCCGCATGGCAGAAACGGACGAAGCACTGGACGTCCTTCGTCGCGGGGAGCACCTCGGAAAAATTCTGCTCACCGTCGCCTGAGCCCCCCGAAAAGCGTCGAATCTCCTGATGCCATGGGCCTGATATCGCCCTTCGCCCGAGGCGGTGGACCCCAAGATATCCGGCTGCGGCAATCCTCGTGCCACCATATCTAGTGGGTCGACGGAAAAAAACCTATTGTCAGGCCGGAGGGCGAGGAGTAATCCGCCCCTCACTTGGAACGATGTCGCGAAACACGCGGAAATGTGGGTATAGGGTAGATGAAGGTTCAGCGACGCTTCACCAAAGGTCTTGGATCGCCGTACGAGAACATCGAGTTCGTCTCACGCAAGAGTGAGATCCGGAACCCAGACGGTTCGGTCGTCTTTCTCAATGAAAACGTCTCGGTCCCGGCCGCCTGGAGTCAGGTGGCGACGGACATTCTGGCCCAGAAGTACTTCCGGAAGGCTGGCATCGCCGCCCGCACGCGGCCCGTAAGCGAGCCCGGCGTGCCCGAGTGGCTGAGCCGACGCGAGCCGGACCAGCGGGCCTTGGCCGATCTGCCCGCCGAGGCGCGTTTGGTCGGGGAGCACGACGCCCGCCAGGTCTTCGACCGCCTCGCCGGGTGCTGGACCTACTGGGGCCACAAACACGGTTATTTCGCCGACGACGAGAGCGCCCTCGCCTTCTACGACGAGCTCCGCTTCATGCTCGCCAAGCAGATGGCCGCCCCCAATAGCCCGCAGTGGTTTAATACCGGCCTGCATTGGGCCTACGGGATCGCCGGACCGGCCCAGGGTCACCTCTACGCAGACCACCTGACCGGCGAGGTCGCCTCGTCGACGAGCGCGTACGAGCGCCCTCAGCCCCACGCCTGCTTCATCCAGGGGATCTCCGACGACCTCGTCAACGAGGGGGGGATCATGGATCTGTGGGTCCGTGAGGCCCGCCTCTTCAAGTACGGCAGCGGCACCGGCTCAAACTTCTCGGCCCTTCGGGGCGAAGGCGAGCGCCTCTCCGGCGGCGGTCGATCTAGCGGCCTGATGAGCTTCCTCCGCATCGGCGATCGGGCGGCGGGGGCGATCAAGAGCGGCGGTACGACGCGGCGCGCCGCCAAGATGGTCACCCTCGATGTGGACCATCCGGACGTCGAGAACTTCATCAACTGGAAGGTCCGCGAAGAGCAGAAGGTCGCCGCCCTCGTCACCGGCTCGCGTCAGACTCGCCGCCACCTCGCCGCCATCATGGAGGCCGCGCACATCGACTGCGGCGCGGGCGACAAGCTCGATCCGAAGGTGAATCGGGGCCTCCGCAAGGCGCTGTCGCAAGCTCAAAAGGCAGACGTCCCGCCGTCGTACATCTCGCGTGTCCTGCAGATGGCCCGCCAGGGACGCCAGGACCTCGACTTCCCCGAGTTTGACGTGGACTGGCAGTCCGACGCGTACAATACGGTCAGCGGTCAGAACAGCAATAACTCCGTCCGCCTCACCAACCGCTATATGGAGGCGGTCCTCGCCGATGGCCCCTGGTCATTGACGAACCGCACGGACGGCAAGGTCTGCCGCACCCTGAAGGCCACCGCCCTCTGGGACGACATCGCCTACGCCGCTTGGGCCTGCGCCGATCCCGGCCTCCAGTTCGATACGACCATCAACGAGTGGCACACCTGCCCGAACGATGGCCGCATCCGCGCGAGCAACCCGTGCAGCGAGTACATGTTCCTCGACGACACGGCCTGCAACCTCGCGTCCTTGAACCTCATGACCTTCTTCGATGAGGAGCACGCGCGCCTCGACGTGCCGGCGTTCCGTCACGCCAGTCGGCTGTGGACGATCGCGCTGGAGATCTCCGTGCTCATGGCGCAGTTCCCGAGCCGGGAGATCGCCGCGCTGAGCTGGAAGTTCCGCACCCTCGGGCTCGGCTACGCCAACCTCGGGACCGCGCTCATGGTGCTGGGCATCCCGTACGACTCGGTCGAGGCCACGAACCTCGCCGGCGCCGTCACCGCGATCATGACCGGCGTGAGCTACGCCACGAGCGCGGAACTGGCCAGTGAGCTCGGCCCGTTCGCCGGGTACGCGAACAACCGCGAGGCCATGCTTCGCGTGATCCGCAACCATCGTCGCGCCGCTTACCACGCCGACGAGGCCGACTACGAAGGGCTGTCCATCGCGCCCGTCGGCCTCGACAGTGAGAGGTGCGCGGAGTACCTCGTTCAGGCGGCCCGAGAGGACTGGGACCGAGCGCTGGAGCTCGGGCTCGAGCACGGCTACCGGAATGCCCAGACGACGGTCATCGCCCCGACGGGCACCATCGGCCTCGTCATGGACTGCGACACGACCGGCGTGGAGCCCGACTTCTCCCTCGTCAAGTTCAAGAAGCTGGCGGGCGGCGGCTACTTCAAGATCATCAATGAGAGCGTGCCGCTGGCGCTTCGGAAGCTCGGATACGCCGAGAAGCAGATCGAGGACATCAGCCGGTACTGTCGCGGCACGGGCACCATCGACGGCTGCCCCCACATCAACCCCAAGAGCCTCCGGAGTCACGGCTTCGACCAGGCCGGGATCGAGCGCGTCGAGCAGGCGCTACCGGCCGCGTTCGAGCTGTCGATGGTGGTCAATCGCTTCACCTTGGGCGACGACTACCTGATCAACAAGTTGGGCATCCCCGAGGCGTCGCTCCTCCAGAAGGACTTCGATCTCTTCGCCGCGATGGGCTTCACCCGCAAGCAGGTCACGGAGGCCAACGACTACGTCTGCGGCACCATGATGCTCGAGGGCGCACCACACCTCAAACGCCAGCACCTGCCCGTCTTCGACTGCGCCAATAAGTGCGGTCGGAAGGGCGAGCGTTTCATCCCGTTCAACGCCCACATCGACATGATGGCCGCCGTCCAGCCGTTCATCAGCGGGGCGATCTCCAAGACGATCAACATGCCCCATGAGGCGAGCATCGCCGACGTTCAGGCGGCGTATCTCCGTTCGTGGCGGAAGGGGCTGAAGGCCAACGCGATCTACCGCGACGGCTCGAAGCTCAGCCAGCCGCTCTCGTCCGCGCTCATCGAGGCCGACGACGACAGCGCCAGCACCGAAGACGCGCTGCAGCTTGAGCTGCCGGTGGCCGTCGATCGCGCGCAGGTCCCCGTCGCCCAGGTCGTCGAGCGCGTGGTCGTGCGTTACTTGGCTCGCCGCCGCCGCCTGCCGGATCGTCGCCGTGGTTATACGCAGAAGGCGCTCGTCGGCGGCCATAAGGTTTACCTGCGGACCGGCGAATACGAAGACGGCGCGCTCGGTGAGGTCTTCATCGACATGCACAAGGAGGGCGCCGCCTTCCGCAGCTTGATGAACAACTTCGCCATCTCGCTCTCGCTGGGCCTGCAATACGGCGTGCCGCTGGAGGAGTTCGTCGAGGCCTTCATCTTCACCCGCTTCGAGCCCAATGGCGTCGTCAACGGGAACGACCGCATCAAGATGGCCACCTCGGTCATCGACTACATCTTCCGCGAGCTCGCCGTCACCTATCTGGGCCGAAACGACCTCGCGCAGGTGCAGGCGGAGGACCTCCGAGGGGACGCCATCCACCACAGCGACGTGCCTGAGTTCACCGAAGAGCTGCCCCTCGAGGCACAGGGGCTCGCGGCCGTCGCGGGGGGGCAATCGCTGGAGAACCACGACAGCTCGGGCTTCCGCCGAATCCAGGCCACACCCACCGGGGTCCCCCCACGGCTCTCCCCGATCGCCGCATCCAAGGCGGCTTCGATGGGCACCTCAGCGTCTTCGATGCGCAGCATCTCCGGCGGCGGGGCTCAGAGCGCGGAGTTCGACTCCATAAGGCAGGCGCGGGCCAAGGGCTACGAGGGCGATCCGTGCCCGGAGTGCGGCACCATGATGCTCGTCCGCAACGGATCGTGCCTGAAGTGTGTAGCCTGCGGAGCGACGACAGGTTGTAGTTGATCGTCGGCGGGGGACATCCATGGTCAGTCGAGGCGCTCGTCTGGAGGTCACTCTTTTAATCTGCTTCGCGCTCGGGGCGGTCGCGTCTTGCGGCGGTCAGGAGCCCGACCCGCTCATCGGTCTCGACGCTTCGATCCCCATCGCGGACTCGAGCCTGGACGCGAAGCCAGTCGACGCCGAGGGCATTCAACTCGACGGTTCCCCGAACGACGCCACCGTCGATCTCGGAGGCCGCGCCGACGCAGCGCTGCTCGATACCGCGTTGCCCGACGCCACGTCACCCGAAGCCGAGGTCCTCTGCCAGCCGTGTGACGAGGCGGTGCCCTGCACGACCGCAGGCTCCATCTGCCTGACGAATCAGACG
>SHZC01000074.1 GCA_009692505.1 Myxococcales bacterium
TTTGCGCTGACGCGCTCTTGAGCGACGCCGCCGGGGCAGCCGGTGCCAAGGCTGCCGAGGTCATGGAGGTTCTGCGCCGGGCCGTTGGAGCCGCAAAGTGAGCACCTGCTTGGACTCGAAGGGGCAACCGAAGAAACGGTACCCGACCAAATACGACGCGAGGCAGGCCGCGGACTACGGGATGAAGACTCGAAGCGTGTGCCTGCGGGTCTATCAGTGCAGTGGATGCGGGGCGTGGCATTTGACGAGCGCCGACGGCCGAGCATGACCGTGAACGCCCTTTACGAAAACCTGCCAGTCCGATAGGGCAGGTTCATGTCTGGAAGCCTCACATTTCGGGAAGTCGAGATCGTCCCACCCGGGGGGGCCCCGCCCTATATCGGGGACCTTCGGATCGAAGACGGCCTCATCACCGCGGTCGGCCTCGTCGATCGGGCGGCCGGCGAGATCATCGACGGGAGAGGGCTGACGCTCTTGCCGGGGGTGATTGATCCGCAGGTCCACTTTCGCGAGCCGGGGCTCACCCATAAAGAGGATCTCGAGACCGGCAGCATCGCCGCTGCGCGCGGTGGGGTGACGTCGTTCCTCGAGATGCCCAACACCTCGCCGCCCACGATCGACCGCGCCGCCGTCCTCGACAAACACGCCCGCGCCACGGGTCGGTGCCGAGCCCACTTTGGCTTCTTCTTCGGCGCGACCCCCACGAACGCCGCGGCGATCGACGACGTGACCGGGCTCGTCTGTGGGCTGAAGGTCTTCATGGGCAGCTCGACGGGCACCTTGCTCGTGGACGATCAGGCCGCCCTCGAGGCCCACTTCGGCCAGGGCAGCCGCGTGCCGATCGCGGTCCACGCCGAGGATGAGACCCGCCTTCGACAGAACAAGGCGCGCCTCTCTGCTTTGAGCCTCGACGTCTCCTCCCACCCGCTGCTTCGTGACGTAGAGACGGCGCTCTTGGCCACCCGAAGAGCCGTCGCGCTCGCCGAGCGGTTTCAGCGTCGCCTCCACGTCCTGCACCTGAGCACCGCCGACGAGGTCGAGCTCTTGCGACAGCGAGGCCGCGACGGGCTCGTCACGAGCGAGACCCTGCCGCAGTTCCTCTTCTTCGACAGCCGGGACTATTTTCGCCTCGGCACGCGCCTGCAGATGAACCCGCCCGTCCGCGAGGCCCACCACGGGGAGGCTCTCATGGCCGGCCTGCTCGACGGGACGATCGACTGCATGGCGACCGACCACGCGCCGCATACGCTCGACGAGAAGGCTCGACCCTACGGCGAGGCTCCGAGCGGGATGCCAGGCGTCGAGACGCTCCTGCCGCTCATGCTGCACGCGAGCGCGCATGGGCACTGCTCGTTGACGCAGGTGGCCCTCTGGCTCTGCGAGGGACCGGCGCGGGTCTGGGGCCTTTCCGGCAAGGGGCGCCTCGAGGTCGGCTACGACGGCGACGTGGTCCTCGTTGATCGACGCCGGGCCCGAACGCTGCGTGACGAGGACATGAGCAGCCGCTGCCGCTGGACACCCTTCGCCGGCTGGACGGTCGTCGGGACGCCCGTGCTCACCGCCCTGCGAGGCCGCCCCGTCGTTCGGGACGGCGTGCTTCAAGAAGCGGTGTTCGGCGAGGCGCTCATCTTCGATCACTGACGTCTCGGGGTTGACGCCGACGTAGTGAGTCGGGCAATCGGGGAGGGCACTTGGCTCCCGTCTTCGTGCCTTGAAAGGCAAAGCATGTCGTACGTCAAACTTGAACGGGCGATGGGCGTGGCCGCGGCTATCGGCCTCGCCCTCCTCGCCTGCGATGAGAAGCGTCCCGAGGACACGGGCGTAGAGGCCCCCCTCGCGGTCATCGATCCCGGCGCTCCGGCGGCCGGTTCGACCTCACCGGTGCCCGCGACCCCGACGGTCGCCCCGGATCCGAACGCGCGGCCCCTCTCGGTCGTTTCAGCACTGCCGACGGGGCCGACTGAAGGGGCCATTCACCCGGTCGTGACGTTCGACCGACCCGTGGTTGCCTTGGGCATGGTCAATGAGACGCCCGTGCCGGTCATCTCGATCACCCCGCCGCTGCGCGGGAGCTGGCGATGGATGGGCTCGACGAACGTGGAGTTCGTTGCCGAGGCCACCGTACCCCTCTCGACGGAGTACACGGTGCGAGTGGGCGAAGGCCTGACGGCGCTGGACGGCGGGCAGCTCAAGGAGGCGTTCGTCTTCACGTTCTCGACGCCGACCCTCGTGCCCGAGTTCGGCGAACCCGTCAGCCAGTACAATGAGTACCCATGGGTCAAGCCCGACCAGAGCTTCGAGGTCTTCTTCTCGCAGCGGCCCACCGATGCGGCGCTCAGTCACTCGGTCGTCGCTCGAAGTCCGAAGGGCGAGACCACGATGAAGGCCCTTCGCATCGAGTCGCTCCTCGAGCGCCAGCGCCGCCTCGCCAAGGAGAGAGGCGAGCCGATGACCAACGAGGTCGATCAGGCGCTCGTCGTCGAAGGCATCCGGGACCACCGGGTCGTCGTGTCCCTCCAGCCGGTCGCGCCGCTCGCGTCCGATACGCCGCATCAGCTCGTGTTCAAGGCGGGACTCGAGAGCGCCGAGGGGCCGCTGAAGACCGCCGCCGAGGTGGCCTGGACCTTTCGCACCTACGGGCCGCTCAAGATGACCGCCATCGAGTGCGCGAAGTCGTCCGGGACCTGCGCCGAGGGGCCAGTGACCTTGGTTTTCACCAACCCCGTCAACGTGAGCGCGCTCAAGAAGGCCCTCACCTCGGTGCCCCCCGTGAAGTTCGACTGGCCCGACAACCTCGAGAGTCAGGGCGAGACGTGGGACCTCTTCGGGAACTTCAAGCCCACGACGAGCTATGTGATGACCGTCGACGGGGCCGTCGTCGACGCCTTCGGGCAGTCGCTCGGTGCTTCGGTAACCACGACATTCAAGACCGGGAGCTATACGCCGACCCTCATCCCTCGCAGTGGGCAGGCGCTCCTCGAGCGCGGGCTCCGGGCGGCCATCCCCGTCACGCACGTCAACATGCCTGACGTGCAGGTCGACTTCGTGCGTCTGGACCCGACCTCGGTGATCCCTTGGCTGCAACGGCCCGGGCGCACGGACCGCTCACTCGCCTTCAAGACCGCTCAAGTCAAGCTTGAAGCGGGTGCTAATCAGTGGAAGCGCAGCCCGATTGATCTTGACCCGCTCTTCGCGGCAAGCCCAGTCGACGGCGGGGGTCAGGTCGGCGTGCTTCGTTTGACCTGGCGAGAAGGCCCCGAGCGTGCGTCCCAGACATCGTTTGTCCAGGTGACGGACCTCGCCGTGCACGCCAAGCTCGGCGCGGCGAGGAGCGAGGTCTGGGTCTGGAGCCTGAAGTCCGGCGCGAGCGTGCCGAACGCCAAGGTCGAGCTCGTCGACGCCGAGCTCAAGGTCGTCTCCACGGCCACCTCCGACGCCAAGGGCATCGCCGTCTTCCCCGGCATCGGTGAGCTGCCCATCGTGGCCAACCTGCCCCACGGCGCGATCCCGTGGGGACCCCCTTTCCTGGCCGTTCGGGCGACCCTCGGCGACGACGTGGGCCTCACCGCGATCGGCGACGACTCCTCCTGGACGATGTCGGGCTACCGCTTCGGCGTGGAGGAGGCCTGGGAGAGTACGCCCCCTTCGGCTGAGGGGCTCGTCTTCACCGACCGCGGCATTTACCGACCGGGTGATCCGCTCTACGTCAAGGGCTTCATCCGTGAACGCTCGCTCGGTCGCTTGCGGACCCCGGCCGGCCACCCGTTGACCGTCGAGCTCGTCGAGCCGGCCGGCGAGGTCCTTCATACGCAGACCGTCACCGCTTCGGCGTATGGGGGCTTCGACACGAAGTTCGACCTGCCGCGAGAGGGGGCGCTCGGGGACTACTCGGTGCGGGTCACGGACCCCTCGACGAAGCTCGTTTGGCAAGCCAAAGCGCGCATGGCCGAGTTCCGGGCGCCCGAGTTCCTCGTTCAGGTCAACGCCCACGCCGACTCGCGGCTGGCCGGCGATACGCTGGGTGGCATCGTCGAGGGCCGATACCTCTTCGGCGCGGCCATGCCCGATGCCGCCGTCGACTGGACCTTGACCGCGAGCGCCGGACGCTTCGAGCCGGTCGACGCCGCAGGCTTCGTCTTTGGCCGACGGTACGCTTGGTGGGACGCCGACTTTCCGTCTTCCGAAGGCCGCGTCGTCGCGACGGGCACGGGCCGCCTCGACTCCAAGGGGCAGCTCGCGGTCCTGGCCGGCAAGTCCGAGGCGCTCGACCACCGACCGCAGACTTACCAGCTCGAGGCCTCGGTCACCGACGTGAATCGACAGGTCGTGTCCAGCCGCAAGGCCTTCGATATTCACCCCGCGGCCCACTACATCGGGCTGCGCGGGCCCTCAGGGTTCGCCGAGGCGAAGGTGCCGTTCGACGTGCAGGTCGTCTCGATCGACAGCTTCACGCAGGCCCGAACCGCGGGCGTCGCGGCCAAGGTCACCCTCAAGCGCCACGAGTGGAAGACCGTCCAGAAGCAGACCGTGAGCGGCACGTTCGAGACGGTCAGCGAGAAGGTCATCGTGGACGTGAAGACTTGCGCGGTCACGACCTCGACCAAGGCCACCGTGCCCTGCACCTTCGTCAGCGAGGCCGCCGGCTATCACGAGATCGTGGCCGAGAGCCAAGACGCCAAAGGCCGACCGACGGTCACCAACGACAGCGTCTGGATGGGCGGCGAGGGCTATGCCGCTTGGATGCAGGACGACGATAATCGGGTCGAGATCGTCGCCGACAAGGCCACCTACGACGTGGGCGAGACGGCGAGGTTCCTGGTGCAGAGCCCCTACCCGGAAGCCGAGGCCTGGGTCACGGTCGAGCGCGAGGGCGTCTTGTCCCACCAGCGCCTTCGCCTGAAAGGGACCGCCACGCCGATCACCTTGCCCATCACCGAGGACATGATCCCCAACGTCTTCGTCGGCGTCACGCTCGCCCGGGGCCGCGTCTCCAAACCCACGAAGGATGGGGACGCCGGCCGTCCCTCGTTCAAGGTCGGCTTCAAGGAGGTGCGCGTCGTGCCTTCCGAGAAGAGGCTGCGCGTGGTCCTCACGCCCGATGCCCCCGAGAAGCGCCCCGGCAGCGACCTGAGCATCGACGTCCTGGTGCAGGATCGACGAGGCAAAGGCACGCAGGCGGAGGTCGCCGTCTGGGCCGTCGACGAGGGCGTCTTATCCCTGACAAGCTACAAGACCCCGGACCCGATTGACCTCATCTTCCGGCCCCGTGGCTCCAGCGTGCGGCAGGCCACCAACGTCGAGCACCTCGTGCCTCAGCTCATCTACGGAGAGAAGGGCAAGGAGCAGGGCGGCGGCGGCGCGGGTATGGCCGAGACCGAGGAGCTGCGGTCGCGCTTCGTCACCACGCCTATCTTCATCGGACAGGCGATCACCGATGAGGACGGCAAGACCACAGTGAAAGGCAAGCTGCCTGACAATCTCACCACGTTCCGGCTCATGGCCGTGGCGATCACCCAAGGTGACCGGGCGGGCAACGGAGAGTCCAAGGTCATCGTCAACAAGCCGCTGATGGCCCGACCGGCGCTGCCCCGATCGGCGCGCGTCGGCGACAAGTTCGCCGCAGGCGTCGTGATTCACTCGATGGGGGGCAAAGCGATGGCCGTCGAGGTCGTGGCGACCGTCGTCGAGGGGGGGCTGAAGCTGCTCGATCGGGGTCCCCGCGTGACGAACCTGGAGCCGGATCGCGGTCGCGAAGTTCGTTTCTCTTTCCAGGCGACGGATAAGGGTAAGGCGCGTCTGCGGTTCGTCGTGCGTGCGGTCAATGCAACTGCGGGGGCTGCGGGCTCAAACTCCGACCAGGTCGAGGTGCCGCTCGAGGTCACCCTGCCGACCACGCCCGAGACGATGGCGGTCTATGGCGATACGCCTGACTCCGTGACCGAGGCGCTCATCATACCCGGCGCGGACAAGGTCCAAGCCGGCTTCGGGGGCTTGACCTTGACCCTCGCGTCGAGCGCGCTGTCGGGCCTCGGAGACGACGCCGAGCGGCTCATCGAGTACCCCTTCGGATGTCTTGAACAGCAGTCCAGTCGGCTCGTGCCGCTCGTCGCCTTGAAGTCTATGCTGGACGCCTACGGCAAGACCTGGCTCGGCGAACGGGACCCCCGAGAGGTCGTCTCGACGGCCGTCAAGGCGATCACCCGGATGCAGCAAGGGGACGGCGGCTTCGCGTACTGGCCCGGCGAGGGCTGTTCCTCGTACTTCGGCACGGCCTACGCCACGCTGGCTCTGGGTGAGGCGGCGAAGGCGGGGTACTTGGTCGACACCGGCCTGCTCGATCGTTCGCGAAAGTACCTCGTCGAGCGATACGACGTGCGCGCGGCCTGCGAGTGGGGCGAGCGTCTCGACGAGGAGCGGGCGCTCGCGCTCTACGTGCTCGCCCGCGCCGAACAGAGCCAGCGACAGTGGGCGCGGCAGCTCTTCGCCCGCCGCGACGGGCTGGCGCTCTTCGGCAAGGCCCTCCTGACCTCCGCGCTCGCCGCCCAGGGCACCGACGTCGCCGCCGCGTCGACCCTCGTCAAGGAGCTGCTCAGCGCGGCGCGGGTGGAGCCCGGCAAGGTGCACTTCCAGGAGACGGACAAGGAGACCTACGCCCCGCTCTTCTCCAGCGACATTCGCACCACGGCGCTCGCCCTTCAGGCCCTGCTCCGGGTCGAGCCCAACCACCCCTTCGTGCCGCAGATCGCCCGCTTTCTCATCGGCGCCCGAACCAACTCTGCGTATCGCACGACCCAGGAGGCGGCGTTTAGCCTCATGGCGCTTGGCGACTACGCGCACGAAAAGGAGCTCAACCCCCCGGACTTCAAGGGCTCCGTCGCCCTGGGCGGAGCAACGCTCGTCAGTGAGGCCTTCGTCGGCCGCTCGCTGTCGTCTCTGACCAAGACCCTCGACTGGTCGGCGCTCCGAGCGGGCACGACCCCGGCGAGCCTCGTCTTCGCGGTCAACGGCCAAGGGCGGCTCTACTACGGGGCGAGCCTCCGCTACGCCCCTGTTCATGGGCCGACCGAAGGCCTGGAGCGCGGCCTCGTCGTGCAGCGATGGTACGAGCCGGTGGAGGCACCCGGGCAGGCCCGTCAGGTGCGCTCGGTCAGCGAGGGCGCGCTCGTTCGGGTCAGGGTCCGCGTGGCCACCGCGCAGCAGCGGCACTTCGTCGCCGTCATTGATCCGCTGCCGAGTGGCCTCGAGGCCGTCGACACGACGCTGTCGACCTCGGCCCGCAGCCAGGGCGCGGAGGTCGGTCAAGCCTCGGATAAGTTGGAGGGCGACGACGACTCCGAGGCCCTCGGTGACGAGGATGTCTCGGACTGGTACTCGGTCTTCAATCACGTCGAGCTCCGGGACGATCGGCTCCTGCTCTTCGCCGACCATCTGCCGCCGGGCGTACACAGCTACTCCTATGTCGCGCGGGCGACCACGGCCGGGACCTTTGTTCTGCCTCCGGCTCACGCGGAGGGGATGTACGCGCCGGAGGTCTTCGGTCGAAGTGACGGCGGCACGTTTTGGGTGCACCCGCAGACGGATGTCACCTCGCGGTGAGGTGGATCGGACGTCGCATCTTCGCGATTCTCGGTCTCGCCTCGCTGATCGCCTGCGGAGGGCCAAGAACAACGGGGCTCTCGCGCTGCGAGGCCGAGGTCGGCCGACCCCGTGGGGTGATGCCGGCCTGCGTGGAGACGCCAAAGGGCGCGATGGCCATTGAGGACGAGTACCTGCCCGGCGTCGTGCAGTGCGAGGTCGGGGGCATGCACAAGACGCCGAGCGTGCTCGAGGCTCAAGCGATCGTCGCGCGCACCTATCTGCTCGCACACCTGCTGCGGACGGACCTCGACCGTGAGGTGCCGCTGACCTCGCGCTTTCAATGCTTCGCCGAGGGCGCGACGGCCGCTTCGCGAGAGGCAGTCGCCCGGACGCGGGACGTCGTCTTGCACCATCAGGGGCAGGTGCTCGACGCGAACTATGCCGCCGGCGTGCGGCGACGCTCAGCCGACTGCTCACCTTTGCCCCCGGACGAGGTCGGGTATGCACGCTTCCCCGACTGGGAGGCAATGCGCGCGGCATACTTGGCCGCGCGCCTTCGGGGGGAGCGACGTCCGTTCGCAGGGGTGGCCTGGACGGAGGTCTTCATCGTGATCAACGAAGGCCGAACCGGCCTCGACGTGCGGCCCACGCCCTGGAACCCGGCCCGCCCCACCAATCGCGGCGCCTTCGGCCAGTGGGCGGCCTTGTGCTTGGCCCGTGAGCGCGGGGCAGGTGCCCTGACGATCTTGCGGTACTTCTTTGGCGCCGACGTCGAGCTCACCGCTGCGCACAATGGTCAAGACTCTTGACGAAAGCGCCGATTGACAGACCTTCGATGGGTCTCAATGCTGTGTTCGGGCACTCACAATTTTCTGAGAGGGAAGAAGCGATGGCACGCGCACTCAAAAACTACTCGGGTCTCGTTCTCCTCGGCGCCTCCATCACGCTGGGCGGCTGCGCCGGGTCCGACGGCGGCAGCGGCTCGGATGCCGGCACCGGGAGCGGCTCGGACGGGGGCGGCCTCGGTGGCTTGATCGGTCGCGCGTCGAATGGCGGCCCGCAGATGCCCAGTCCGGGTGGGTCCGGCGGCGGCGGCGAGGGCACGACCTGCCTCGTCTTCTGCGAGGCACTCGTGGTCTGCGTCAACGCCACCTGCGGGGCCAACAGTGTGCCGGCGGGCACCTGCCAGACGGAGTGCGCGGGCGCCGAGGACACGATTCCCATCGGGGCGGACGCGAGCTGCGAGCAGATCTTCACCGCCATCGAAGTCAGCGGGGCGGAGCTGTGCGGGGTGATCGACGACGGCGGACCTGAGGGCGGGGGCGGCGGCACGGGCGACGTGGCGGTCTGCTGCGACGCCATCGCCTGCGGCGCGCTCGGCTGCTCCATGGACCCGAGCTGTGCGGTGTTGATCGGGGACTGCCTTCAAGAGATCTGCGGCGCCCCAGGGGAGGCCTGCAGTCACTGCGAGGACTTGACCAAGGCGGAGGTCATGACGTGCTTTGAGGGGTCCTTCCCACTGTGACGTCAAACTCGATCCGCACCCGATCCTGCAAGCGGATCGCCCCGAGCAGCGCCTTGAACGGCGCGATGCCCCATCGGCTCGGAATCAACTCGGCGTGCCCGACATAGCCGTCATCTCGACGGAAAACCTGAATCGTCAAGTCTACTTTACGACCCTTCATCGTCAGGGCACCCCGGACTGCGCTCGGCCCGGCGAGCTGCCCCTCGAAGCTGATCTCGGGGAAACGATCGACCTGCAGGATCTTGTCGCAGATGTTCCCGTGGATCTCCCGCCGCTCACGCGCGCTTAGGCCCGCCTCGTCGAGGTGACCGCCCCGCATGGGTCCATCGACGTTCAGGGTCGCGGGGTAGAACCGGGCCTTGACGGTCTCGCCGTCGACGAGCACCTCGAAGCGCTGAAGCGTGAGCCGCAGATCGTGCGCGATCGAGGACAAGAGACCGTCCTTGAAGGTAAAGACATGGATCTTGCCGACGAGTGGGGACGAGTGCATGAGGCCCACGATATTCGACGACGGTGGTCAACACCAAGGGTGGCGCCGCAGGTGGGCGCTTCGGCTCGGCGTGGGCTTCCGGGTCTATACGCTCGTTGGGGCCCTCGTTGGGGCGCTCACGTTGACCGTGCTCGTCGTCGCCCGGCCGTTCCCCGAAGACTCGCTCTCCAAGGCCTCCGTCGAGAGCCTGCGCCTCCGCGATCGGCACGGGCGGCTGCTTCGGGAGGTGCTCAGCGATACGCAGGGCCGCACGGCCTGGCGGACGCTCGACGAGGTCTCACCTTGGGTCCCGCTCGCCTTCATCGCCGCCGAGGACCACCGGTTCCGTGGGCACAGCGGTGTCGATCCGATGGGCATCGCCCGTGCCGTCGTGGACAACGTCAAGGCCCTCCGGATCGTGGCCGGCGGGAGCACGCTGTCGCAGCAGCTCGTCGGCCTTGTCCTCCATCGGCCCCACACGTTTGCCGGCAAAGCCCTGGAGGCCGTCGACGCGCTCCGCCTCGAACGGGCGGTCACGAAAGACGAGATCCTTGAGCAGTATTTCAACCGCGCGCCGTTTGGCCACTCGACCTTCGGCATCGAGGCCGCAGCGCGTCTCTACTTCGATAAGCCGTCGGTCGCGCTGACGCTCGCGGAGTCCGCGCTGCTCGCCGGCCTGCCTCGGGCGCCGTCCGTCAATAACCCGTTCACCGATCTGCCGCGGGCTCGGGCGGCCCAGGCTCGCGTCCTGCGCCGCCTGCTCGAGACGGGCTCGATCGACGCCGAGTTATACGCCCAGGCGACCTCGGAGCCGCTCCGCTTGGCCAGCCGCCGACGTCCCTTCGAGGCGCCCCACTTCACTGAGGCCGTGCTCGCCCGGACCGAGGCCAGAGGAGAGCTCGTGACGACCCTCGAGCTCGACCTTCAGGCCAAGGTCGAAGAGGCCGTCGAGATCGTCCTGCGCCCACTCGAGGACCTTCACGTCGAGCAAGGCGCGGTCGTGGTCCTGGACAACGCTTCGGGCGACGTCCTCGCCTGGGTTGGCAGCCGGGACTTCTTCGCCACCGAGAGCGGGCAAGTCGATATGGTCACCGGCCTGAGGCAGTCAGGCTCGACGCTTAAGCCCTTCGTCTACGGGCTGGCGCTGGAGTCCGGGCTGGACGCCTCGACTCCACTGCCCGACTTCCCCCTCTTCTTCGAGACGATGACCGGCGACTACCGGCCCCGAAACTACGACCGCCGCTTCCATGGTTGGGTCAAGCTGCGTGAGGCGCTCGCCTGCAGCTACAACGTGCCCGCAGTCTGGCTCGCCGACCGTGCTGGCCCCGGGGTCTTCCATACGCGGCTCCGCAAGCTGGGCTTCGAGTCGCTCGGGCACGAGGCCGCCTACTATGGGCTCGGGCTCGCGCTCGGGAATGCGGAGGTGCGCCTGCTCGACCTCGCGAACGCTTACCGCACGCTGGCGAATGGGGGTCTGTCGAGCCCGGTGCGCCTACTCGCCGATGCCCCCAAAGGTCCCCAAAGCCGTCCCGACCATCGACGCCGTGTCATGCCGATTGGCGTCGCCGAGCTGCTCACGGATATCCTCTCGGACCGGCACGCCCGAGCACCGGCGTTTGGCCGAAACAGCGCGCTCGACCTCCCGTTCCCCGCAGCCGCCAAGACCGGGACGAGCACGGACTTCACGGACAACTGGACCGTGGGATACTCAAGCCGCTTGACGATCGCGGTCTGGGTGGGGAACTTCGACGGGCGTCCGATGGCGGGGGTCAGCGGCATCACCGGGGCGGGGCGGCTCTGGAATCGGGTGATGCGGCTCGCCCACTCGGACCACAAGTCCGAGGCCTTCGCGACCGAGCACCTCGTCTCGCGCCGAATCTGCATGGACGAGCCCGCGAAGGCGAGCTGCCTTCACTTCGCCGACGAGCTGTTTCTGAAAGACGGCGGCCAAGAGGACAACTCGCGGGCCGCAGATGCCAAGCTCGACTCTTCGGCGCTCCGCATCGGCTACCCCGACGACGGAGACCGCTTCATCGAGAGCCCGGACGTGCCCGCGGCCCACGCCGAGCTGATCTTCAAGCTCGATGCTCAAGTTGCCCACGACCCGCTCGCGGTCTATCGCTGGACCGTCGATGGACACCCGCTCGACGGCACGGGCCCGACCGCCCGATGGCGACTCACGCCGGGGCGGCATCAGGCCGTGGTGACGCTCGAGGCCTCGCCGACCGTAAGGAGTCGACCCGTCTCCTTCGAGGTGCTCGAGGCCTTGTGACGCGCCTCCCGGACTTTCAGGCCCGGGTCGCCCACCAGGCGGGGGCTCAGCCCCGGGTCGCCCACCAGGCGGGGGCTCTGAGCCAACGTGGGTGGGCCGGTACGACGCGCCCCTCATGCCGCAAGACATTGAGGGCTTCGATGAGGCGCGTCGGGTTGCCCTCGGCTTCACTGGCCAAGCGGTCACGATCGACGCTGTCAAGGTCGACAATGTCATCGCAGATCTGACGAATCGAGGCGTCGTCCAAGGCCGGGAGGCTGCGGGTGCCGGAGGTCAGCCAAGCGGGCCTCTCGACCCCGGTCGGCCCCTCGACATCGGTGACCGTCAAGAGCACGACGATGGGCAGCCGAGCATCGCGAACCGCCTCAAGGAGATGGACGACGGACGCATCGAGGACCTCGAGCCCGTCGAGAAAGAGGACAAACGGCCGGGGGCGGTGTGCGCAGATACGCAGGAGCTCCACGAGCCGCTGCAGCTGCCCGCCGGGCGTCTTTGACCCTGCTTCGCCCGACAGCCCAAGGTCGCCCTCTTTCGACGCGAGCCAGTCGATGAGGTCGCGGCGGCGCGCCTCGTCGGTCACGCCTCGGCCCCGCAGAAACCAGGACACCTGGTCCCGAAGGGCCGCAGGCTCCATACCCAGCCCCCCGACGATCGACAACGCGAGCTCCCGATGGAGGAACTCGGCATTTCTTGTTAACCGACAGTCGTGCCGGTGGCTCTCGAGTCGCCCGCCGGCGAGCAAGGACACGAGCAGCTCCTCGCACAGGCGAGACTTGCCGCATCCCGAAGGCCCGGCCACGACGAGGACCCCCGCCTGCGGGTCTTTGGCCCAGCGGTCGAGGCCGCGCGTGAGGCCCATGAGGAGCTGATCGCGCCCATGCACGGTCGGGGGTCGGAGCGGCGGCTCAAGGGAGCGGACGCCGTGGCCGGCCCCCTCGAACTCCGGTCCCCGACTGCCCCATCGCTCGAGCAGGGAGATCGCCTCGTTCTCGGTGACGGCCGTGTCCGCCGGCGTGCCCACGGCGGACGCGCCAAGCGGCAGGCCGAAGGTGATGCCGTCGCCGATGTTGAGCACCTCGAGGGGGGCCCGGTTGAGGCCGTCGAGGAGCGCGCGGACATCCTCGACGACCTGGAGGCGATCGTGGATATCGGGCCGCATCATCGCGTCGAGCACGGCCAACAGCCCCACCGGCGTCGCGAAATATGGGCGGGGCTCGAGCCGTGGGCAGCCCCGATCGAGCCGCATCATCAGGCTCTGCACGGCGCTGGGGGCGTGGAAGGGGAGTCGGCCGCAGATGATCTCGTAGAGCACGATGGCGAAGGCGTAGATATCGGTCCAGGGACCGATGCGCCGCCGATTGCCTCGGGCCTGCTCTGGTGAGGCGTAGTCGATGGTGCCGAGCATGTCGTGGGCAGACGTGCCGCTCCTCGCCTGATCTTTCAGTCGGGCCACGCCGAAGTCGAGCAGGAAGGCGTCGCCGGCCCGGTCGATGAGGATGTTGTCGGGCTTGATGTCGCGATGCACGACGCCTCGCGCGTGAGCGTGGCCGAGGGCGTCGAGGACGCGGTCGGCCACAGGCCAGAGGGTGGCCCAGGAGCGCCACCGATACGAGACCTCGTGCATGGGCTCGCCGTCGATGAGCGACATGACGAAGTACAAGCCGACGCGGGGGTCTCGACCCGCGTCGATGATGGGCACGATCGCCGGGTGGTCGAGGCGTGCCATGGCCTCGATCTCCCTCTGGAATCGAAGCTCGGCGGCGGGGGCCCCGGCGACGCTGGCGATGAGGATCTTCATCGCGACGTCGGCGTCCGTGACCCGATCGCGCGCTCTCCAGACCTCGCCCATTCCGCCCACGCCCATGCGATCGAGCAGGACGTATCGGTGGGCGACGGTGAAGTCCGGTACCGCGAAGTCTTCCGTGGCGCGCGCTGTCATCTATCGCCGCCCTACGGGAGAAGCGGCCGCGTGGTTTTCTTTTTTTCCGACTGAGCCAAGAAGGCCCGGAGTGGGAACGAAAGAGGGATATGAGGATAACTTTTCTAGCGGGAAAATCGGCGATTAACCACCGGCCTCAACCTTGGTGCTTGAACTGCCGAGAGGAGACGCTTAAGAGATTCTTGCTCACCCGTTTTTTTCTCTAGAGGAGCGTTTTTCATGAAGTCCATCGTCATACAGGTCAGCCTTCTCGTCACCTTTCCCGCGTTGGCCTTCGCCCAGGCCTTCGTGGACATCGGCGATCTGGGCGGCGGGCTGACCGATGTGCGGGCCATCAACGGCCTCGGTCAGGTCGTCGGCGTGTCCAGTTTGGGCAATGGCGACAGCCATGCGTTTCGCTACCGCAACGAGGTCCTGCTCGACCTCGGCGTGCTCGGCTCGGGCAACGGCGTCGTGCCCTATAGCCGCGGCGAGGGGATCAGCGATGCGGGCGTGGTCGTGGGCATCAGCTCGACGGGCGCCGGCGAGTACCACGCCTTCGTCTGGCAAGACGGGGTGATGACGGACATCGACAATCAGGGCAGCGACTACTCCGACGCGATCGAGGTCAATGAAGTGGGGCAGGTCTCAGGCATCATCGCCTTTGGCGGCCAGCAGCAGGGCTTCTTCTGGGAGGGCGGGGTCTTCACGTTGATCCTGCCCGGGCCCGGCGGTGACACCGTCTGGCTCGTCGACATGGCCGAGAACGGCGAGGTGCTCGGCTACTACACGAACGGCGCGACTGTGCTTCAGCCCTTCGTCTGGTCCGGAGGCATCCTCACGGATCTGGCGCCGCTTGTGGTCGGCAAGGACTGCAACCCCTGGGATATCAACGCCTTCGGGGAGGTCGTCGGGCACTGCGTCGACGCGACGAACCAGCACCACGCGGTCAAATGGACCGCCGACGGCACCCTGATCGATCTGGGGAGGGGCAAGGCCTTCGCCCTCAACGACGACTCCGTGGCGGCCGGCTACTTCAAGAACGCCGCGGTCGGCGCGGCGCAGGAGATCTGGGACGCCGTCACCTGGGACGCGGTCAACACCTTGACCGTGCGGGGCGCCGTCGGTCGGCAACGCGCCGCCCTAACGGCCATCAGCAACTTCTCGGACATGGGCGGGTGGTATCAGCCGATCGCCAACAACGGCCGACATGAGCCGCTTCAGGTCGCCGCCGACGGCACCAACACCGAGCTCGCCGGAAACAACGCGGCCCTGAGCTTCGAGGTCTTGTACCGAGGCATCAGCGACTCGGGCATCGTAACGGGCAACGGCGCGCTCGCGGGCTCGCCCCAACGCGGCTTCATCAGTCGGGCGGTCTGCGTCGACGGAGATAGCGACGAGATCTGCGATGACATCGACAACTGCGTCAACGTGCCCAATGAGCTCCAGACCGACACCGACGGCGACGACCGCGGGGACGACTGCGACAACTGCGACGCCGTGGCGAATCAGGCGCAGGCGGACGCCGACAACGATGCCGTGGGTGATTCCTGCGACAACTGCCCGCAGCATGGCAACTACGCTCAGGCCGACAGCGATCACGATGGCGTCGGCCACGCTTGCGATCTCTGCCCCTTCGCCGCGGACGCCACCAACGCGGACGGCGATGCAGACAGGATAGGCGATGTCTGCGACAACTGCGCGGCCGTCGACAACCCCGATCAGGCGGACGCCGACAACGATGCCGTGGGTGATTCCTGCGACACGTGCCCGGGCGTGTACTCGAACAACAACACCGACAGCGACGGCGACGGCGACGGGAACGTCTGCGACAACTGCGACTTCGCAATCAACGCCGACCAGACGGACACGGACGTGGACACGGTCGGGGACGCCTGCGACAACTGCCCCTTGGACTACAATCAGGGCCAGACGAACACGGACGGCGACGTCGACGGCGACCGCTGCGATGTCTGCCCCACGAACCCCGGCGCGTCCCTCGGCGACCCCGAGGGCGATGGCTTCGACTCCCTCTGCGACAACTGCCCGAATACGCATAACGCCGGACAGGGAGACCGCGACGGCGACACCGTCGGAGACCGCTGTGACAACTGCCCCGACCTCGCCAATCTCGACCAGGCGAACGACGACGGCGACATCATCGGCACCGCCTGCGACCTCTGCCCGGGCTTGTTGTTCAACAGCAACATCGACACCGACGGCGATGGGCGCGCCGACCCCTGCGACAACTGTTCGCTGGTCTCCCCCGCCGACCAGGCCAACGCAGACGGAGACCAGTACGGAGACCTCTGCGATAAGTGCCCGAACAAGTCCTCGAACAACAACACCGACACCGACGGCGATGGCGTGGGGAACGTCTGCGACAACTGCTCGCTCGTGGCCAATGCCAACCAGAGCAACGTCGACCACGATCTCAACGGGGACGCCTGCGACAACTGCGTCACGGTCTACAATAAGAACCAGGCCGACACCGACCTCGATGGCGACGGCAATAAGTGCGACAACTGCGTAAACACGGCCAACGCGGACCAGCTGAACAGCGAGGTCCCCACTACGGATCCGCAAGGCGACGCCTGCGACAACTGCGACTTCGTCTACAACTGGCGCCAGACAGACACCGATCACGACGGCATCGGCGACGCCTGCGACCCTTGAGTCGGCTCGGAGGGCCGGACTTCATCGTCTTCTCAGATGATTGGGGTCGGCACCCCTCGTCCTGCCAGCACCTCTTTCGTCACATCGCCTTGGAGCATCGCGTGCTCTGGGTGGAGACGGTCGGCTTGCGCCCTCCACTCCTGACACGGGCCGACCTGTGCCGGGCGGCCGAGAAGGCCGTCGGCTAGCTGTCCCCGGGGGACGGGCGCGAAGACAGCTCTTTGGCTACGCCGCCGGGCCTCGTCCAATACTCGCCCCCGATGCACCCTTTCTATGGGCCTCGGTTTGGGGCCTGGCTCAACGACGAAGTCCTCGGCCGCAGCGTTCGGGCACGGGCCGCGGAGCTCGGTTTTGACCGTCGGACGGTGCTGAGCACCGTACCCAATATGGCGGGGCTCGTCGGGCATTTGGACGAACGCGCCGCGATCTATTACTGCGTCGATGACTTCAGCACCTGGCCCGGTTACTCGGCCGAAGTGGTCGGGAGGATGGAGCGCCGCCTCGTTCAGACCTGCGACCGCCTCGTCGTCACCGCTCAGGCGCTGCGGGAGAAATGGGCGCGGCCGAAGCTGCCGGTCCTTGACCTGCCCCACGGCGTCGACGTCTCGCACTTCGCCGCGACCGCCTCGATGCAAAGACGCGACGACGGCCTGCCGGGGCCTCACCTGCTGTGTCTGGGCCTCTGGGACGAGCGCCTCGACGTCGCCTTGCTGCGCGCTGTCCTCGACGCCCGCCCGACGTGGCATCTTCATATTGTGGGCCAGCGCACGGCCGGCGCGGGGCCGCTCGGCGGGCACGCGCAGGTTCGGATCTTGAGTGCGGTGCCTTATCATGACCTGCCGACGGCGATCTGAAAGAAAGACTTATGTCTGATTCCGTACGTGCGAAACGCGCAGACCGACACCATCAATCCCCTGAAGCTCCGGGAGCTCCTTTCGAGCGGTCGGCCCATCGCGGCGACCGGACTGCCGGAGATTGTTCGAGCTTATGGCCCTCTCGTACCGACCGGCGACGGCGTCGCCTCGTTCATCGTGGCGATCGAAGCCGCCCTCGGCTCGGGGCCGGAGGACGCCGCTCGTCGACAAGCCGCGGTCGCGGGGGACGACTGTGGGGTCAAAGCCAGGACGCTGCTCGACTTCATCGCGGCAACTCCCCCGCGCGCCTGAGCACCATGAGCCGACACTCGGTCATCTCCTCGATCGCGAAGCGCACGCCCTCGCGGCCGAGTCCCGACGCCTTCACGCCACCATAGGGCATGCCGTCCACGCGAAACGTCGGCACGTCGCCGATGATCACGCCGCCGACCTCGAGGTGCTCCCAAGCGTAGTAGGCGTGGTGCAGATCGCGGGTGAAGACCCCGGCTTGCAGGCCGAAGCGGCTGTCGTTGATGACCGCGACGGCGGCGGTGAAGTCGTCGAAGGGCTCCACCGTCACGACCGGTCCGAAGACCTCTCTCGCGCTCACGTCGGCGTCGTGCGGCACGTCGGTGAGCACGGTCGCCGCGTAGAAGCAGCCGTCGCGGACGCCCCCACAGTCGACGGTCGCGCCTCGCTCTCTTGCAGCCTCGACGAGAGCTTCAACCCGCTGGGCGTCGGCCTCGGTGATGAGGGGTCCGAGCACGGTGTCAAGGTCTCGGGGATCTCCCGCGACCAGGGCTTCTGCGGCCTGCTTGAGGCGCGAGACGAAGTCGGGATACAGCGAGCGATGTACGAGGACGCGCTGCACGCTGATGCAGCTCTGGCCGCTCTGCGTGAACGCGCCAAAGGTGACGCGCGGCACGACCTGGTCGAGATCGGCGTCGGCGTCGACGATGCACCCGGCGTTGCCCCCAAGCTCGAGCGAGACGCGTTTGCGGCCGGAGAGGGCCTTCAGTCTCCAGCCGACCTCGGGTGAGCCCGTGAAGCTGACCAGCGAGACGCGGTCATCGGTCACGAGTCTCTCGGCGGTGGCGCCTGAGCAGGGCAAGACGGAAAACGTGCCCGGGGGCAGGTCGCACTCCATGAGGATCTGGCCGAGGAGGAGCGCGCTGACGGGGGTCGTGCTCGCGGGCTTGAGAATGAAGGGGCAGCCGGCGGCGAGCGCAGGCGCGACCTTGTGGGCGACCAAGTTGAGCGGGAAGTTGAACGGCGTGATGAGCGCGGCGACGCCGACGGGCACGCGGCGGGTGAGGCTCGTATAGCCCTCGGCCCGAGGCGTGGCGTCGAGCGGCATATACTCCCCGCCTATGCGTGTGGACTCCTCGGCACCGAGTCGAAAGGTGTCGATGGCCCGGCTGACCTCGGCGCGCGCGTCCCGAATGGGCTTGCCGGCCTCGGCGCAGAGGACCTGGGCGAAGACCTCGGCGCGCTCACGCAAGGTCTCCGCGATCCGATTGAGCGCGGCTTGTCGTCGCCACGCAGGCACGGCGGCGACCGCCTGACGGGCCGCGAAAGCTCGCTCCACGGCGAGGTCGAGCTCGTCTGCTGTGGCGCGCCGCACCCGAGCGAAGGGCGTGTGATCAAACTTGTCGAAGACGTCGAGCACCTCGGACGTGGGCGTCGCGGCGTAGAGCTCACCGGCGAGAACGAAGGGCGTAACGTCTTCAAACATGGTCTCACCTCAACGGGGTGTAGTAGGAGAGGCGGTATGACAAAAGAGACCCGCCACCGGCAAGGGATGATTCAGGCGCTCGCGCTTCTCATAGGCTTGCTCGTGGCGTCGACGCCGCTGCGCGTCAGGGCCGAGGCCCACAAGCCGGTCGCCGGGGGGCTCCACCAGCCGGTCGCCGGGGGGCTCCACCAGCCGGTCGCCGGGGGGCTCCACCAGTCGGTCGCCTTGGGGCTCCACCTCAACCACCTCGGCCTCGCCCTCTTCAGCGACACGGCGTGGCGTACGGCGCTCTCGGACTCGACGCACGTCCTGCTCGCGAACACCTATGTCGACGTGGGCGCCACAGCGCAGCTCAGCCCGGCCTTCTTCCACCCCGGCGCCTACGTCGAGGTGGTCCCGCTGCAGCTCCTGAAGCTGCGCGCCTCGGCCTATCGACTGCACTACTTCGGGACGTTCGGCTCGCTCCAGGAGCACGCGGATCTGGACTTTCATCCCGACACCCTCGAACGCGCCGAGGAGGAGGGGAAGAACAGTCGGGCCACCGGCAAGATGTTCATGGTCGACGCACAACTCCGGCTGAAGGTCGGCGGACTCGTGGCCCTCTTCAGCGGGCGGCGGACTTGGTATCGCTTCGATGACACGTTTGTGCCGGTCTACGAGCCCTCCTCGGAGCTGCTCCTCGCCTGGGAGGACCGGCTCGACACCCTCGACGCGCTGCTCGGCTACGTCGTCTCCGGGACGGCCAATCAGGCGGGCTCCGTGATGCCGGTGCTCCGATACGAGCATCAGCGCGAAGACCATCTCGAGCTGCGGCGGCACGCGCTCGCTGTGGGCACAGTTTACAAACCGGAGACGGCCTTGTGGTCGACCGGGGATCCAACGATCGTCGGGCTCGCCGGGCTCTACCTCTCCGATAGGTATCGGACCAACGCCCCCTATGGTGCCCTGCTGTTGCGCCTCCAGTTCGCCGAGGGCCAGTGAGGGGATTCGTCTGGGCCGTGGCGTTGCTCCTCGCGTGTGGCGACGGGGGTGGGGAGGGCTCGAACGGAGCCTTGTTGCCGAGGGACGGCACGGTCATCCGCGGCGACCGGCGCCCGCTCTCTGATGCCGCCAGCGAGGTCGCCTTTCTTGATCGAATGGGGAGCGTCGCGGACGCCACCGTCGATGCAGCCCAGATCCCCATTGATGGGACTGCTCCCGAGGCCGACGCCGAAAGCGAGTGCCGGCTCAACAGCGACTGCCCCCCCGGCCAATACTGTGGCGAGCACCGCTGCCAATTTGACTGCCGCGAAGACCGGGACTGCGCGGTCGGCGAGCGGTGCGTGAGCGGCCGGTGTAACAGCGCGCACTGTCGGGATCTCGGCTGTGCCGCGGGACAGCGATGCGTCGACGAGACGGGTCTCTGCGCGGCCGCGGCCGTCGACTGTCGCGACACCGGCTGCCCGGCGGGCGCTTCGTGTAACCCGCTCACGCTCCAGTGTGAGGTCGGACCTGCACCCAGCGAGGGGCGCTTGGGGGATGCCTGCGCCCTAGACGCCGACTGCCTCTCGGCCTTCTGCGACGGCGTGGCGATCGCCGGAGAGCCGCATCGATTTTGCAGCGTCCTGTGTTGCTCCGAGGGCGAGTGCCCCATCGGCTTCGGCTGCCTCTCGGGCGGCGGCCCTCGCTCCTGCGTGCCTTCGGCCATCTTCCCCCCAGGCTATACCTTCGACGCGGCCGCCGGGCAGTCCTGCGGGCGTGGCGGCGGCGCGTGCCAGAGTGGGCTGTGCGACGTCGGGCGTGACCGATGCGAGCGCACCTGCTGCACGGACGACGAGTGCGGCGGCCTCGTCTGCCTCTGGCAGGGTGCGGGAGACGGCCAGCGGCAGATGTGCGGCATTCCCCTCGGCTTCGGTCGAACGGGAGAAGCCTGCGGGTCCGAGTTCGACTGCCAGAACCAAGTCTGCGTGATGGGTCCGGGTGGCCAAGGTCTCTGTGGCGATATGTGCTGCAGCAACGCCCAATGCCCTGCGGGGTACGCCTGCCAGCAAGTCGCCGGAGCCGGCCGCGTCTACATCAGCGCGTGCGCGCCCTCGACCTTCGGGGCGGGCGGCCTTGGAGACGGATGCGCGGGTGGGGGGGCCTGCCAGAGCGGCCTCTGCGTCGAGGGCGGCTGCGCGACGCCGTGCTGCGAGGATGAAAGCTGCCCGGCCGGACACCGCTGCGATCTGGCCGACAACGGCGAGGGCGGAAACATTCGCGTGTGTCGCCCGAGGCCGTGATGCCCCGCTCGGGCGGTGTTACGGTCTGGCCTTACAAACACCAGCCCATCGAGGGGAGAAACAATGGTCGATTTCAAACTCAGCTCCGAGCAGGAGGCGCTTCGTCAACTCGCCCGTGACTTCTCTCGCAACGAGATCCGCCCCGTGGCGCGGCACCACGACGAGACCGGAGAGTTCCCGCACGCCACGCTCAAGAAGGCCTGGGAGCTCGGCCTCATGAATACGCACATCCCCGAGAGCTGCGGCGGGCTCGGCTTGGGCACCTTCGACGGCTGCCTCATCGCCGAGGAGAACGGCTGGGGCTGCACCGGCATCGCGACGGCCATGGAGGCCAATACGCTCGCCGAGGTGCCGGTCATCGTGGCGGGCACCGAGGCCCAGAAAAAGAAGTACCTCGGGCGCATGACCGAAGCACCGCTGTTCTGCGCTTATGGTCTGACCGAGCCCGACGCCGGCAGCGACGTCGCCGGGATGCGGACCCGCGCCGTTCGGCAAGGCGATAAATACATCCTCAATGGCGAGAAGATGTGGATCACCAACGCCTCGGTGGCCAACTGGTACTTCGTCGTGGCGAAGACCGATCCCAACGGCGGCCACAAAGGCATGACCGCCTTCATCGTCGATCGGGACAGCCCCGGCATCGAGGTCAGCCAGAAGCTCTGGAACATGGGCCAGCGGGCCAGCGATACGCGGGGTATCAAGTTCACCGACGTCGAGGTGCCCGTCGAGAATCGGCTCGGCGACGAGGGCTTCGGCTTCAAGATCGCCATGACGGCCTTCGACAAGACGCGGCCGCTCGTCGCGTCCTCCGCCGTGGGGCTCGCGCGGGCGGCCTTCGACTACGCCGTCGACTACGCTCGCGAGCGGAAGACGTTTGGCGTGCCGTTGCATAACCACCAGGCCATCGCGTTCATGATCGCCGACATGGCCAAAGACATCGAGGCCGCCCGACTGCTCGTCTGGCTCTCTGGCTGGACGATTGACCAAGGCGCGCGCAACACCAAGGTCGCGGCCATGGCCAAGTGCTTCGGGGCGGACATCGCGCATCGGATCGCGAGCGACGCCGTGCAGGTGTTTGGAGGCAACGGGTTTAATACCGAGTACCCCGTGGAGAAGCTGCTGCGGGACTCGAAGATCTTCCAGATCTACGAGGGCACGTCGCAGATCCAGCGTGTCATCATCGCCAAGGAGATCTTCAGTCGCTGAGGCCCTCTTGCTGGTGCGGCGACGAAGCCCACCGGTCGAACGCTTCGCCAGGCCAGCTCTGTCGAAGCACTTTCTCTTCAAAGTGACTCTTGGACTGAATTCGAAATGTGCGTCGCCCGTCGTGTCAACGCCCCACCGCGATAATGGCTTCATGGTGCGGCCAGTTCCCATTACAGGAGACTCGATATGTGGACCTCTTCGCCTCTCGCAACCCTCGGTGCGGTTTCCGTGTTTCTCGGCGTCGCGCTCGGCGCCTCGGTCGCCTCGGCGGGCTGCTCTGGGACCTGTCCCCCGGGCCAGACATGTCGCTACTCGCAACAGCCCACGCCCAAAGGCACATTCTACTGCGGAACGGGCACCGAAAAAGCCACTGACGGCGCCACCACCGGCGGAGGCACGACCGGCACCTCGGGCGGAGGAACCACCGGCACCACCGGCGGTGGAACCACCGGCGCCCCGGCTGTCATCGCGACCGCCGCCACGAAGGTCTATTCGGTGACGGGCTTCAAGCCGAACGCCGACCGAACCGTGTGCGCCGCGACGGTCGCCGTCAGCCTGCCCTCCGGCTCGAGCGTGACCAAGACGTTGTTCGTCGGCACCACCAGCACCAAGAAGCCCAAGACCATCACCTTGAAGG
>SHZC01000075.1 GCA_009692505.1 Myxococcales bacterium
GACGAGAGCCCCTGCTCACTGGCACGTTCCCGCCCCGTTCGAGCCCCTTCGCCCAGGTAGCTCAGTTGGTAGAGCAGTGGATTGAAAATCCACGTGTCGATGGTTCAACTCCGTCTCTGGGCACCCGAAAAATGAGCAACGGCGCGGGGTGAAAACTCCGCGCCGTTTCCGCTTGTGGTGCAGAACGATGCAATACGCCACCCGATCTTGTCGCCCTGTTGTCGCGGTTTTTTCCGTGTATCCCCTGACGTGGTAGGCCTGAGTCGAAGAACCGCTACCCTCTCTTCTTCGGCTTCTACGAGAGGGTGCTGTGCAACGGGTTCGTCGCTGGCGTCCGCTTGGACGGCCAAGCCACAGCCGAGGTCGACGACGACGGCGTCAGGATTTACGGCGTCTTTCCCGGCAGCTTGGCCGCCACCGGCCCTGCCTTGGCCACCGGGTTGGCGAACTTCCGCTTGGGCTTCCGAAAGGTGCTCATCGACATTGCCTTCGAGAGCCCAGAGTTCGAGGCCTTCAAGTGCGAGGTCGAGCGGTTCTTCCACGAAACGAACCCCGAAGCGATCGCCGACTGGGAAGAGGCGCGGCGGTTGATTCGAGCTGGCCAGAGCGCCCCGGAAGCCTTTAGCCGGGACACCTCGAATCGGCTGCCAACGGTGAAGGTCGCGCTTCTTGCGCTGCAGGCGAAAGAGAACCGGCGGGTCGAGTGCGACACTCCGCTCGTTGCGGCCTGATGCGTGGGCGCCGGTGGCATCGTCGGCCTCGACGAGGTGTGGCGGATGCTCGAAGAGTGCGCCCCGGGCCACACGCGCAAGCTGACAACGTACTATTGGTGTGCGCGCTACAACGGGAAGTCGTTCCCCTCCCTGCCGCTCGGCGAGCACGGTCGACGAAAGTTCCCCACCATTCAGGTCGGATTCGTCCGAACGATGGTGCGGCAGCTCGGGATACTCGGGTGCGCGCAAGGCCAAATCGAGGGCCTCTGACCTTGCCGGGTCTCAGGCAAGCCCCGCCTGAAACCGCTGTCACCTCGATCCCCGAGGTCCCTCCCCCCCCTACTCCGGCCGCTCCTCCCGACCATCGGCGTGGCGCGCAAAGCGGCCCTGCTCGCGGCTGTGGACCGGCGCGTCGCTCGGCCAAGGCCACCCGCCGAACTGCGTGCGCTGGTAGTCCTCGAAGGCCTGCACGAGCTCGGCGCGGGTGTTCATCACGAAGGGTCCGTGCTGCGCCACCGGCTCGCCGATCGGTCGACCCTGGAGGATGAGAAAGGAGGCGGTCGCCGCGCCGTTCTTCAGGACGACCGGCGAGGTCGAGCGGAGCGCGGCCGCGTGGCCCCGCTCAACCGCGTCGCCACCGAAGCGGAGGTCGTCGCCCTCGTAGAGGTAAGCCACCCGGTTCGTAGCGGGGCCAGCCGGCGGGAGCGTCAAGGTCGCAAAGGGGTCCATGGACAGCAGCCAGATGGCGACGTTCGCTTGGGCGTCCGACGCGAAGGATGAGGGCGGGGGGCTTGGGGCCGTCGTCCCATCGAACTCGCCAGCCACGATCGTCAACCTGCTCGACCGTCCCTCTCCGTCCGTGAAGGTGCGACGCGGGACCCCCTCGGACCAGAACATCGAGAAGTGGGGCTCGGCCATCTTCGAGGCGGCCGGCAGGTTCAGCCAGAGCTGAAACAGCTCCGTCGGGTTGCGCGCGTCCTGCCGCACAAGCGGGAACATCTCCGAGTGCAGGACCCCCCGACCGGCGGTCATCCACTGCACGTCGCCCGCGCCCAGACGGCCCGTGGCCCCCATGGAGTCGAAGTGGTCGATGAGGCCCTCGCGGACGACCGTGACCGTCTCAAAGCCCCGGTGGGGGTGCTGAGGGAAACCGGGCACCTTGCGCCCGTGGTACATGCTCCAGCCGTCACGCCCGCCGAAGTCCTGGCCTAGGCTCCGGCCGACGAGCGAAGCCCTGGGGCCCATCTGCTCATCGCCCTCGGGGTAGGCGTCCTGGTGAAAGACGCAAAAGAGAAACGGATCCAGCGTGGGCCACGGCATGGTCAGCGGCTGAACCGTCAGGACGGGAGAGGGATCGACTTCATTGGGCATGGCTCAAGCTCCCCGGGAATTGGCGGCGCGTCAATGGTCGGCTCCGGACGGCGCCCGTCGCGCGCCTTGACTCGCCGTCAGCGTCGAACTATCACCCTCGGCGAGCTCCGGTGGTCATTTGCTCGGGTTTTCATGCGTCAACGAGGGGGAGGTAGCGATGTCGTTCTACTGTGTGGCCTGCAAGCGTGAGATCGCCGCCGGTGCCGAGGTGATGTCGCGGGCCGATGGGTCTCGGGACGCCAACGGTGAGCCTCGGCACGTCAGCTGTCTGGTCGGCTTCGTCGCGGTTCGCCACGACGAGGGTCAAGTCGCCCGCACCTCCGTCACCGCCATCGGGGGACGCCTGGTCTGCAGCCGGCACGACGAGGCTGGGATCATCGGCGACTTCATCGAGCTGCCCGCGAGCCTCAAGCAGCCGCTCATGGCCATGGTCGCCGAGGCCGCCCACGGCAAGGAGCAGGCGGACTTCCCCGTCCCCGGCGGCGACCGCTTGGTCGTCTCGCGGCTGACGCAGGGCCGGGGCTTCTCGGGGGTTGTGCTGGAGAGGACCCCGCTGGGGTTCCCGCTCGAGGGCCGCCATCTGCAGGTCGCCGACGATGAACTCGAGCTGTTCATCGTCCAGTGTCGCGCGGTCTGAAGAAAGACCGCTCTCGCTTCCCATTCGACGTGGGCGCCGCTAAGGTCGCGCGGTTTGCGTCGGCATGGCCGGCGTAAGGAGACGTGCAGTATGTGATCTGGGCCCCGCGATCCCGGGCGCCCCTAACGAGAGTGGGTTCTGAATGCGCTATTCCTCAGGCCTCGGCCGACTGCGTCGCCTCCTCTTCGCGGCGAGCTGCCTCGTTCCCGCTCTCGGGTACGCCGACCCCCTCGGCTACGCCGATGCCCTCGCCCCGCCGCAGTCCCTCTCCATCGGAGAGCCGAGTCATGGGCGGCTCGTCAACGGCGTCAAGCTCAAAAATCCCGCCTACTTCATCGTCCGCAGCGCCGAGGAGAACTTCGGGACGAAAGAGACGGTCGAGGGCATCTCACGCGCCGTCGCCCAGGTCTTCGAGCAGTTCCCCGGCGGCCATCGGCTCGTGGTCGGTGACCTCTCCAAGGAGCACGGCGGTCGTATCCGGCCTCATCGCTCCCACCAGTCCGGCCGCGACATCGACCTGGGCTTCTTCCATGTCGGCGAGAGCGAACCTCGGCTCTTCATTCCCGTGACGAAGGACAACCTTGATCTGCCCCGCACCTGGGCGCTGCTCTCGGCGTTGGCCAAAGACGACGGGGTCCAATACGTCTTTATGGATCGGAGCGTCCAGCGCCTGCTTCACGCCTACGCCAAGGACACCCTCGAGGTCGACGAGAAGACGCTCGGGCAGCTCTTCGAATATCCGCTGCGGAAGAGCCGCGCGACGCTCGTTCGGCATCGACGTGGCCATCGCAATCACTTGCACATCCGGTACTTCTCCAACGAGTCCGTGGCCGCCGGGACGCTGCTCGGCTCCGAGGCGCTCGCCAAACTCGGGCAGATGCTCGATCCGCTCCGGTATGCGAAGCAGAGCTACCAAATTCGCAAGGGCGACACCCTCGCCCGCGTGGCCCAAAAGAGCCGTGTCGATCTCACCGACCTCATGCGCTGGAACGGCCTGAAGCGCGGCTCAATTCTGCAAATTGCTCAGAGCATCGCAATCTATCGCCGGGTCCGCGAGCCCGTTCGTCCCCGGACAGAAGCGACGGTCTGCCACGCGGGCCCCTTCCTCGCGTTCGGCTGCGTGGGGCCTGACCGTTCTTAGGCCCAGAGCTTCCACGCATTACGAAGGGTCAGGGATAGGCCCGCGAGCCCGAGCACGCTGAACATCAGCAGGCGGAAGGTCCGCGCCTCGACCCGCGCGAAGAGCCACTCCCCGGCGGCGATCCCTAGGAGCAGCGGCGGCACGAGCAGGAGGCTGTCGCCGAGCGTCGTGGCGTTCAGTCGCCCTTGCCGCACGAAGTCCACGATCAGCAGGCCGTTGAGCACGAGCCAGAGCACGGCGAGCGTGGCCCGAAACGTCGCCTTCTCGTACCCCTCACGGGCCAAGACGTAGACCACCATCGGACCGCCAGATCCGAACAACCCATGAATAAAGCCCCCGATGAGGAGCATCGGCCAGGCGATTCGCCTCGGCAGGGGCGGCGGGGTCTCCCCGGAGGCGCTGAGCAGCCCGACGAGCTGGAGCGTGGACATGACGACGACGAAGAGCCCGAGCACGGTCAACAGGAGGTGACGCTCGAAGAGCCCACTCGAGAAGAGCCCCACGGCCATCCCGACCAACATGAAGGGCAAGACCCGGCGGACGAGTAAGCCGACATGGGCGGAACGAAAGTGCCGGGAAACGAGGTAGAGCGACAGCGCGAAGTTGACCGGGACGAACACCGGCAGGAGGGTCTCAAGCGGCAGGAAAAGGGCACCCAAAGAGACCGTGAGCACCGTGGCTCCAAAGCCCACCACGGCCTCGAGCAGGAACGCCAGCGCGACGACGCCCATCAACGCGAGCTGAGCTGATTCGACCACCGCGGCTCAGGGCGGCGTGGTGGGCGCGAGCGACGGTCTTGGGGCCTCGCTCACCCGGAATCGGGCGTCAACCGTGACCCGCACGGGCTCGAGCTGGCTGACAGGACGGCTCGGCCCCGAAGAAGGGCTCCAAAACAACCAGACGAGCACCATCGTCGCGACCAAGACGCCGCTGATGAGGTAGCCACGCCTCGCCCGCCTGACCGACCGCACCATCTCCTGCTCGATGCTCTCGGAGCCCTGGGGCTGGAAGACATCGCGAGGATCGTCGGGCAAGAACGCCCGCACCGTCTCCGCTGCCTCCGAGAGGTCTTGCCGGACGTGAATCGCCGCGGCGGGCGGCATCTTGGACAAGGACTCGATGGAACCGAAGGGCGCCGGCGCACCCGGAGGCGACGTGACCGCCAACCCAACTGCGGCGGCAGGGCCACTCGACCGCGGCGACCCGGCGCGCGACGCAGCAGCGAGGGCCCGGGCCGAAGAGGGGCGCGCGACGGCGAACGGCTGCCCCTCGTGTGCCCTCTCCTCTGCCCTCTCGTGCGGAACTCCAGCGACGCCGGTCTCCGTGGTCGACCGGACGGCGACCATCGGTGACTCATCGGTCAAGCCGTAGGCAGTCGGCGACGCCTCCATACCCTCCAGCGGGATGGAGGGGCTCGAGAGGCTGAGCGGTACCATATCCCGTGTCGCGAACGCGGGGGGGGGGCCTAACGCATCCAGGAGGGCGAGGCCGAAGGCCCGCGCGTCGGCGAAGCGGTGATCACGACTCTTGGACAGAGCCCGCATGACGACGGCTGCGAGGGGCTTGGAGACGGTGTCCGGCAGCGGCGGGACGACCCCGTTGACGACGCGGTGCAAGATCGCGAGCGGCGAGTTGCCGGTGAAGGGCGGCAGGCCGGTGAAGCCCTCGTAGAGGACCGCGCCGACCGCATAGAGATCGGCCCGATGATCCACCGCATCCGGCAAGCCGAGCGCCTGCTCGGGCGCCATGTACTCGGGCGTCCCGAAGACGGTCCCGTCCTGCGTGAGCTTCTGGTTCGAGCGGTCCCTCAGGCTCTTGGCGATGCCGAAGTCGAGGAGCTTCACGCGAGGGGAGCCGTCGGAGCTCGGCGAGCCATCGAGGACCATGAGGTTGTCGGGCTTGATGTCCCGATGAATGAGGCCCTGTTCGTGGAGTCGCCCGAGCGCGTCCAAGAGCTGAAGGACCATCCCGACGAGGTGCCGCTGGCTGGTCTCCGGGAGGACGTGGCTCATGGGTCGACCGACGAGCCGCTCCATCGCCAGGTAGAGCGTGCCGTCCGGCTCTTCACCGAAGTCGTACACCGTAACGACCGCGTGGTGGTTGAAGTCGGCCTGGAGTTGGGCTTCGCGCAGAAAGCGCTGGACCATGAGTTCGCGGGCTTTGCTGCCCCCGGTCATGGCGACGGAGCGGATGACCTTGACTGCGACCTCACGCTCGAGCGGCGTCTGGAGCGCGAGGTAGACCGCGCCCATCGCGCCTTCGCCCAGAATGCCGCAGAGGCCGTAGCGCCCGCCGAGCACCCGACCGAGGTAGGGGTCGTGGGGCGCCTTGGCGTGCTCCTGCACCGTGACGAGGCGCAAACCATCCCGCGGACAGTTCGTTACGAGCTCACCGGCCTCAGGCTCGAAGCCGCAGCGATGGCACACGAGCGATTTGCTGGCCATGGGCCCCCGGCGGAGTTCAAGAGACGATCCGCCCGCCGCGGCCGGAAGTCAAAGATGCTTCGACGTCATCCGGCGCGTGAGGAGTCCGCGCCCCTAAGTCACTCGCCCGCTGCTGCTGGAGTTGCACCGGGGGCGACGATTCGCGAGGCCGTGCGCGTCGCGAACATGATGTTGTTGAATTGACCGATAGTGCAGGTGGTCATGATCTTCTTGATCATCCTGAAATCGATGTTCTGGTCGGCGTTGACGATGACCTTGTGGTCAAACGGAACGCCCGGGCGCGTCATCGCCCACTGGTTTCGACGCTGATCGAGCAGCGGCTGGAGCTCCACGATGATGGGCCCGTCGGGGTTGAGCATGCTCTCGATGTTCGTCACGAGCTTGCCCTCGAAGATGATCGAGGTCGCCGAGACACCGACCACGGGCACGGCGTCGAGCTGGTTCGTCGAGGTCGACGTGGGCAAGGTGATGTCTTTCTGGAGGAAAGACAGCTCGCCGGAGGTCGAGAACTGCATGAGCAGGAAGATCACCACCACGGTCATGAAGTCGACCATGGAGGTCAGGTTCAAGCTCGCGTAGATGCTCCGACTGTGCTTGCCGGACATGTGCTTCTTGGCGGACCGAAGCGCGGCTCCGGATCCTGCCCGGCGTCCTGGCGAATGAATCGGCATGAAACCTCGGTGAAGCGATCAGGGCGTGGGCGGAGCGACCGGCACGCCACCTGCGCCGGTCACTTCGCGCATGGAGTCGGGCTCGACCATGGACAAGTCTTTGAGCCCGAGGCTCTGGCAGATATCGAGCACGGTGATGAGCTGCTTGTACTTAGAGTCATCCTCGGCGGAGAGCGACACTCGCGTAATCTCGGGGTCGGCTTTCCGCATCTTCGCCAGCGCGTCCTCAAGTTCCCAGGGCTTATACGTCCCGTCTGAGCCGATGGCGATCCGGCGAGGGGCGGCTTCAGTGGGGATATGGATGTAGTACCCGGCCTTGTCGACCAGGATCTTCACCTTCTTGGGCTCCTCGGGCGGCAGTTCGGCGGGCTGATTGCTCGGCGGAGGCTGCGTGAGGTCGATGCGGCCGAGCTGGGTCCACACCGCCGTTACCAGAAGGAACGAGATGAGGCAGCTGAGCAAGTCGATGAAGGGCACGAGGTTGATCTCGAAGTCGAGACCCCTCTTGCCGCCACCTCCGGGGAGAGACACACCCATGGTTTACGCGTTGCCCCGGTCGGTGTTGAGCTTCTCGCGGTTGAGCAGGATGAGGTTCACGATTCGAACCGAGCCCTCATTGATCTCGTCGACGCACTTCTGGGTGCGGCTCTGGAGCGCGGCGTAGGCCAACAGCGCGGGGATGGCCACGATGAGCCCGAAGGCTGTGCAGTTCATGGCCTCGGAGATGCCGCTGGCGAGCAGGGTCGACTTCGTCGCCGCGTCGGCCTTGGCCACTGCGCCGAAGGAGTCGATCAACCCGACGATGGTGCCGAGGAGGCCCATGAGCGTCGAGACGTTTGACATCATCGCCAAGAAGCCGGTGCGCTTCTCAAGGTACGGGATCTCGGCGAGCGCTGCCTCGTCCATCGTGGACTGGATGACGTCGTCCGGGCGACGGACCTGCATGAGCCCGGCCTTCACGATACGCGCCAAGGGGCCGTCGGTCGTGTTCGCCAGCTTCACGGCCTTCACGAAGTTTCCGCTCAGGATGTGCTTGCGCATCTCCCGGGTGAACTCTTCCTTGCGGTTGAGCGCCTTGAAGTAGAGCACGTAGAAGCGCTCTCCCATGATCCACAGCACGACCAGCCCCGTCAGCGCGATGGGGTGCATGAAGATGCCACCTTCACTGTAATGCTTGAGTACTGAGTCCATTGAACGGTGTGCTCCTCAGAGGTCTTTGTCGGTCGGGCGAACGAAGCCCTCTTTGACGTCGACGATGATGTTGAAGACGTGCAACGCAGCCTGGTCGATCTCGTCGACCAGCGCGTGCATCTTGGCCGACAGCAACGCGAAAGCGAGCAGCGCCGGAATGGCAACGATGAGGCCGAAGGCGGTGCAGTTCATCGCCTCGGCGATGCCGGCGGCCAGCATCGTGGACTTCGTCGCGGCGTCGGCGTGGGCGACGGCGCCGAAAGAGTCAATCAGGCCGACGATCGTCCCGAGCAGGCCCATGAGCGTCGCGACGTTGGAGTACATGGCGAGGTACCCGATGCGGTGCTCAAGCTCGGGCACCTCGGCGAGCGCCTGCTCGTCCATGCACATTTGGACGATGTCCTTGCGCTCGTTGATCTTGGCCAGCCCGGCGGAGATGACCCGACCGAGCGGCGAGCGGCTGTCACTCGCGAGCTTGATGGCCCGGTCGAGTTGACCGGCGCGCAAGAGCTTGTCGATGGCCTTGAGCAAGGGCTCTTTGGCCACGCTCGATCGGAAATAAAGCACCATGCAGCGCTCAAGAACGACGGCGAGGACGAGGACCGAGACCCCGAGGATCGGCCACATGAAGATTCCGCCCTCGTTAAATGCCTCGGCGACCTTGTCCATTCTCACCCCTCGAAAGTGCCCCGCCATTGCGGAGTGCTCGCGGCCTTGGGGGGCACGTACACCCCACCCGTTCGAGGGGCTTTGTAGTCGAGGATTTGAGCGGGAGCAAGCTTGACGTTCGCGGAGACGACGTTGTTGCCAAAGACGGGCCTCAGCCTTGGGTTTTCAGTTGGCGGAGTCGAAGTTCAGCCCGTATCCGAAGCCCCACACGCTTGTGAGGCCCAAGGGTCCGTGGTCGACCGTCGGAGGTCGAACTCAGTATGAGTCAAGCTGATTGACTTTCATCGAGGGGACGCTTCGAGAAGATCCGGGCTCTGCTTCAGCGTCGCTTCTTACGTCACGTTCCGGCGGCCTCGGCTCGGACCCTCGCGGCGTCCCGGGTCCGACCGAGGGCCTCCCACTGAGCCGCGGCGAGGGCGTAGGCCCGGCGTGCGCGGGAGAGGTCGCCGTGGGCCCGAGCGGCTTCACCAGCGACCTCGGACATTCGCGCATTGTCCACGTCCACGAATGAGGAGGATTGGAGCTGCCGCTCACCCTCATCGGCATGGAAGTCGAAGGCCTGGGGGTCGCCTAGACCCGCGGCGCAGGCCATCAAGCAGACGTGCAACGCCCCGACCATGGCGCGAGTGCCCTGGTGGGTGAAGTGGCGCAGCATCGCCTCGAGGACCGGGACCGCCTCAAGGAACCTCCCGGCCTCAACACAGACGAGCCCGAGGTTCAGCTCGGGGTAAATCGCCATCCCCGAGCCCAAAGAACGGTACTGCTGCATCGCCTCCCGGTAATGATGCTCGGCGACCCCCAAATCCCCTCGCATTCGCGCGACCTCGCCGAGCTTGTTCTCGCACTCGGCGGTCCCCCATTGCGCGCGCCCGGCGACCAGAAAATCCCGCGCGGCCTCGAGGTGGGCGACGGCCGCGGCGAGGTCCCCGGATTGGCGGGCGACCTCACCGAGCGAGAGGCAGGCCTTGCCCGCGTTGACGAGGTCGTGCGCCTCCGCGAACACCTTACGGGCGGCCTCGAGGAACCAAGCCGCGCTCTCCAGTCGACCGAGCCCGAGCTCGAGGTCGCCGATCTGCCAATCGCACTCTGCCTGCAGTCGGGTATCACCGAGGGCCTTGGCCTTCTGCTCGGCAGAGATCAGCCGCTCCATCGCGAGGGCAGGCTCGCCCAAGTGCCACGCGAGCCGCCCCCGCTCCAGGAGCGAGCGCGCAAGCAGCGCAGGCCAGCTCCGGAGCCCGGCGGCAGTCTCCGCCCGCGCGGCCAACGCGTCTCCATCGAGGAACTGCCCACGGCTTCGAGCCAGCCTGGCCCGCAGGAGCAGGCCGTCGACAAAGGTGGGGTCATCCCCGGGGAGGCTCGCACGTCGGGCGCAGAGGTCGTGTCGGTCAAGGAGGCTCGACGCGAGCCAGAAGTCACCCGAGTGGAGGTGATGGACCACGGCCGCGGCGAGCGGCGCGAGCGCCTCGCTATAGCGTTGGGCCGCCTCGAGGTGACGGCCTTGGTCCTCGCACACCGTTCCGTGGGGTCGCAAGGCATAGACGTCGGCGCAGGCGGAGTGAATCGCGACGAATCGACCGGCCGCCAAGGCCCGCTGCTCGAGGGCCACGACCAGGAGGGCGTGGGCAAAGACCAAGCCGACGACCTGATCTCCCTGAAAGACGAAGCGCGCCAGCCGCCGCTCGACGAGCGCTTCGAAGAGGCCGTTTTGCACGGTGATGCCCGCGCGGCGGCAGACCTCCCCGAAGGTGCGAAAATCGAACTGAGCACCCAGCGCCGCGCCGACCTCTAGGGCGGCCCCGGACTCGCGCAGCGGCCCGGAGAGCAGACGAGTGAGGTGGGCCTCCCAGGCCGAGTACAGCGAAACGGGCAGCTCGTCGACGCGCGCCGACTCTCCCTCCACGAAGCGATAACCATGAACATCCGGGACGAGCAGGCCTCGCTCGGCCCAGCCCGTGACGACGGCGAGCGCAAACGCCGGATTGCCCACGGTGCGCCCGACGACCGCCGCGGTCAGATCGTCTGAGAGCCCGAGGATGGAACGAACGAGCAGCGGCCTGAGCGCGGGTGCGAGAGGCTCGATGCGGAGTCGCTCGGTGCCCGGCAGGAGGAGGAGATCTCTGAGGCGCTGGCTGAGCTCACCATCACCGGCGAGGTGCTCCTCGTCGAGGGTCAGGACCAAGAGGGCAGCACTCGGCGAGAAGTACTGGGCGTCGATGAAGTGCGCCGCGAATTCGAGCGCGGATGGCGCGTTGTGGACCTCGTCCAGAACGACGACGACGGGCCGCGTTCGGGCGAGGTTCTCAATCTCCCGGCGGATCGCCGCCGAGCGTTCCCGGGCCGAGGTCGGGAGCTCGACCGACCGCCCGACGAGCAGCTCCGCGAGGCGTGTCGGCTGGCACGCACCCATGCGTGTGAGTTGCTCGGTCGTCTCCTCTCGGCTGAGATCCCTCGTGCAGTAGAGGTCCTCGAGCGTCGACCACAGCGTCGCGCCTGCATCGCCATCGGCGGTGAAGCGAGCGCTGAGGGTGGTCGCGACGCCGAGCTCATGAGAGGTCTCGGAGAGCCAGGAGGTGAGTCTGGTCTTGCCGAGCCCCGTGACGCCGGTGAGCACCATCACCCGCGCCCGATGCTCTCGGGCCACGTCGCGAAGGGCGTCCCAAAGAACATCGCGCTCTTGGTCCCGCCCGACCATCGGCACGGCTCGGAGCCCGAGCAAGCCGATGCCGGCACCCGCGGGGCGAGAAGGGGCGGTCAGAACCTCCGCTCTGCGCCAGTGCACAGGCACGGGTGGGGGGCCGCCGTCGAAGGGCAAGGCGGCCAGACCATCGGGCTGGGTTGGCCGCTCGGTCATGAGCTCTTGCTCGCTCCAGGCCAGCGTGGACGGCAAGAGGCTGGCTTCCGGTGACCCGGCCAACGCTGCCGAGTGCTCAGCCGTCGTCCTGCTCGGGCCGAACTGAAGCAGGGCCCAGGCCGCGTCGGCCGCGCGCTGAAATCGGTGGCCTGGCTCCTTCTCCAAGAGTCGTCGCAGCCAGGTCTCCAGACCAGGGGGAACGGGGAACTTCGGAACGAACTCCGGGGGGGCACGATAGAGGTGTCCGGCCAGCGTCTCGGTCGTCGACGGGGCCTCGAACGGCGCGAGGCCCGTCGCGAGCTCCCAGCCCATGCAGCCCAAGCTGTACAGGTCCAGCGTCGGCCCGAAGGCGCGCCAGTCGTCGGCGATTTGCTCTGGAGCCATGTAGTCGGGCGTGCCGCTCGCCCCTTTGCCCTCATCACCCAAGGTCCGACTTCGCCCCCCGCGATGGAGGTGCGCGATGCCGAAGTCTGTCAGCTTCAGTGCCAACAGGCCGTTCGTCTGGAGGACGTTGCCCGGCTTGAGATCCCGATGGATGACCCCACGCGCATGCGCATGGGCCAGGGCGTCGAGGACTTGGCGAAACACCTCGCGCAGCACCGGCCAGCGAATCGCCCCGGCCGCGCTCTCAAGAGAGCCGCCGGCGACCCACTCCATGGCGAGGAAAGGGTCGCCCGCGCGGAGCCCAAAGACACCATCGACGGCCTTGGGCAAGGTGCTGTGATCGTAGACCTCGATGATGCACGGGTGGGTGAGCGCGGCGGTCGTCCGGATCTCATGCGCGAAGGCGCGAAGAAAGCTCTCGTGGTGCGTCGCGTCATGGGTCAGAACCTTGATCGCGACGGGCCATCTCTGGGTCCGATGCACCGCCTCGAAGACCACGCCCATGCCGCCACGCCCGGCCTCCCGAAGGAGATCGAAGGGACCAAGCTGCGTCGGTTCCATAGGCTTAGGCAAAAACGCGCTCCCGGCGCTCAGTGGTGGTGGTGCCCGTGGGGGCCGTGCGGGTGGCCGTGCTCGACCTCCTCGGCCGTCGCCTCACGGATCGAGAGCACCTTGACCTCGAAGTTCAGATACACACCGGCGAGCGGGTGATTCGGATCGCAGAGCACGTGGTCGGCGTGGATCGCCGTGATGTACACGGCGATCGTCTCCCCCTCCTCGTCTTCGATCTCGAACTGCATCTCCGTCGCCAGCTTCATGCGGGCCGGGAAGGCCTTGCGCGGGATCTTCTTGGCCTCGACGGCGATGCGCTCGCCGTACCCATCGGTGGGCTCGACGCGCACGGTGAACGCGTCCCCAATGACCTTGCCGGACAACGCGCGCTCAAGCCCAGGCACGATGTTCTCGGCCCCTTGCAGGTACGCCAAGGGATCGCCCGGCTCCGAAGCGTCCAGCACCTTGCCCGCGTCGTCGCGCAGCGTGTAGTCGACCTCGACAACGACCCCATCTCGAATCCCCAATATCTGCATGTCCGGTTTACCTATTTCATTGGTCCCGAAAGCATAGGCCACCTTGACCGTCGTCGGGGCATCGGTTAAATGGACCGCGTTGCTTTCGTGTCGCCATTGCTCGTTTTTCCCCGTCCGCTGGAGAGTCTGCATGTCCCTTCGCGCGCTCAGCTTCCTCGCTCCCGTCACCCTGGTGTTCACCTCGGCCGCGTGTTGGGGGGACATCGACCGGGGCACGCCTGGCGCTCGGAACAAGGTGCCCGCGGCCTCGATGGGCGCGGAGTGGGTCGCCACCAAGAAGGCCCTCGGCGAAGATCCCGGCATCCCCATCCCCGGTTCGGGTGCTGTGGGCAGCGCAGCCCACCACTGAGCCGCGGCTCGGTTCAGTCCTCTCGGCTTCGACGTTTGCGGGTGAAATAGCCGCCAGTCACCGCGTCGAGCTTCATGGTCAGCTCGTCCACCTCGAGCACCTGAAGGGCGAGCGCGGCCGGCTCCGTCGCGGGCGAATACGTCAAGTGTACGAGCAGCCGCTTGCGGGCGTAGTAAGTGTCGATGACGAACTGCGCGAGGCCGCGCTGCTGGTCGACGAGCGCGTTGACGTCGAGGACCTCGGGGTTGAAAACGAGCCCCGGCAGGTTCCACTCGCCGCTGATCTCGACCTCGACCACATCCCCCGTCGCCTTCTCGGTCTCTCCCCCGGTCAAGGTCGTCTTATCAAGGGAGAGCGTGCTCTGATTCGAGCGGGCCTTGACGCCCAGGATCGGCGCGAGGTCCTTCCAGGCGGCTTGTGAGCGCAGGCGGTCGACGCGGTCCGGGTGCAAGGCTGCGTAGGCGAGCGCGGCCTTGATGGTGTCGCCGCAGCCCGGCTCGTCGGTCCCGCTCGAGACGCGCTGGGCAACAGGCGCGGCGTGAGTGCTTCGGGGCGCACAGATCCCCGTGGCCATGAGGACGAGGGAGGAGAAGAAGGTCGTGACTCTCATTTCAGTCCTTCACGTTATGGCCAGAATACAGGACGAGTGCCGCCAGCCGCTGCTCGGCCTCGTCGCGCCGAAGGGCAGCGAGGGCGGCGTCCTGCGCGGTCGCGCCGGGGAACGAAACCTCGGCGAGGCGCAGCTCGGTCAGCGCCCTCGCGACCCGACTCGAGCCTTCGATCAAGGGGTCGGGTCGAACGTCGGGGGGGGCGAGAAAGGCCATAAGATCCCAGCGCGCGAACACGAAGAGGTCGACGGGGACTTCGTGCCCTGCGGCTTGTGTCGTGGCTTCAAGTCCGGGTCGGTCGGTGAAGATGGAAGGGTCGTCGGCCGACACCTCCAGCGGCGCGATCCGGAGGCCGACGGAGAGGCGAGGCAAGGCAAAACGCAGCCGTGAGGGCGCCTTGCTCGGGGGGCTCGCGAGCAGCTCGACCGCGCTCGCTTTCAAGGCTTCGAGGTCGCGCATCGGAACGCTGCGGGGCGAACCTTGGCTCGGCAGGGGCGCGACTCGGACGCGGTAGAGACGGCCCGACTTCAAGACGTACCGTTCGCCTCGAAGCGGGGGCACTTCGGTCGCGGCGACCACCGAAGTCGGCGAGCTTGAAGCCGTCGAAAACCCGGTCCGACAGAGGTGCGCCGAGCCGAAGCGGGGGCCGGCGGTCGTGTCGATGATAAAGCCCGGCGGACTCGAAGCCACGCTGAGACGCCGCGCGCCGGAGACGAGACAGCGCGTGAAGCTGTGGCCCCCGTCCACGGTGGCAAAAACGGCTTCACCCCTGCGGACCACAGCCTGCTGCGAGTCGACCGGGTGCACCGCGAGCTCGTCGATACTGGCCGGAATCGCGCGCCAGAGGCCCTGCTGAAGCCGATAGGGGGGGATTGGCGAGCCGTCGACGACGTGGGTCCCGCCGCCGCTGCCGATTTCGCTGAGCAACGCCGCCTGAATAAAACCAGAGCCCGAGCCGATGGGATCTTCGAACTGCGACTCGGCCGCAGAGAAGCCGAAGACCTGCCCGCCGTCGACCGTGACCGCCCCGTTGTACTGCCCGGCCACGCTGTCCTCGCCGTAGATCCGCCCGGCGTAGGTCACCGAGAAAGCCGCGCGAAGGTGAGAACGGGGCGGCAGCGGCGAGACGGACGCGACGAGGGGTCCACCGTGCCAGCTCCGCGCACCGTCATGGCTCGCGAAGACCTGCCCGTCTGTGGTCCCCACGTAGAGGCTCGGCGAAGCCCCCTGACCGATGGCCAGACAAATGGGGACAGCGTCGTGCTTTGGCAGGGTGACGGGCTCGAAGCCTGCTTGATCAGAGGACGCGGGGGACGCGGGGGACGCGGGGGACGCGGGGGACGCGGGCCTGGCCGCCATCAGGCCCACGACGAGGCCGAGCCCGACGGCGAGCTTGAAGCGAGGCAGAGCGGAGACCATCGCCGGCCGTGGACTCAGCGGATCGGGCGGCGGCGGCGGCTCAGGCCTAAGAGCCCGATGCCGAGCAGGAGCGGCCAGACCGAGCCACGTCCGCTCAACTGGGTGTTGCAGGCGCAGCCCTCTTCCTTGGGCGGGAGCTCGCCCGGATCGGCGCCCGCGTCAGCCCGCGCGGACGAGCCCGGGCTGCTTGGCGGCGGCGGCAACACGACGCCGCTGTCCCTCCGCAGCGGGTTCATGCCCGCGCCCATGTCCACCCGCTCGTCGCTGGTCGCCACGCAGAGGCCCGTGTCGTGGTCGCAGACCGGCGCGCCGGGGTCCCGGCAGTCGCTGTCGTCGTTGCAGGCCGGCGCGCAGACCCGATGGTTCAGCGCGACCTCGAGGCAGGCATAACCCGAGCGGCAGTCGCGAGCCTGTTGGCAGCTTCGGAGGCAGTACTGACGGCCGAAGAGCGAGACGCAGTCCGTGCCGTCGCCGCAGGCGGCATTGCAGGGCACCACGCCGCAGTATCCGCCCTCGAACTGCGGGTGGTTCGGCGCCCTAAGGCAGGCGAACTGGCCGCAGTCCTCGTTCTCGGCGCAGGCGTCGCCCACGTTGGCCACGTTGGGTTGGCCCGCGCAGCTCATGTCGTCGGCGTCCGCGTCGCCATCGCAGTCGTCGTCTACGCGGTTGTCGCAGGCCTCGATGGTCGGCGTGACCTCCTCCTCGCAGCCGCCCCAGCGACCGCCAATGCAGTTCTGGCGGCCCGGGCGGCAGGTGCCGACGCTCCGGGTCGAGGGAGGCCCCGTATAACACTCGCGCATCATGCCCGCCGGGCACTCCATGCCGCCGCACGCCGTGAAGGCGCCCCAGGCGCACTCGGGCCCACAGGTGCGAACGCGGGTGCCCCCGTCCGCGCAGTCCTCCTCGTCTTCGGCCATCGGATCGCACATGCCCTCGCCCTCGCAGACGCTTGAGGCCCCCCAGGCGCAGGCCGCAGTGCAGGTCTCGACGGCCTCGCCGCACCGCCCGCAGGGGGACTGCCGCGTCGCATCAGGCTCGCACACGCCCTCGCCCTCGCACGCGCCGAAGGGCGTCCAGCGGCCGTTTTGATCGCAGCGCCGGACGCGCTGACCGCAGGCGCCACACGCTTCGGACTCCTCCTCATTTGGACCGCAGTCCGAGGCCAGGGTGTCCACCGTCATGCGGCCGTCGTAGAAGTTGAAGTCCCCTCCCTCACGCGGCGAGACCCGGACGCGGACCGTGCCGGGATCAATCGGCTCGAAGACCACCTCCGTCGCGTCAACGGCGTCTTGGCCGACCGCGATCTGTCCGCCGTCGTCGTCGAGCAAGAGCACGTCGAGGCGACCGGCGCCGGGCGTGTGCTCGGCGCGAAAGGCGATGCGCGACCGGGACTGAAGCTCGATGGAGAACCAGTCCTGGTCGCGGCTGATACGATTCGCATTCAGCCCGAGCCCGGCCGGGCGAGCGGCGTTGGCGGCGTCGTCGTCTTCGAATGCGTCGTCCTCCATCTCCTCGAGGGAGAGGTTCGCCGTCGTCGGCTCGTCGGATAAACAAAACACGCCGCACTCCGACTTCTCGACGAGGAGCTGAGCGTAGACCTCGAGCGTGCCGACGCCATCGGCCCCAAAGGCCGAGCTGCAGTCGAAGTCTCGCACAAGGCGACCGCCGCGAAGGTCCGCGCGGGCCACGGCGAAGTCGGTCTGCCAGAGGAGATCGTCGCCGAGGAGGTCGTCCTCGTAGACGTAGACATAGACATGGTCGCCGTTCGTGAAGACCACCTCGGCCTCGGCCACGTCGATGTGAACTCGACACTGGCTGCGGACGTCACCGGGAATGGTCTGGGCGGGCACGAAGAGCTCGAGGGTGGCATCGTCGTCTGAATCGCTCGCGGAGATCTCCGGTGGCCGGGCGAAGGCCGCGCCGGCGACGAAGAGGGTCAGGAGAGCGGTGGTGATGGCTGACGAAGACGACTGTCGAGACATTGAGGACCCCCAAGCAACGGCCGATGAACGGCCCGAAGCATGAACCGGGCGCGCGCCGAGGCGCAAGCGGTGAAGGTGACCCGGCCGCCCATTGACGGGGCGGCAGTGCTGACCTACTTCCGTCGCGTGCGTCTCAAGCTCCTCGCCTGCCTGTGCCTCTCGCTCCTCGCCCACGCGGCGGCGCTCAGCGTCTTTGTCGAGCGCCCCGAGCGGCTGCGGGAGGTGGAGGTGCGGGTCGAGGAGGTCTTTGTCGTGGACCTCGAGGAGGTCGTCAAGCCGGTTGACGACTCTGTGCGGGCGGAGGAGGTTCCGAGGGTGCGAGAGGCAAGGGCTTCTCCGCGTTCGACCCGGAGCGGCCGCGAGGTTCGGCGGCCAAAGATCGAAGTGGCGACGATCGGCGATGCCTACGAACTGAAGACGCCGTCGCTTGGGTCCACGGACGCGACGCCGTCGACCGAGTCCGCAGCAGCGACGCCGTCGCTTGGGTCCACGAGCACCTCGCTGTCCAACGGGTCCGAGACCGCCCCATCAACCGCCCTCCCCGGCGCCTACGTCGACGCCGTTCGCGCCGCGCTCGATGCCCAGAAGAGCTACCCACGCCTCGCACTGAGGCAACGTCGACAGGGCACCGTCGTCGTCGAGGTCGAGTTAGACGGGCAAGGCCGACTCGAGCGTCCGCCCCTGCTCCAGGTCTCCAGCGGCCACCAGGCCCTCGACGACGAGGCGCTCCGAATGACGAGCGCGGCGGCCCCGTTCCCGGTCCTGCCGGACGGGCGCCGCACCGCTCGCGTCCTGCTCCCGGTCTCGTTTCGGCTGAGTCGCGACTGACCCAGGGCACAGGGACGCCGCTGAAAACGCCGTGGCAAGACGGTACACTCGCAGGAGTTGCACAATGTACCGCCCGATTTCGACCACGATCCTCGACCTCGCCAACGCCGTCATGGACCAGGCGACCGCCACCGCGGGCAGCGGCCCGGAGGCCGACGCGCTCGCCAACGCCGTCCTCGCCGAGCTGCTGCGCCACGCGCATCACACCGTCGGCTCGGTTCGGACCCGGCGCCTCGCCTCGCCTATGTTCTTCGGGGCCGAGAGCTACGCTCCCTAAGACACCGCGCGCTCAAGGGCTGCCCGCGACCCGGCAGTATTCGGCCGCGCCGCAGCCGGAGATAAAGGTGCAGCCGACCTCGCCTGGGGCACAAGGCACCGCCGATCCCGCGGCGTTGAGGGGACAGACCGGCGCGTCGTCGCACTCCGCTGGCGGTCGGCAGAAGAGCGGGTCGCTACAGCCGGTCTCCATGCGGCAGTCGCGCTCGCCTTCGCCGCACGGCACAGCCCCTCTGTCCTCGCCGTCCTGACACTCGGCGACGGTAGCGCACTCAGTGGCCGGGCGGCAGAAGATGTATCCCCTACACGACAACGAGACCTCGCACTGGGCCTCGCCCTGCGCGCACGGCGTGACCGGCCCCCCGTTCGCGCCGCTCACCCGGGATCCGATCGGGCAGACCGGGTCTGCGACACCGCAATAATCGGGGCTGGGGCGGCAGGCCGACCGCTCGGGAGGGCACCCTTGGAGCGGACGGCAAGATGGACCCACGTAGCGGACGGCTTCCCCGGCAGACTCACCGTTCGGACCCGCGGCGCTGTCCCCGCCCGCGAAGGCACCGAAAACCCGTGGCTCAAACGGCAAGCACGGCTCTCCGATGTTCTCGTAAACCTCGCAGTGGCAAGCCTCGGCGCGACAGTAAGTCGTCGTGCCACAGACCGTCCGGACGGTACAGGCGCTCTCGTCGTCCGAGCAGGGGTCCGCGCTCTCGACCTCATTGTCCACGCAGCTGGGGACGGCCTCGCAGTTGGGCGGATCAGGCCTCCGATGGATCTCGGAGGGCGGCTGCGGCGGTGCCGGTGGCTTGGGCAGACCGGGGGACACACAGACAATCTCGCGGCCACAGAGACGAACCGTCTCGCAGCCGGGATCGTCGCTTTGGCAAGGCCCGTCGAGCTGCTGTTCACTCCCGTCCGGGCACTCCGGTGAGGCCGTGCAGTGACCGACCAGCGGCCCCGCGTCGGGCGTTTCGTCGAGGTCGGCGCCAACGCCGCCCATGTCGTTAATACAGCCGCTCGTGACGACGAGCAGAAGGAGGCTGGAGAGGTGGTGTTTCTTCATGGATCGGTACATCAGCACGAGCCATGCCACGCGTCGAACCCAGCGCTCAGACCCAGCACCCATGCGGCCCCGCCCGCTCGACCCACGAAAATCAGCGGCTCAGGTCGACGCCTTTTCGGCGTTGAACCGATTGGCTCGCGCGACGATCCCGAAGTCGTTAAAGCGCGTGCCCCTCGCGGCCAGGAACGTGAGCCCGCGATTCGCCAAGATCGTCCGAAGATAGAACGGCTGGGCGACATAGAAGTGGTGGAGCACGTGCGTCGCGCCGAAGTTCCAGCAGAAGAGTTGGAAGGGCCACAGCGCCCAGTGCCGCAGGCTCTGGTTCTGACGCAGCACGTCGCCGTCCTCGATGTCCCCGTAGTAGTGGCTATACGAGCTCATCAAGGCGATGCAGCCGTGTCGCAGGAGGTGCGGCAGCACGGAGATCACGAGCACATCCTGAGCAAGCGGCAGGCCCGCGATCGCCAGGCCAATCCAGAGCGGCGGCCAGACCAGAAACACGTAATCGACCAGCCGCGCGAACTGCCTCAGCCAACGATGCTTACCCCCCGGCGGGAAGAAGTGGGGCGCGTCACGCCGTATCTGCGCGTTGATGAGGATGACCGCGGTGGGCATGAACGCCAGGAACAGACGCAGGGGCAGCGGGCGTAGGCCGATCCCCAGGAGCCGCTCCTCGACGTCGATGGTCTGACCGCTGTGTCGGTGGTGCTGGATGTGCAGATACTTGCGAGCCCAGGGGTTGAGGCTCTGCTTGGACATCCAGATGCCGAAGAACATGAGGTGCTGCACCCAGGGGCGCCGGGGAAAGTAAATCAAGTGAATCAAATCGTGCTCGAGCTCGTGCAGGTTCGAGACGAGCAGCGCTACCCCCACGACCGCGAGGGCCGGGTGCACGAGGCCTTGGAGATACGCCACAGCCAGGGCGATCGCCCCTGAGAGGCTGAAGACGAAGACGAGGGAAGCGATGGCGTCCCGATGGTCGAGGAGCGGGTGCGCGTTTAGAAAGTCCGCCTCGAACTCACGCAAGGAGCGGACGATGTCCCGGATCTTCTGACTCTCTGCGGCCATCGGTCCCCCCAATATGCAGGTCAATCTTCGAGCGGACGATCCTTCGTCTCGGGCAGGAAGATCAAGCCCACGACAAACGAGGCGACCGCGACCCCGATGGGATACCACAGCCCGGAGTAGGGGTCGCCGGTGTGCATCACGATGGCGAAGGAGAAAAACGGCAGGAACCCGCCGAACCAGCCGTTGCCGAGATGGTAAGGCAGGGACATGGACGTATAGCGGATGCGCGTCGGGAAGAGCTCGACGAGCAGGGCCGCGATGGGCCCGTAGACCAGCGTGACGTAGACGATGAGCAGGGTAAGCAAGAGGATGACGCTGAGGTGATCAATGCGCTCGGGGTCGGCGGCGGTCGGGTAACCGGCGGCCGACAGGGCCTCGCGGAGCTTGACCTCGTCGAAGCCCAGGAGCGTCTGCTCGCCCACCCGAATCATGACCGACTGCGCGCCCGGTCGCGGCTCCCCGGTCGGGTCGAGCCGCGTATAGCCGACGCCGCTCTTCGACAGGGTGTCTCGGGCGCGGTCACAGGGCGTCGAGGGTTTGGCGAAGAGGTTGAAGTTACAGTCCTCGCCGGAAACGACGACCGGCGATCGCTCGGTGGCGAGGGCGAGCGCCGGGTTCGCCGCGCGGGTCAGCCCCTGGAAAATGGGCACGCAGGTCAAGGCGCACAGCAACATCCCGGCGAGCATGATCGGCTTGCGCCCCACCCGGTCCGAGAGCCGCCCAAAGACGACGAAGAGCGGCGTCCCGAGCAGCATCGCCGCGCCCAGTACAAGGTAGGCGGTCACGTAGTCCACCCGCAGCGAGGCCGTCAGGAAGAACAGCGCGTAGAACTGCCCCGTGTACCAGACCACGCCTTGACCCGCGGTCGCGCCGAAGAGCGACAGCCACACGAGCCGCGCGTTGTCCCACTTCAGGAAGCTGTCACGCAGGGGCGACTTCGAGGTCTGCCCGTGAGCCTTCATGCGCTGAAAGACCGGCGACTCCTCGAGCCGAAGCCGGATGTAGACGGAGACGCCGAGCAAGATCACCGAGAGCAGGAACGGCAGACGCCAGCCCCAGCTCTTGAAATCGTCGGCGGACAGGGACGACCGGCACGCCAGGATCACGGCGAGGGACAGGAAGAAACCCAGAGTCGCGGTCGTCTGAATGAAGCTCGTATACAGCCCACGTTTGCCGTCGGGGGCGTGCTCGGCCACATAGGTCGCCGCCCCCCCGTACTCTCCCCCCAGGGCCAAGCCCTGCAAGAGGCGCAGGACGACGAGCAGGACCGGCGCGGCGAGGCCAATCTGCTCATAGGTCGGCAGGATGCCCACGGCCGCGGTCGACAGGCCCATGACGACAATGGTCACGAGGAAGGTGTGCTTGCGCCCGATGAGGTCCCCGAGGCGGCCGAAGAGGAGCGCGCCGAAGGGACGCACCCCGAAGCCGGCGCCAAAGACCGCGAGGCTCGCCAGAAAGGCCGCCGTCTCGTTGCCCGGCGGAAAAAACAGGCCGCTGAAGAACACGGCGAGGCTGCCGTAGAGGTAGAAGTCGTACCACTCGAAGACGGTGCCCAGCGACGAGGCGAAGATGACCTGCCGGGCTTTCTTGTCCATGTCGTCCATGCCGTTCGCCTAACACGGCGACCCGTGGAGGTCGAGGGCGCGCCCCTTCAGAAGACATAGCCGATGGCCGCGATCCCGCGCGCCCACGCCGCAGCAGGTCCTCGGAGGACGCTCTTGGTCCGGCGACCGGGATGGGCGGCGCGCCAGGCCGGGAAGGCGAGCGCGTGCATCGACGCGAAGCCGAAGTGGGCGCGGGCGCGGAGGGTGAACCAGCGGGCCTTCCCGTGGCCCTGACGGAGCGCGAGCGCGAGCCCCGGCACATGAACGAGCGCGATGCGGTCATGGGGTCCGAGGCCACGTCGTTGCAGGTGCTCGAAGCCGATGCTCAAGCCGACGGTCGCCGCCACGCCACGCGGCCGTGAGCCTGAGCCCCTGCTCTCGCGAGAGCTTGTCGCCGCTGCTCGACAGGCGCGTCGCCTCGAGATCGAGCTCGAAGCGGTGCCAGTACCGTGCGCTCAGGCCGAGGTTGTCCTCGCGCCCCGGCGG
>SHZC01000076.1 GCA_009692505.1 Myxococcales bacterium
GCTCAGGAAACACACCTCGTCGCCCCACGGCGTGAAGACCGGCTCTCGATCGTTGCGACGGCGCAGCTCGAAGTGTTTGTCGTAAGGGCTCGGGGTCGAAACGCCGTCCCACTGACCGAACGGGTCGGTGCGCGTGAACGTCACGCCGCTGTGCCGCTCTTCGGCTGGCCGAAGGAAACGCGGATCCACGGCGCGACCATCCGGCCCAATCTCGGCCAGACAAATGTTCGATCCGCGCTGCGTCCAGATCTCACCGTGCTGCGCGATGCGGCACTCGAAGGCCATCCTCGTGCCCATGGCGTCGACCGAGAGGCGAAGCCAGTCGCAGTCCTCGCCGTCGGCGCAGAAGTCCCCCAAGAAGTCCACCGGCTCACCGATGGGCGTCAGCGTCGAAGGCACGATGCCTTGAACCATGATGCGCGCGGCCGCCCGGACCCCGCGATCCGAGCGGATGGGTGAGACCTCCGTCATCCAGAAGGCCTCAGGCTGCTGAATATCGGCGATGAACGCCGTCGGACTCTCGAGCCCGCAGTCGGGGCATCGCTCGGCGCGCGCTGCGGCGATCCACGCCTCGATGATCCCGAGCAGCGGGGCGTCCGGCAGGAGGCGCGGGCCGTGGTGAACGATGGCCGCCGGATCGTCGCTCGGCACGACCTTGGCGCGCAGTCGGCTGTGGGCCGGGGCGTCAAAGTTGAGCAGGTCGAGGAAGAGGTCGCGGTTGCGGTTGGACTCCTCGGGCGTCGTCGTCTCACCGGCCCGCGTGAGCGAGAGGGACGCGAATCGCTCCCCGAGGTGGCACGACCCACACTCGGCGAGCAGGGCCGGTTCAACGGTTTCGGTCCACAGGGTCGCCGCGACGCTCTCTCGGACGGCGGCGTCGGGGAGTCCGAGGTCGGTGTTGGGGAGCGAGGCGTCGGGGGGGCGAGATCGGCGGTTGGGGCTGCGGCGTCGGGGTGGGCGAGATCGGCGGGCGGGGCTGCGGCGTCCGGGAGTTCGAGACCGGCGACCGCGCGATCATTGAAGACGTCCTCTCCCACGTCGGGCGCGTCCTCTTCAGCGGCGTCTGGGCTGGACACGCGGCCCACCTCGGGGGGCATCGCAAGAGGCGAGACAGAGGGCGGCGCAGAGCCAATCGAACCCGAAGATCGAACGTTTCATCACCGAGGCCGTATGCCGTGAAGGCGAATGGACCTCCAACCGCGGTGGCCGTCGCCCGAGGACCTGGAGCGTCTGAACGACGTCGCCGCCAACGGGCCGAACGTCGCGTGCTCGATGAATAGGCCGATCTTCCCGGGTGAGACACAGGTAGTCTCCACTGCGGCGGGCAGGCCGGTGCCGATCAGCCGGTACGAAGTCCAGGTCACGGTCCCAACGGGCGGGTTGATAACCGAATGAACGAAACTCTCCTCATCGCTCTGCTGGTCGTCCTGCTGATCATCGCGCTGGCCTGCCTCGTCTTGCTGACCATCCTGCTGACCCGCCGCCAGGCACTCACCGGCGACCCTTCAGCCGACCGCACGCCCGAGCTCCTGGGCCAGCTCACCACCCTCGAAAGGCTCACCACCGCGCACTTAGGCCAGCTCCGCACCGATCTCGGCACCCAACGCGATGAGCTGGGCAACGTCGTCGGCCGTGGACAGATGTCACTGCAGCAAACCTTGGAGGGTCACCGCACGTCGCTGGAGAAGATCCGTGAGACGGTCGACGCCCGCCTCGTGCATCAGCAGACGCTGGTCCAAACCGCGCTCGCGCTCCAAACCAAGGCCCTCACCGATCTGCAGGAGGCCATGACCCAAAACCTGCGCGACATCGGCGAGAAGCTGGTCAAGACCGCGCTCGATGGCCGCGTCGAGGATCGGAAGTCCGCTGAAGCGTTGGCCCAGCACCTGCGCGACCGCTTGGCCTTGATGGTCGAGCGCATCGACAAGCTCAGCGAGTCGCTGAAGAACGACGCCGAGACCAGCCGCAAGACGCTGGAGCAAAAGATGGGCGACTTGCAGGCCTCCAACGAGCAGCGCCTCGAGCTCATGCGCCAGACCGTAGACGAGAAGCTCCACGCGACACTGGAAGCGCGGCTGGGCGAGTCCTTCAAGCTGGTCAGTGATCGCCTCGAGGCCGTGCAAAAAGGGCTGGGCGAGATGAAGTCGCTGGCCGACGGGGTGGGTGACCTCAAGAAGGTCATGACCAACGTCAAGACCCGTGGCACCTGGGGCGAAGTCCAGCTTCGCGCGCTCATCGAGGACATCTTGCGGCCCGAGGAGTTCGTCGAGAATTACGCGCCCAACAAGACCGGCGGGCGCGTCGAGTTCGCCGTCCGGCTGCCGGGCAACCAGCAAGACAGCCACATCTACCTGCCCATCGACTCCAAGTTCCCGGTTGAGGACTACACGCGGCTGGTCGACGCCCAGGACGCGGCCGATCTCGACGGCGCGAAGCTACATGGCAAGGCTCTGGAGAATCGTATCAAGGGCTGCGCCAAGGACATCGCCGACAAGTATCTGGTGCCCGGCGTCACGACAGACTTCGCGATCCTGTTCTTGCCCTTTGAAGGCCTGTACGCCGAAGTCCTGCGCCGCCCCGGCTTGGCCGAGCACATCCAGCGCGAACAGAAAGTCGTGGTCTGCGGCCCGACCACGCTGGGCGCCGTGCTCAACAGCCTGCGAATGGGCTTTCGCGCGGTCGCCATAGCCAAGCGATCCGGAGACATCGGCGAGCTGCTCGGCGCGGTCAAGACCGAGTTCGGCAACTTCAGCAAGGTCATCGACGCGGTCGGCAATCGGCTTCGACAGGCCCAAGACGAGATCGAGAAGATCGGCACACGGACACGGGCCATCAACCGCAAACTCAAGAGCGTGGAGGCGCTGCCGGAGGCCGAAGCGCAGCTTCTGCTGCCGCCGACTTTGGAGGCTCTGGAGGACGAGTAGCCGACCCAAGCGAGCGGTGCGCCCATCCGCCAGCCGTTGCCTGCCACGCCGACGAGTCTATTCTTACTCTCTGAAGTAAGGAGTCACGTCGACCTCCGAGAGCGGTTCGGGTTGCTGCCGAACACCGAAGTCGAGTTCGTCGTCGACGGCGACGCGGTGCGCCTGGTCGTCGCCGAAAAGACCCGGGGGCGAGAGCCGCGGCCAGCGGGCCGTCCGGGCCCTTCGTGGCAGCGCCACCGTCTCGATGAGCGCCGACGACATCCTCGCTCTGACGCGCGGCGAATGAGCGGAGTTCTGGTCGACAGCAACGTGCTGCTCGATGTCGCCACCCGCGATCCGGCCTGGGGGGCTCGTTCCACGTGATCAACCCGATCATCTACGCCGAGGTGTCCGTCGGGTGCGACCGCGCGGAGGACCTGGAGGCTGCGCTTCCACGCGACCTGTACCGGCGCGAGCCGCTCCCGTATGAGGCGGCGTTTCTCGCCGGCAAGGCGTTCCTCGCCTACCGACGGCGGGCTGGCGACCGGCGGGAGAACATGCCGCGCTTCTTCCAGCGCGTGCTGCCCGATTCTTACATCGGCGCCCACGCGGCGTCGGGCATTGAGATCTCAGCCGTGGCTGAGCCCATAGACGGCCAGCGAGCCATAGGCCAAGGCCATGAAGGCACCTCCGAAGCGCAGCACGCCCACCATCGTGCGAACCTCGGGCGGAAGGTGCTCCTGCTGGCAGAACTCGGCGCGGCCGGCGTGGCTCAAGGTGTGATTGAGGGCCACGAAGATCGCGTGCGCTGCGACGCCGCCCGAGAGCACCGACAGCAGCTTCAGGTTACCCGCACTGAAATAGGCCATCGAGCCCACGAGCACCGCGATACCCAGGCCGAAGCTCGCCTCCATGCGGTGAAAGATCATGCCAATGCTCGTCCAGCGGAGCGTGTCCACCGACGGAGAGTTCGAAAGGACAGCCCGCAGCGGATAACGGAAGAGAACGCGGAGCGCCCAATCGTTGAAGAGGAAGAACCCGCCGAACATCACGAGGTAGTTCAGCGCGAAGAAGTACAAGGCATAGGTGAGGGCAGTCTCGAACGGCATGGGTCGTGGTTCCTAGTCGTTGGTTGCCGCGAAACGAACTGATCGGTTAGATTTTCGCAAAGCGGGTCGACATCCGCGTCTGGCGCGTAGTGTCGAGTCAGCAACAGGAGGAGCCGCGTGGGACGAAAGAAGGGCTACGAACCGGGAGACCTTGTCGAATCCGCGGTGGCGCTGTTCCACGCTCACGGCTTCGTCGGCACCTCGACGCAGATGCTGGTGGAGAAGCTCGGCGTGAACCGCAACACCATGTATGCGGAGTTCGGCAGCAAGCAGGCGCTCTTCGATGCGGCTCTGCGGCGGTACGAGCAGCAGTCCATGGACGACGTCTTTGGCCCACTCGAAGCCGCCGACGCTGACCTCGACGCGATCGCCGCGCTGTTCGCGCGGTTCGGCCGAGATGCCGCGGGCCCCGCCTCTGGACTCGGCTGCCTCCTCTGCAATACGGCGGTCGAGCTCGCTGGCGACGATTCCAGCGGAGAGCCTTTCGTCCAACGATACTTCGGGCGCGTTCAGGCCGCCTTCCAAAATGCCTTGGCCAACGCCCGACGAGCGGGGGACCTCCAGGTGGGCGTCGTGGCCGTGGACGAAGCGCGCTTCCTGACGGCAGCCGCGCTGGGCATCTTCGTCATGGTGCGAGCGCGCACGGCGCCCATCGTCGTGCAAGGCGCGGGTCGGGTGGCGAAGCGCCATCTCGACACGCTGCGGGCCAGGAACAGTGAGAGGCCAACGAGGGCGTGAGTCCGCCCGGCCGGAGCGACCGGGCGCACGCGGTCGTCGTTGACCGATCTGACGCGCGCGCCGCCCGAGCCGTGCTGACCCTGACGGACGAGCAAGTCCAGCCGCCGCCCCCGGAGATCGCTGTCAGGGGTCGCTGACAAATGAGCGCGACCGCGCGTTTTCACGAGACGGCTCAACGGTTCGCCATGCCCTGATACCGGCTCGCCTGCCGGCAATCCGATAAGGAGGGAACTCATGGCCAATATATTTGAGCAGAAGGCAGCGGCCGCTGCAGCCGTTGAAGCCGCTGCTGCCGAGGCCCGCCGCATCAAGCTCGAGGCGCGGCGCGAAAGGCTCGCGCCGCAGATCGCGGCGTGGACAGCCGAGTTCGGCCCGTTCGACTGGCTCGACTCGTGGCTTGTCCTGGAAGACTGGATGGAGCCGTTCATAAGGGGGAGTGGCATCTCGTCCCGCAAGAAGGGGGTGATCGGCGTCTACCTTCGACGAGCATGCGCGGCCGTGCCAGCGAACCTCGCGGAGGAGGGTCCGTGGCCCGAGATCAACGAGATGCTCGACAGCACTGCCCAGTCGACGCTGGGCGCAATCGGTACGCGCGCTCAATTCTGCGAGTCGCCCGCGCCGGTCTGTGCCGGGTTGCGTTCCGCGTGGCGCCGCTCGGGCGAGCGCGAGCGTGAAGGAGGGGACTCGCCGATTCCCTCTCGGCAGCGCGCCGACTTCTTCCGGTTTCTGGAGGGTTCGGGAGAAGACTGACGACGGCCGGCAACCGAGAGGTCAGTGAAAGGCGGCCCCTCAGAACGGCAACGCCCGCCTGAGGGCGGACCGCAGCGTCAGCGCGCCGTGCCGCCCGAAGGTGAACGTGCGGGCCCCATACGCGGCACCGACGATCAACGGTGAAACGGCGACGATCAGTCGGACCCACGTCGGCGTATCGATGAGCAGCGGGTGCAGGAGGCTCGTCAGCACCATCGTAGACGCCGTCCCCAAGACGAAGCCGATGATGAAATACAGGCCGTAGGGGTGCGACTGCTGGTGGGGTTTGGGCGCGTTCACTGAGCCTACATGCTCCGACGATACTGGCCGCCGCAGCGGAACAGCGTCTCGGTGATTTGGCCGAGGGAACAGCTCTTGACCGTCTCCATCAGCTCGGTGAAGAGGTTGCCCCCGTCGAGCGCGACCGCTTCGAGACGAGCGAGGGCTTGGGGTCCACGCGCCGCGTTCCGGGCCTGGAAGTCTTTGACGCCGTCGATTTGTCCCTGCTTCTCCTCGTCGGTGGACCGCGTCAGCTCGACCTCGACGACGCCCGCGCTCGGCGTCGGATCGAGGAAGGTGTTCACCCCGATGATCGGCAGCTGTCCGTCGTGCTTCATCTGCTCGTAGAGGAGCGACTCCTCCTGGATCTTCGTGCGCTGGTACATCGCCTCCATGGCGCCGAGGACCCCACCCCGCTCGGTCAGGCGATCGAACTCGGCGAGCACGGCGGCCTCGACCACGTCGGTCAGGCGCTCGATGAAGTAGCTGCCTTGAAAGGCGTTCTCGTTCTTCATCAGCCCGAGCTCGCGATTAATAATGAGCTGGATGGCCAGCGCTCGCCTCACGCTCGCTTCGGTGGGCGTCGTGATGGCCTCGTCGAAGGCGTTGGTGTGCAGGCTGTTGCAGTTGTCGGCGATGGCGTAGAGGGCCTGGAGCGTGGTGCGGATGTCGTTGAAGTCGATCTCCTGAGCGTGCAGCGACCGGCCCGAAGTCTGGATGTGGTACTTGAGCTGCTGGCTGCGGGGCAGGGCGCCGTAGAGCTCACGCATGGCCACCGCCCAGATGCGCCGCGCCACCCGCCCGATCACGGCATACTCGGCGTCGATGCCGTTGCTGAAGAAGAACGAGAGGTTGCGGGCGAAGTCGTCGACCTTCATGCCCCGAGCCCGGTAGTACTCGACGAAGGTGAAGCCGTTGGCCAGCGTGAAGGCGAGCTGGGTGATCGGGTTCGCGCCCGCTTCGGCGATGTGATAGCCGGAGATTGAGACGGAGTAGAAGTTCGAGACGTCGTGCTCGACGAAGTACTCTTGGATGTCCCCCATCATCTTCAGCGCGAACTCGGTGGAGAAGATGCAGGTGTTCTGGGCTTGGTCTTCCTTGAGGATGTCGGCCTGAACCGTGCCGCGAACGCGCCTCAGCGTGGACTCCCGGATCTCGGAGTACTCGGCGGCGTCGAGCAGCTGATCTCCCGAGACGCCCAAGAGCGGCAGGCCGAAGCCGTTGTGGCCCTCCGGCAAGGTCTCGTGCCGGTAGGTCGCAGGCGTGTGGTAAAGCGACTTGACCTTCTCCATCGCGGCCTCGAAGCGGCCCGTCTCCTTCAGCCGCTTCTCGACCTGCTGATCAATCGCGGTGTTCAGGAACATGGCCAGGATCATCGGCGCGGGTCCGTTGATGGTCATCGAGACGCTCGTCGTGCTCGCGCTGAGATCGAAGCCCGAATACAGGCGCTTGGCGTCGTCCAGGGTCGCCACCGAGACGCCGGAGTTGCCCACCTTGCCGAAGATGTCCGGGCGCCTCGCGGGGTCTCTGCCATAGAGCGTGACCGAGTCGAAGGCGGTCGAGAGGCGCACCGCGCTCTGGCCGCGCGAGACGTAGTGAAAGCGTCGGTTCGTGCGCTCCGGGCCGCCCTCTCCGGCGAACATCCGGGTCGGATCCTCGCCCGTCCGTTTGTAGGGGAAGACGCCGGTCGTAAACGGGAATTGGCCCGGCACGTTCTCCCGCCACCGCCAGCGCAAAAGCTCGGCCCAGTCGTTGGTCTGCGGCAGAGCGACCTTGGGGATCGCCGTTCCGGAGAGCGTCTCGGTGTAGTTGTCGACCCGGATCTCCTTGCCGCGCACCGTGTAGGCGAACTGCGGATCGGTGTAGCTGCGCCGCAGCTCCGGCGTGCTGTTCAGGAGTGCCCGGGCCTCCGGGTTCAGGGCCTCGATCAGTGACTCGTACCGCTCACGCAGGGCGAGGCGCTCGGGCGTAATGGGGCCGCCGTCTGGCATCGGCTCGAGGGCGGCTCCGGGTCGCGTGGAGGCGCCTTCACCGAGCTCGGTGAGCGCGCGTCTCAGGCCGTCGGCGCGCCCGGCGAGCGACGCTTGCGCTTGGCCTCTCTCCTCGTAGGCCCGAATCGAATCGGCGATCTCGCTGAGGTAACGCACGCGGCTGGAGGGCACGACGACCTGCGGGCTCTGCTCGCGAGCGTTCATGTGCGGGGCCTCGAAGGGGCGTCCGGTCCTCGACGAGAGCAGCCCGGCCACCTCCGCGAAGAGCGTGTCGACGCCGGCGTCCCCGAAGCGGCTGGCGATGCAGGTGAAGACCGGCATCGTGGCGGGGCTCTCGGTGAAGCGACCCCGATTGCGCTGGACCTGCTTGCGGACCTGCATCAAGGCGTCGTCCGCGCCGCGTTTGTCGGCCTTGTTGATCGCCACGACGTCGGCGAAGTCGAGCATGTCGATCTTCTCGAGCTGCGAGGGCGCGCCGAACTCCGGGGTCATGACGTACAAAGAGACGTCGCAGAGATCGACGACCTCGCTGCCGCTCTGACCGATGCCCGCCGTCTCCAAGAGCACGAGGTCGAAGTTCGAGCGCCGCAAGGCCAAGAGCGCGTCCTGCACCGAGCGGGGCACCGAGGCGTTCATCTGGCGAGTCGCCATCGAGCGCATATACGCCCGCTGATCGCCGAGCGCGTTCATCCGAATGCGATCCCCGAGGAGCGCGCCCCCCGTCCGGCGGCGGGTGGGATCCACCGAGAGCACGGCGAACCGCTTGTCCGGGAACGTCGAGAGGAAGCGTCGCAGGAGCTCATCGGTGAGCGAGGACTTGCCCGCGCCGCCGACGCCCGTGATGCCCAGGACCGGGGCGAGGGGGCGACCGGAGGCCTCGAGCTGAGCCCGAAGACCGCCCAGCCTCGCCTCCGCCGGCCCGCTGGCGTCCGGACCGCTCAGGGACTCGATGACCGTCAGGACTCGGCCGACGTCCGCCGGTCTGCCCTCGAAGAACCGCTCGGGTAGACCATCAAAGTCCACGGCGAGGTCGCGATCCGCAGACTGAATCATGTCGCGGATCATGCCGACCAGGCCCAGACGACGGCCGTCCTCGACAGAGTAAATCCGCCGCACGCCGCGACCGTGGAGCAGCTCGATCTCGCGATCGGTGATCGTGCCGCCGCCGCCCGCGAAGACGGGGAGCTCGCTTCGTCCGGCCTCTCGCAGGCGCTCGACCATGTACGAGAAGAACTCGACGTGTCCGCCTTGGTATGACGAGACGGCGATGCCGTGCGCGTCCTCCTGGACCGCCGCGTCGACGATGTCGGCGACCGAGCGGTCGTGACCGAGGTGGATGACCTCAACGCCCTCGGCTTGAAGCACTCGCCGCATGATGTTGATGGAGGCGTCGTGGCCGTCGAAGAGGCTGGCCGCGGTCACGAACCGCAGCGGTGAGCGGGGCGCGGCGTGGGCGCGCAGAAGCGTGGCGTGGGTATCGATCGACATCGGGACTCCTGAAGCGGGCGGCGCATGATACGCCGAGACGGCGCTTCAGGGCGGGTCGAGCGGAAAGACGTAGGCGGCGCCGTAGTCGATGCTCAGGGCGCTCGCCTCGGGCGCGCCGACGACGATCCAGCGTCGGCCGTGGGCCACGCCCGCGGCGAGGTACTGGCCGAAGCGCTGGTTGATGCGCCACGTCTCTCCGGCGATGACCGCAGACGGTATCTGGCTGAAGCCCGAACCTTCGGGGCAGAAGACCTTGACGGCGCCCGCGCGGGCGACGCCGGAGACGTCGGAGAGGGCCGCGCCGACGGCGAGGCAGCTCGGCTCGTTGGGCCCGCGACCGGGGACCCATGCGAGCCCGAAGCCAAACTGCTCGCCGATGACCGTGCCCTGGAGGAGGAGGTTCGGACCGGCGTCCGCGAAGGCCGTGGCGAACAGGGGCGCGGCGATGCCCGCGTAGGGTTCGAAGGCCAGCTGGGCGATGAACGCTCCGGGCAGGATCCAGACGCCTCCGACCGTGACGGCACCGTTGACATGGCCCGCGCCGGAGATCGCGAGATCGGGGCGGCCATCGAGGTCAAAGTCCCCGCCTCCGACGAGTTGAAGCCCGGCGTTGGCGTTGTTCTCGTTGGGGACGAGCGCGGCCACCAGAGGGATGCCCGGGCAGCCGGGCCCACCAAACCCCCTGAAGATCCGCACGACGCCCTGAGCGGTCCGCCCGCCGAAGGGCTGCAGAAAGGTCTCCAGAGTCGAGGAGACCGCGAACTCATCGCAGCCGTCGCGATCGACGTCGCCAATGCCGACGACGGCCCGTCCAAGGCTGAAGTTCGCGCCGATGCCGTAGCCCTCAAGCGCGACGCCACAGATGTACTCCGAAGAAGGGCCGAGCGCCGGTCGACCGTAGAGGAGCTGAAACGCGCCCACGTTAAAGAGCCCCGGGCCCGCCGGGCCGGCCGGGACGTCCCAGCTATCGCCGCCGACGAGCAGATCGGTGAGGCCGTCTCCGTTCGCGTCGAAGCCTCCGGCGAGGGCCTGGGTCCCCGAGTTGCGCAGGGACGGGAACCAGGCCATCGAGGGCTGGGCGCTGAGCGGCGGCGCGGCTTGGCCCCTCCACAGGTAGGCCGCGCCCGTATCGCCCAAGGCGCCGAGACAGTCCGGGGGGGAAGTGAAGCCGGCGGGCGCGGCGGCCGGCCGATCATCGGCGCGGGCCATGATGACGAGGTCCGAGCGCCCGTCGCCGTCGAAGTCGCCCGCGTTGGTGAGCAGGCCGCCAAATAGGTCGCTGCCGGAGTGTCCGATGAAGCGACTCAGCGTGAGGCTCGGCTCGCGTTCGGGGCCGTTGATTCGAAGCGGGTGCAGGTAGGCGACGCCCGCGTTGATGTTGAGGGCAGCGGCGTCGTCGGCCTGCGCGCCGACCACGATCTCCGGGTCGCCGTCGCCATCGAGGTCGTCGTTGAAGCCCACCGCCCGCCCGACCTCCGAGCCCGAGGCCGGACCGACGTTGGAGAGGGTCGCGATGATGGACCCCGTCGGCCCCCCGAGGATGAGGGGCAGGCCCACTTCGTAGCCCTCGTCGGGCGCCCTTGGCAGGTAGGCGAAGAGCTCAGGCAGGCCGTCCCCGTCATAGTCCGGCAGCGGCAGGATGGCGTTGCTGAGTCGCTCGTCGCGATTGCGGCCGACGAAGGTGCGGCTCGGCACGAGGTCGGGCAGGCCCGAGGCGACGCCGGCATGGATTTGGATGAGTCCCACGTCGGCGATGCCCCCCAAGAGCTCGTCTCGCCAGTTGCCCGTGATGATGTCCGCTAGGCCATCACCCGTGCCATCGGCCGCGACCACGTACTGACCCGCCGCGTCGGCGGGTCCGACGTGCTCGTAGCTCCACTCGGCGACCTCAGCGGCCTCCAGGCTAAAGACCGGCGGGAAGTCCGCGCCCAGGTAGAGCCGCACCGCCCCGTGGTTGTCGGCTCGTCCGGCCACGAAGTCATGGTTGGGCTGCCCGACGAGGAGATCGCTGCGGCCGTCACCGTTGACGTCGCCTGCGGAGATCACGCGGCCAAATACGCTGTCGGGATCGGCGTCGAGCGAGGCGGTGATGAAGCGGGCCGCTATGGGCGAGAGGCCGCCGGGTCCGACGGCGTCGGGTCGCTGACCGCGATAGTAAAGAACCGCGCCATCGGCCGCGCGAGGCGGTGTCAGCGCGTAGCTCAAGCCGACTGTCGCGACATCGCAGAGGCCGTCGGCGTCGAAGTCCCCCGTGGCGACCAGATGGCCGAAGCGCGGGTTCGTGGTGGAGCGGCTGCCCCCCAGACCGTCGGGCGTGCGGGCGACGATCCGCTGGTCGGGCATGGGCAGGAAGCCATCTTCGTAACCGAGGTAGACGAAGAGGCCGCCCTGGTCGGTGGCGTTGGGCACGCTCACGAGATCATCGAGGCCTATGGCGCCGACGACGAGATCGAGGCGGCCGTCGCCGTTGAGATCGCAGACGCCGACAGACTGGCCGAAGCGGTCGTTGGCCCGCCGCGAGGACAGGGTATAGGCGGGCTCTGCCTCGAAGAAGCCCCCCAACACCCCCCTGTAGATGTAGACCGCCCCGGCGTCGGCGGTGATCGCGTCGGCCACCGGCGCGCCGACGATGAGATCGACGAGGCCATCGGCGTTGAGGTCTGCCACGGCCAGGCCGCGCCCGAACTCGTCGCGCCGATCGAGGCCGGAGACCACGCGGGCGGGCACGCTATCGAGGCCATCCGGGCGGCCGGCGTAGAGCAGGACCGAGCCGGAGTTGAACCCGTTGTGATCCGCCTCTTGGAGCCCGAGCGCCACGTCGGGGAAGCCGTCGCCGTTGATGTCGATGGGTCCGGCGAGTGTCGGAAAAAACAAATTGTCCCCGCCTCGGGCGATCGGCGTGGAGAGCGGCCCATCGACCACGACCGGCACGTCCACGACCTCGAAGGTGAACCGGTCGGTTAACCGGACGACGGCTTCACCGCTCGAGAGTCCGACGAGAAGTCCATCGCGGAGCGTGACGGCGAAGGGCTCGGCCCCAGGGCCCCCCTCGCCAACGAGGGCGACGCCGAACTCCCCCGAGCCGCCGGAGATACGAGGCAGATAGGTGGAGCCGAGCGGCAAGGCGATGCGTCCGGGTTGGCCGCGGAGGCGCGCGTCCGCTTCGACCTGGACCACGGCGTCGTCTTGCTGGCCGGTGCCCTCGTCGACGATGTGCACGATGTCCCGGCCCTCGTTGCCGCCGGCGACGTATCGGCCCGTGGCGTCGACGCTTCCGCCTGACTGCGAGAGCGGCGAGAGCGCGTAGCTGAAGATCCCCGAGCCGCCCAAAGGCACGTAGTCGATGGACTGGCCGAAGCGCAGGACGGCGGAGACCGGATGGATCTCCATCGAGGGGACGACCTGCACGGTGGCAATCGCCGAGCCCACGCAGCTTGAGTCGGTGACCTCGATGATGTCGGTCGTCGACTCGATGTCGCCCGAGAGGTACGCCCCGGTGAACTCGTTGAGGAGCGCGCCTGAGCCGTCGACGAGGAGCGTAAACGTATAGTCGCCCGAGCCGCCTTCGGCGTGCAGCACGCGGAGGTCGAGCGCGCGAATGAATGACGCCGGTGGGTCGATGGACAGCGGGAGATCACAGGGAGGCGGCCCGGGCGGGAGGTCGGGCGCGGAGTCGACGAGGGCGTCAACGAGGGCGTCAACGAGCGCGGCGTCGGCGATGGGCGCGTCGGCGACTGGACCGTCTGCGATGGGCGTGTCGGCGACCGGGCCGTCCGCGACGATGGGCGCGTCCACCGGCAGGTCGACGCTCGAATCCAGCGATGGGGCATCGCTCTCTGGCAGATCGGGCGTCGCCTGATCCGCCAGAAAGGCGTCGGCCAGCGAGGCGTCGGCCAGCGAGGCGTCGGCCAGCGAGGCGTCGGCCAGCGAGGCGTCGGCCAGCGAGGCGTCGGCCAGCGAGGCGTCGGCGAGCAGGGCGTCGGGCAGAGAGGCGTCGGCGAGCGTCGGGGGCCGAGTGGTCGAGCCGCTCGGGTCCCCACAGCCGGAAGCGACGAGCATCAGACCCGCGAGGACACTCCAGGGGGATCGTCGCGGCACTGGCATCTTGGGCATATTGGTCATCATGATGGGGGAATCCAATCTGCAGCAACGGAGACGAAGTCATCGCCAGCGAGTCGAGCGACCGGAGAATCCTGACAGCACCCGGGCCTCGGTGGCCACGGTTTCGCCGTTTCCCGTGGTTCGGGGCCCTCGTCACCTTCGGTCTCGCCGGTTTCATCACGGCCTGTGGCGAGCAGGTTGTCGATCCCCTCGTCGATGCCGAGACCGCAGCCGACGCGCCCGCCCCGCCCGCCCCGCTCGACCGCGAGTTGGCCGAACCTCGTGACGCGAGTCGTGATGTCCAAACGACGCCCCATGTAGATGCGGAGGTCCACGACGCGCGTCCGGACCTCGTCTCTGACGCAGTGCTCGACGGGGTCGCGGCATCTGACGCCGCGCTCGATCTGGTCGCGGCATCTGACGCCGCGCTCGACTTGGTCGCGGCATCTGACGCCGCGCTCGACCTGGTCGCGGCATCTGACGCCGCGCTCGACCTGGTCGCGCTCCCGCCCTCGCCGATCTCCGTTCTCCCTCAGGCACCGGGCGAGCTGACGCCTACGCTCTTGATCCGGGGGGCCGCGAGCTTCGTCGGGCCGCTCGGCGGGCAGGACTTCGCCGCGGTCGTTGAGGGCAATTTGCACCTGCTCTCCGCGGACACCCTCAGCAACTTGGGCGAGGTCGCAGGGGTCCTCTCCGTCACCCGCGCGCCGGACGGGACGACCCTGCTCGCGACCCACTCGGGCTTGCTCTCGGCACAAGAGCAGGTCCTCGGCGTACCCCCTCTCGCCCAGGCGCTCGGAGCCCGACACGTTACGGACCTGGAGACAGTCGGAGACGTGGTCTTCCTCGCCACGACGGAGGGTCTGCTCGCCTGGCGTGGCGGCGCGCTCTTCGAGATCGACTTCGGGCTCCAGGCCGATCTGGGCGAGGCTGACGGCCCGCTCCTCATCGCCGCTGGTGCTCGGGGTTTGTTCGTGGCCCAGCACCAGCAACTCTTCTCGTTATCGGAGGGCGGCGGCTCGTTCCTGGCGTGGCCCATCTCCACCCCCGGTTGGCGCTTCGAGACGCTGGCGGTCGACGGACTCGGCAGGCTCTGGGTTACAGACGCGGGCACCCTGCGGAGCCTCAGCGGAGATGGGCAGGTGCAGTGGCTCAGCCTGCCGGAGCCGGTCCTCTCTGTGGCCGCACGCCCGGACGTTCCGGAGGTCTGGATTCGCACGACCACGGGGCTGTGGTTGGAGAGGCGTGGCTTATTCCAGAGGTATCTCGGCGCGGGCGAAGTCGTCGCGCAGGCCGTCACCGCGTTGGGCCAGGTGATGCTCGCGAGGGCCGACGGGCTGTTTCTGGGGCTGCCCGGGCGCGGCGTCTCCCTGAACCGTTCAGACGGTGTGGTTTTCGAAGCCACGACCGCCGAGATTCTGCCCGCCTTCCCCGACCACGTCAGCGAGGTGGTGGCTCGGTTCGACGACCTCGAGGCGCGGGTGATCGCCGGGCCCCCGTGGTCGATCCTGCTTGATCCGGTCGGGCTCGGTGATGGGCCTCACTCTCTGACGGTGACCGTTCGCTACGACGATGCGCCGCCGTCCGAGGTCCGGTTCGACTTCGTCGTTGCCCTACCGCCGCCGCCGACCTTCACCGCGGACATCGCGCCACTGTTTCAGGCCCACTGTGACCCATGCCACGGCCCCCGCGGCTTTGCCCACCCGATCGCGGGCTATCTTGGGTTTCGCAACGAACTTGATGCTATCTTGGACGCCGTCCGCGAGCGCCGGATGCCTCTGCCCCCGAATCGACCGCTGAGCCCGGAGCAGATAACCCTCCTTGTCGAGTGGTCGGCGGCCGGCACCCCGGAGTGAGACCGAGTGAAATCCATGCCAGAGAGTAAAGCGTACTTTACGATCGGACGGCTGCTCGCGGTCTGCTTGGCCGTGGCCTTCTTCACCCAGCCCGCGTCCGCGCAGCTCCCAAACGCTGAGGACCTCTGCCTTGAGCCGAGTGACGAGCTCGACCCCTCCCGCTACCTCCGCGCGCTCAGCCTCGACCTTCGGGGCGACGTCCCCGACGACCTCGAGACGCAAGCGACGCTCGAGGCCGGGGAGGTCCCCGACGCGCTCATCGATGAGTGGCTGGCGAGCGAGGCGTTTATTGAGCGTGTCGTCCGCCATCACCGATCGCTCTTGTGGAACAGCGTCCGAAACGTCTCGCTCCTCAGTGCCAACTTCGACCTGACCGGCGAGCGCGTCCTCGCTTGGCGGCGCACGCCCGCGCTCACCTATCGGGGCGCCAGCGTGCCTTGCCAGGACGTGCCGGCGACCTGGGACGAGGACGGCCGCCTCATCACGCAGCTCGTGGACGGGGCCAGGCTTGAGGGATTCGTCTTTGTCCGGCCCTATTGGAACCCGGCCGTGGCCATAAAAGTCTGCGCCTTCGACGCGCAGGAGACCCTCTTCACGGCCAATAACGTCGTCTGCGGCAGCCCGCGAGGGGGCACCGACATCGAGTGCGGCTGCGGGCCGAACCTGCAGTTCTGCGGGCTCGAGGCGACGCGGATCGCCATCGCGGAGTCCATGGCCGAGGCGCAAGATCAAATCGTCCGGACCCTCCTGACCGAAGGCCAGTCGTACCTCGAGCTCCTGACGACCCGGCGCGCCTGGGTGAACGGTCCCCTCGTTCACTTCTGGCGTCATCAGGCCGCGATGCCCGGGTCGGTGCTCTTCGAGCCCATGCCGATCGACCCTTTGAGCCTGCCTGAGCTGAGCTTCACGGACCGGCAGACTTGGCGCGAGATTCGACTCCCAGAGGGGCACGCGGGCCTCCTCACCCAGACCGCCTTCCTGCTGCGCTTCCAGACGCAACGAGCCCGCGCCTCGCGTTTCTACGACGCCTTCCTCTGCCAGCCTTTCCAGCCGCCGCCGGGTGGCCTGCCCGCGCCCGACTCGGAGTGCAGTCGCAACCCGGACCTCCAATCCCGCTGTGGCTGTGGGTACTGCCACGCCCTGCTCGAACCCTCCGGGGCCTTTTGGGGCCGGTTTGGCGAGCAGAGCGTCGCCCAGCTCTCCCCCGAGCGATTCCCCCCCATGCGTCCGGATTGCCTGGCGTGCGCGGTCTCGGGCCTCCAGTGCAGCGATGAGTGCCGGCGGCACTATGTGACGACGGCCCTGTCGCCTTCGGAGCAGCCGTACCTCGGGCAGCTCAAGGCTTATTATTTCCGGCGACCCGAACACGCTCGCAACATCGAGACCGGCCCCGCGCTGCTCGTCCGGTCCGCCGTCGCCGACCATCGGCTGCCCACCTGCGTAGCCCGACGCACCGCGGAGTGGCTGCTTGGTCGCCCGCTCAACCTCGCCGACGAGGAGCAGGTCTTCCTCGATGAGCTGGCCCACGACTTCGTCACCAGCGGCTTCGACTACCCGGCGCTGGTCAAGCGGATCGTCACGCACGACACGTATCGGAGGGTCCGATGAAGCGTCTCCTCCGAGTCTTCGTCGCGGCCGGGCTGTTGGCGTGCGCCCAGGCGTGCGAACAGCCCGCGGGGCCGGGCCCCCAAGCCGCGCCGGGCCCCCAAGCCGCGCCGGACGCCCAAGCCGCGCGGGACGCCCAAGCCGCGCCGGACGCCCAAGCTGCGCCGGATGGCTCGGGGCCCAGCCTGCCAAGCACGGACCTCCCCGCCTTCGCCCCCGACGCGCTCATCAAAGACGCGATTTCGGCCGCCGACCAGCTCCTCCCCTCGAGCGACGCCGCGAGAGACGCTCCGATCGATCCTCCAGAGGAGGTCCAACTGGACGCGGCGACGGGTCGGCCGGTCGTCTTCACGCCGATCGCTGACGCGGGCCTGACGCCCATCCCTCCATCGAGGCCCTCCGAGGCACCACCCCCTCCGATGAGCGTCCTGCCCTCCGACGCCGCGCCCACTCGCCCGCGACGCCGCATGGACATCGATCAGCTCAACCGAGCGTTGAGGCGGGTCATGGGTGGAATCGGCTGGACGGAGCTGCGTGGGGCCGTCGAGGTCGATCTCTTCGTCGACCTCGCCTCGACACTCGGCAAGCCCGACTTCGTGACGAGCGCCTACGAGGTGCTCGAGGTCACCCCCACGTTCCAGAAGTTCATGAGCGACGCCGCGCGCAGCGTCTGCGATCGACGCCTCGCCGCCGATCTCGCTGCCGCTCCGGAGGCGCGGATTCTCTTGCGTCACTTCGACGTCGCCGACATCGATCCGGCCCATATCGATGAGAACCTGGTCGCGGTCCTGCGGCATTTCCATAGCCGCGCGCTCGAGCCCGGCAGCCCGGCGCTGGAGCCGTGGCGCTGGCTGTTCCGCAGCAGCCTGCATCTCACGCGCGATCCGGCCCAGGCCTGGCGTACGGTCTGCGTCGGCCTTCTCACTCACCCAGACTTCTTCACTTACTGAGCGCGGGGAGCGGCACGTGCGACCTACGACCCGACGGACCTTCCTCAAGAGCGCCCTCTTCGCGGCCGGCGGCATCGCCACGATGGCGGGCGCAGGACCGCTCGTGCGCTTGGCGCGGGCCGGGGGCGAGAACTGGCCCCGCTACTACATCTTCGCCTACTTCTCTGGCGGCTGGGACATCTTGTTGGGGCTCGATCCGCGGGATCCCCGCACGTTCACGAACGGTAACCTCCGCCAGACCCTGATTCAGCCGGGCTATGAGCTCCTCGTGGGCTCCGATGGGCGGCCGGTCGAGACGCCGAGCGGCCTGACGTTCGGACCGTACATCGGCGATCTGGCGAATCATGCGGCCCGCCTCGCGGTCGTCCGGGGCATGAGCATGGAGACGCTCACCCATGAGGTCGGCCGCCGCCGCTTCTTGACCGGCAAACCCCCGACGGGCACGCAGGCCAGAGGGTCAAGTGCCTTGACTTGGCTGGCCGCCGGCCTGAGTCGCGATGAGGCGATGCCCCACGTCGCCCTGCAGACCGAGTCGTACAACGTCGATCAGCCGAACTTCGCGACCGCCCTGTCGGCCAATAGCGTCGCCGATATGCTCCGCGTTCTCAGACCCTCGAACCCCCGCCTGGAAGACCGCCTCGACCGTCAGCTCGACGCCTTCCTCGCCGAGGTCTCCGACTGCCCCGAGGCCACGCGCTCGGCGGTCTGGCAGAGCGCGGAGGCCGGTCGATTGCGGGCCCGCGACATGGTCACGCGAGGTCTGGATCGTCTCTTCGACTTCACCGCGGCGGGACCGGAGATGGAGCGCCTTCGAGGTCACTATGGCGTGCGGGCCAACGACAGCTCGCCCGAGGCGCAGGCGGCGTTCGCGGCCCAAGCCATCTGCGGGGGCGTCTCTCGCTGCGTGAGCCTGCAAGCGACCGGCGGTCTGGATACCCACTTCGTCGACTGGACGACCAATCAGGGGCCGAACCAACGACGCGGCTTCAACGCCATCGCCCGACTCATCGAGGATCTCGCCTCGCGTGAGCACCCCGGCACGGGCACGAGCTGGCTGGACCACACGGTCATCGTGGGCTTCAGCGAGTTCAGCCGGACCGCGCTGCTCAACGACCGCGGTGGCCGGGATCACGCCCTGACCAACGCCTGCTTCCTCGCCGGGGGAAACATCCGCGGGGGCACGGTCATCGGCGCGTCCTCCGACGTCGGGCTCGCGCCTCAGGCTATCGACTTTGGGACGGGCGCGCTCCGGTCCAGCGAGGACGGCGGACAAGTCCCCAGGCCCGAAAACGTGCTCCAGACCCTCTTCCACGACGCCGGCCTCGACGAAGCGGCCGACCTCCGGGCGGACCCGATCACGGCGCTGCTTCGCTTGGCTTAGCCGCCCTCCAACTCGCCCCGGTTTCTCGGTTTCATAGGCTGTGAGGCCGGAATCTGTGGGTGGCTCTGCCGAGCGGCGAGGTTCAGATGGGGTCAGACACAGACTCATCCTACGAGAGCCCTAAGCATCGAGTGCAGATTCAGGCCTTTCAGCTCGCCAAGACCGAGGTGACGAACGACCAGTAAGAGACGTTCGTGGAGGCGAGTGCCTGTATTCCGTCCGAGTGCCTGGGCCTCACTGATCGTCCGGTGGTCTGCGTGTCGTGGGACGACGCCCAGAACTTCGTGAACTTTGCCGGGGCGAGGCTTCCAACCGAGGTCGTCCGGAGCGATCCGATGTACCTCAAGGCCGTGGAACGCAACGACCTCGAGGCCAGCCGCCACCTCTCCAACCTTGGGCTTTCGGATCGCGAAGTAGGGGCGCGCTCAGCCCTCACCCGCCGACGCGCCCAGGAACTTCGCGATGAGCGGGCCGTTGCCCTGGATGACACAGCGCTGCGTATACACGTCGAGGCCTCGGACGCCACCGAGCTCACTGCCGCCCCCTGCGCGACCCGGGCCGCCGTGGTTAAGCCCCGGGAGCACCATGCCGGGGGCCATCGACCGGTCGGCGATCTTACCGTCCGTCAAAACGAGGCGCCCATGCCACGGTGCGAGCTCAACGACGGCCTGCTCGAGGAAGTCGCGATCGTCGGCGTAGATGGAGGCGACGAGGCTGCCTTGTCCCAGGCTCACGAGGGCCGCCGCGTCTTTGGCCGTGCCGTCGTAGGGCAGGACCGTGGCGAGAGGCGCGAAGACCTCGAGGTCGTGCACGACCTTCGCGGCTCGGGCGTCCTCGGCGGTCAGCAGGAGGGGGGCGACGAAGAAGCCGCGCTCTCCTTCAACGCCACGAGGTGCGCCGCGCCCGGGTGTACCAAACGCCGGCCGCGTCACCTCAAGCAGCCGGGCGATGCCTTCCATCGCGCTGCGTTGCTGCTCGCGTGTGGCGAGCGGACCGACGTGCACGTCGTCCCGAGAGGGGTCTCCGACCACGACCCCGCGCAGGCGCTCGCTCAGATCGCTGATGACCTCGGCTTGCCGGTCTCGGGGCACGAAGATGCGTCGCGTGGCGGTGCACTTCTGGCCGGCCTTCTGGGTCATCTCGGTGTGCAGATGTCGAATGAACGCGTCGTAGCTCGCGTCGTCTGCGCCTGCGCCGAGCACGCTGGAGTTGAGACTGTCGGCCTCCACGTTGACCGCAACGCCCACGCTCCGAACGCGCTGATGGCCCCGGATCTTGGCACCCGTTTCGGCACTGCCGGTGAACGCCACGACGTCCTGCGGACCCAAGTGGTCGAGGAGGTCTCCGACCGGCCCGCAGAGGAGCGACAAGGCCCCCGCGGGGAGAGAGGCCTTCTGGTCAAGTGCCTTGACGATGTGCCAGGCGACGAGCGCGGTCGAGGTGGCCGGCTTGGTCAGGACGGGCATCCCGGCGAGCCAGGCGCAGGCGGCCTTCTCGGCGAGCCCCCAGGCGGGGAAGTTGAAGGCGTTGATGTGAACGGCCACACCCTGCTTGGGTGCGCGGATGTGCCAGCCTTGGACCCGGCCGCCCTTGCCGATGTTCTCGACCGGGCCGTCGAGCGCGAAGCGTCGGTCGCCCAAGGACTTGCCGAGCTCGGCGTAGTACATGAGCGTCCCGATGGCACCGTCGATGTCGAACTTGGCGTCGCCCCGGGTATTGCCGCCGTTCTGAACCGCGAGCTCGATGAGGGCTTCGCGCTCGGCGTGCAGGGTCTTGCTCGCGGCCTCCAGGAGCGCGCCCCGCTCGGCGAAGGTCAACGCCCGGAGCGCGCCGCCCCCCTGAGACCTGGCGAACTCCAGCGCCGCCGCGAGGTCGAGCCCGTGAGTGTCGCAGGTGGCCAGGACGGCCTCGGTGGTGGGGTTGAGCAGCGAGATACCGGGACCGTCGCCGGACACCCAGCGGCCGCCGAGCAGGCTTTCGAGAACGAGCATTTTGAGACTCCGAGGGGGGCTACCAGGTGACGATGGCGTGAGCGCGTTCGAGGTCCTGCACCGTGTCAATCTCTCGCCACCGCCCCTGAATGGTCACGGCCGCGAGCGACTCCCCGTGCGAGATCGCCGTATTGAGCAAGTCGGTGAAGTAGGCGCGGTAGAGGGATTTCGCGGCGCAGAGCGGCACGTCTCGTCCGCGAGCTTCAGCGGCGAGATACTCCCCCCAGAGGCGGGCGACGAGCGGCCCCCGAAGGCGACACAGGCCGATAAACTCACCGAGCGCGCCTTCGGGTCCGACCTGCTTGCCGACCTGCTGGATGTACCGGTGTTTCCCGTGATGTGATCGCTCGACGAGACACAACTCGGCCTCGGAGATGGGATGGTCGGTGCGTCCCGCGTAGGCCGCGCTCCAACGCTCGTCGACAATCAGGGCGCCGGGCGCCTCGCAGTGAAGGAGCGCGCGCACCGCGTCGGGGTGATAGACGATGTCGGCATAAGCGACGATGCAGTCCCCGACGAGCTCGGGCCCGGCAGAGAACAAGCTCATCAGGATGTTGTGCTCGGCGAAGTGGAGATTGTCGACGAAGGACACGCCCTCGGGACGATCGGGTCTGATACGATCCCCGAGGTACCCTCGGATGATGACGAACTCTTCGACGCCGTTCGCGCGCAGGGCCCGCATCTGGTGGTGCAGCATCGGCACCCCGGCGATCTCGACCATGCACTTGGGTCGGTCGTCGGTGAACGGCCGAAGCCGCGTGCCTTGGCCGGCGGCGATGATGATCGCCCGCACGCCTGCCCCGAGCTGATTCGTCCGATTCAGTCCCCTCACGCCGCTTCGCTCCCCTTCGTCCTGCGCCCCAGCTTCCACATCAAGACCAGCATGATCTGCCCCACATAGAGCAGGTGAACGAGGCCATAGGCATACAAGAACAGATCGAGCCGATTGAAAAGCGCGAAGAGCGGCAGCGTGGTCGGGTACTGGCTGATCAGACGCACGATCGCCATCACGGGCCAAAGCGGCGACTTGGACTTGGACGCCGCTCCGGAGGCCTCTCCGTGCTTGAGGGGGACCGTGCCCGTCGCGCTCGCATACTCCGGCGTGCGAATGAACTTCGTCAGGGCCAGCGCGCAGCCGACCACGAGGACCACCACGAGCCCGATGCAAAGCGCGTCGGTGCCGCCGCCTTCGAGGAGGGCCAAACGCAGCGTGATCGCGACGACGAGCAGGAGCGCCTTGAGCTCGTCCATGAGGAAGTCGAGCAGCGCGCCGACCGGGGAGGTCTGCCCCGTGAGCCGCGCGAGCTGTCCGTCTGCACAGTCGAAGACGTATGACAGCTCGATGCCCAGGATGCCCAAGAGGAGCCCGAGCGGGCCGGGCACGAAGGCCAACGCGGCCACGGCCGCCACCATGATGAACAATGAGGCGAAGGTCACCTGATTGGGCGTGACCGACGTGCGGGCGAGGACCGCGACCAGCACGGCGGCGATCGGGCGCGCGAGGTAGAGGTTGAACAGGCTGTCGGCGGGCTTAAGGCTCTGCCGATAGAGGCGGGCGACGTGGGAGAGCATGCGCCCCTCTACTCAGACGTCGACGATTTGAAAAGCTGTCGGCGAAAAAAGCGCGGCCTCAATGCCAGTGGCCGCCGTGGCCGCCATGGCCGTGACCCCCGCCGTGACC
>SHZC01000077.1 GCA_009692505.1 Myxococcales bacterium
CGGCGCTTGAGCAGATGGGCAACTCGGAGTGGAAGCGCGAGATCGACCGCCGCCTCGCCAAGCTCAGCGCAGGCACGTGAAGCGCGGCCCCGCCCTGTCCACAGTGGGCTTGGCCACTGTGGTCCTGGCCGCTTCAGGCCTGCTGTTTGCCGCAGGCTGCGGGGGGGCTGGGATCGACGTGGGCGGGGCAGGGGATGACTCACCGCTCACCGGCTCGTTCCGAAACGTCGAGGACAGCCCATTCCAGCCGGCTTGGCGGCTTGAGCTGAGCGACCCCGCGATCTATCGATTGAAGCCACATGAGCTGGCCTCGCCGGCCTACTCCGCCGAGCTCAATCGTGTCGTGGTGAGCACCACCTCCGGCGAGTACCTCTGCGTGCGGGCCACCAACGGCGAGGTGCTGTGGCGGGTCTCTCCAGGTGGTGGCTCGAGCGCCCGAGGGACCTTCGACGGCCCCTCGGTCCTCATCGGCTCGGACGAAGGGGAGCTTCGCTCACTCGACGCGGGCTCGGGTCGCGTAAACTGGAGCTATAAGGTCCAAGGCGCGGTGCAGCAGGCGCCCGTGCTCGCCGGTGATCTCGTCGTCTTCGTCGACGGCACAAACTCGGTCTACGCCGTGAATCGCGCGGACGGGGCCTGGCGTTGGCAGTATCGACGGGACGATCCGCCCGACGACTTCGCCCTCGCGGGAGAAGCGCGGCCCCTCTTCGCCGATGGTCGCGTCTATGTCGGCTTCTCCGATGGGCACTTCGTCGCCCTCGATGCGCGCGACGGCGCGGTGTCCTGGACGAGAGACCTCTCGCCGGAGACCCTCAAGTTTCAGGACGTCGACGCGGCGGCCGTTCGGGCCTTGGACTCCGTCTACGTCGCCTCGGCGGGTGCGGGCCTCTACGCGCTCGCCCCCGACACGGGCGCCGTCAAGTGGCTCTACCCATATTCCGGGATCACCTCGACCGCGCTCGCCCTGGGCGACGTGATCGCCGGGGTCGATCGCGGAGAGGTCCTCCGAGTGTCGACCTCTGATGGTCGGCTCGTCTGGCGGACCCGGCTGCCGGGGGGCGCGCCGAGCGAAGCCGTCGTCTCGTCCTCCTACCTGCTCGTCAGCCAGAGCCGCGGCGCGCTTCACTTCCTCGATTCAGCCAACGGACGGCCAGTGACGCAGTTTCGCCCGGGCTATGGCATCGACGCTCCAGCGACCGTTGGCCAGGACGGAACGGCCTACCTGCTGACGAACGGCGGCGTGCTGTACGGGTTTCGTCCCGGCGGGTGAGTCCTGTTAGACGGCCACGCGAGCCGCCAAGCGAGCCGAGAGCCGGCGCTTGAAGTCCTCGACGAGCGCGACGGGCGTGGGATCAATCCCGGCGTCGATGGCGAGTTCGACGCTCGCGATGTCGAAGGCGTGAAGGACTCCGAAGATCGCCACGATGTCCAGATCGTCAAGCAGGTTGACGATGGTCACCGGGACGCCCACATCGACGAGGGTCTCTGCTGTGACCTCGAACCTTCGAAGCATCGCCGGCTCCTGGCGACACGGACGGAGCAGCACCGCGGAGAAGGGGCCGGTGAGAGACGTGAACCCGACGAGCTCATTGTGGTTGAGCTCAGGCAGCGCGGCGTAGAAAGCCGGCATCTTGGCGTTCTCATTGAGCTTGATCTTGGCGATCCGGGCCGCCGTCTCGGCAAAAGGATGCGGCGCGTAAATGACCGGGATCCGGTCGCGGAGGGCGTCTCGCAGCGCGGCGGCAGTGACGGCCGCGGTCGTGTCTCTTCGTAACGCACCGGCGATGTGCGTCAGGAGCGGGTCGACGTCGGTGAGCAGACCGGCGTTCTGCAGCACCCGCAAGAGCGCGCCGAAGAAGTAGCCCATGGCCGCGCGAGGCTGAAAGTGAGCACTCGGCTTTTGGAGGCGGACGAACGGCACGCCGTGCTCCAGTGCCCGCCGTTGAAGCTCACCGCCCGAGCCGAGCGCGACCACGCGCAGGCCGCGCCGTCGAGCGTCCTCGTAGGCGGACAGCGTCTCCTCGGTCTCGCCGCTGTAGCTGCTCGCGATGACGAGGGTGCGCGTTCCGAGCACGCAGCGCGACAGATCATAGTCCCGATGGATGCGAACCTCGAGGCCGACCGATTGCGCGTGCACGGCGACGAGATCACCGGGGAACGCGCTCCCGCCCATGCCACAGATGAGCACGCGGTCGACCTCGCCTCGATGCTCTGAGCCGAAGTCGAGGGCCCAGGCGGCACCGATCTCGAATTGATCAGGCAGAAGGAGGACGGTCTCCATCATGCCGCCCGGATCCCCCGGTCGCGTAGTTGACATAATGCACCTTGTGCGACAAACGGCAGGGCTCAGCCGATCTCAATGAAGAGTTGGTTGATGATCTTCTGAAGCTCTTGCTGCTCGTCGCGTTCGAGCCACTCCCGGGCCGCGAACATCTCGAAGAACAGGAGCTCATTGAGTGCCTGAGACAAGAACGTAGCCCGATTGTCGATCTGGTTTTGATTGAGGTTCGTCAACAGCGCGCGCTTATCGAGCGCGCCGGTCGCGTCGAAGGCCACGCCCTGAAAGAGCTCCACGAAACCGTAAAACTGGAGAAACGTATCAAGCCCCTGCTTGAGCGCGTTGTGCTGATCGTGCTTCGAGATGGCCGTGTAGATGCGCTGAAATACGGAGTTAAACGTGTCGACCATGCCGGACATCTCGGTCGTGATCTCCGTGATGTCGACGCCCGTCGTCACGAAGTCTCGCTCCTCGAGGACCTTGACGTGCCCCGCGCCGACCAGGTGGAACAGGATCTTCATCGTGTCGAACTCGCCGAGGCGGCACGCACGCGTCAGCTCCTCGACGGTCATGACCGTGTTGAGAGCCGACAAGATCACCAAGTCCTTGGCCTCAAGCTTCGTGCCCTCTGGGGGCGTCTCTCGGCTCTTGGCCACCCTGACGCTCGAGCTGTGGATCCGCTGCTTGAAGTACTGGATCTCATCACTTCGGCGAAGCCCGTCCATGAGCATGGAGTTCGCGTTGAGCGAGAGCGGGCTCGGGAGCGCGTCGACGTCGAACTTCGTCAGGTAGAAGTCGCCGTCTTTGATGAGGAGGACCGAGTAGAAGATCTCCTCGACCTGCCGCCGAATGAAGATGTAGAGCTCGGCCTGGTTGATGGTGCCCTGGTCGAGCAGGTAGTTCCCGAGCGGCCGGCGGAAGCGCTTGCCCTCGGCGATGGCCCGCTCGAGCTCCTCTCGGGACAAGGCTCCGAAGCGGAACATGACCTCCCCGAGCCGGTCTTCGATGATGTTCGATGACGCACCTCGGACCTCGCCGGACTTGAAATACAGGCACTTCCGGCACTGGTTGCTGACGAAGACGAGGTTGCCGGAGAGCTTGGCCGCTGTGACGAAGTTGATGATCTCGACGGTCGAGCCCATGCCGGCGATGTCGCCCTGAAGCACGATGGGATCCCGAAACTCTTCGAACGCCGGCACCGACGTGGCGCGGGTGAAGTGAAGCAGGGTCCGCTCAGACGGCACGTGCGTGTAGTAGCCTGCGCGCGCGCGAAGCTGGTTGCGGAGCGGCTCGCCGATGACCGTGATCCGACCGCTGTCGTCGACCAGGACATATCCCTTGACGTCCTCGCGGCGGGTCATCTCAGCTCTTCTTTCGGTTGAAAAGGCCAGCGGCGCCCTTCTCTGTTGAAGGGGATGCGTCGGCGCGGCGCTGCAGGTGTCTTAACTCGCTGCCTGCTTCGTTGCAATGCGGATTGACCTCAAGCGCGCGTTGAAACTGCGCGATGGCACGGCTGTCTTGGCCACGCAGCTTGTAGACGCGACCGAGGTAGAGGTAAGGCTCATCACGGGCCACATCAGCGGTGACCACCGCCTCGAGCGCGACTTGGGCTGCCGCCGCCCGCGGTTCGTTCTTCGCGCCGATGGACAACAGAAACTCGGAGTACGCGGCTCCAGCTCGCGCGACCACGTCGCCTGGGGTCGACCCGAGGGCCTCCTCGAACTTGGCCTTCGCGGCCTCGGCTTTGTTGTTGCGAAGCAGAGTGGTCCCATCCTTCACGAGCTGCTCGGCCCGGAAGATCAACCCGACATCCGGAGAGGCGTTTGACGGCACCTTCTGGCCTCGCGCGGCCATGTCGAGCTGGATGTCGTAGTCGCGCCGCTGCTCGGGGCTGCTGAGCACCTCATGGGCGCGGTTGATGGCCATGAAGACGTCCTGGACCTTCTTCATTTGCTCGGCGGAGAGACCATATTTGGTGAAGCGATCGACGTGGAAGTCGCGGGCGAGGCGTCGGAACTGCGCGTGCACGGACTTGACGTCGACTGACTTTGGCAACGCGATGATCTCGTAGTGCGACTTCTTGCGCAGGATGCCATGCAGGGCGTCGACCTCGGTGAGGGTGCGGCGCGCGTTCTCATCGAGAGGCCGCACATTGCGCAGGACCTCGGCGCGCTTGCGGATGGCCGGAACGGGCGGCCCGGTCAGGGATCCGGACGCGGACAGAGGCGCGGGCTTCGGTGCGGGCTTCGGTGCGGGCTTCGGGACTGGCTTCGGGGCGAGTTCGGGCGGTGCAGGCGCGGGCTCCGGTGGCCTCGGCGTCGGGGCAGGTTGGGGCGGTGCAGGCGCGGGCTCCGGTGGCCTCAGCGTCGGGGCAGGTTGGGGCGGTGCAGGCGCGGACTCCGGCGGCTTCGGCTCCGGCACAGGCTCCGGCACAGGCTCCGGCGCGGGCGCGGGCGCGGGGATTGTTTCGAGAGGGACGACCTGCGGGGGCGACGGGTCAGTCGTGGCCGCCTCAACGACCGCGGCTGGCGGTTTGGTCCGGCGCGCAAAGACCACCGCGGCGGGCACCGGCGCAGCTGCGACCACCGGATTGGGCACAGGCGCGTCCACGACCACCGGCACCGGCGCGTCCACGACCACCGGCACCGGCACCGGCACCGGCACAACGCGAGGGCTCGGCAGACCTGGCGACTTGACCGCGGCCTGGAAGCTCGCGAGGCCGCAGATCACGAGCGCGAAGACCTGCCTGCGCACCCGCTCGGGATCGTTCAACTTCTCGATGAGCTGGTCGACAGTCTGGGGTTCGCCGAGGGCCGAGCGAAGGTTGGGCACGCCCAGGGCCACATCGAACATCGCCCCATAGGTGTCGACCCCAGCGGTCAATTTCACCGGCTGGTCGACAAACGCGCTGACGAAGCTCAGGCAGTCCTCGTCGCTGGCGAGCTTCGCGCTCGCGTCGATCAGAAGGCCGACGACGTCGATGTCCTGGCAGTCGCTGTCGGGCTTGAGCGTGCCCTCGGCAAAAGTGAACTCGCCCTCACGCCAAGTGAAACACTCCAGCAGTCGGCGACGCGAGAGCTTGACCTCGAGCGCGCGAAGCTGACGGGCATCGAGGAACCCGAGGCGGACGAGTGCCTCTTCGGCGGTACACCCGGACTTCGCCTTGAGCTTGGCGACTGCGTCAACGTCCTCTGCGGACAAGAGACCCTGCTCGTGAAGGCAGACGGTCGACGTCTCGCGGCGCGCATTGGACGACACCCGCACGGGCACACCAGACGAGAGCCGCACGCGCTTCACGATCTGACCGCGCGTCAGCGTGAGGAGCCCGGTGAGCTTCTGGTCCTTAAGGCTGCGAAATATCTTGTAGAGCTTGATCCCCCCGAGGGAACCGGTCCGCACGGACATACCTTCACTCTTCGCCAGACGTCGACGCGGATACTAAACAGGAATCCCGCGCAGGGCTACTCCGTGAAAATCCGAGATCATCGTGGGTCAGGGCTTGCTCTCGCCCAGGGTGCGGAGATGGTAGGCAGCAGAGGCGGTGAGCAACTCGACGTCGCCAGCGAGGACCCGGGTCCAGAGCGAGGCAGCGAGGTCGGTGTCCCCTTCAATCTCGGCGATCAACGCGTCACGCTGCCAGGCCCACTCTTCCTCGTAGAAGTGAGAGTTGAGCCGCGACAATCGGTTCTTGTCCCGCTCCCAACCGTCGATCATCGCGTCCGTCGCAGCGTCGTATCGGCCCTCCATATCGAGCAGCGCGGCGAGCCCCATATAGCTCCACGCACCGGTCGGCACGAGGTTGATGGCGTCTTTGTAGAGGCGGCTGGCATCATCGAAGCCACCCTGGATCTGGAGCAGCTCGGCGAGGTTGGAGGTCGCGATGCTCATCGAATAAGGAGACGCGCCTTCGACGCCGAGGATGGTTTCGAAGAGTTCGGCGGCACCGTCGAGGTCGCGCCGCATATATCTGATATTGCCGAGGTTGTTCAGGGCGATGGTGACGTTGGGGTCGCGCTTCAGGACCTCGAGATAGGTGCCCTCAGCGTCGTCGAAATCACCCGCGTGAAGCTGCACGTACCCGAGCGCGAGGTGCCCATCGATGGCGTGCGGTGCGCGGCCAATGAGCTGAAGCGCCGCCTGCTCACCGCGCGTGAAGTCCCCTGCCAGCGCCGCGAGCTCGGCCAGGTTCACCATGTGCCGTCTGAGATTTCGCTCGCTGCCGGGGCCTCCCGTGCTGTCCATAAGCACGGCGACAAGGCGCGCCTGAAACTCGGCCGCCGTCGCGTAGTCACCGAGCTGTATCGACCCATGCGTGACCCGCTCGAGGATGCGGTCATCCTCGGGGCGGAGCGCGGAGGCAGACCTCCAGGCGGCGACCGCCGTGTCGACGCTGCCGAAGTGGGCACGAAGGTCACCGACGAGCTGCCAGAGCGCGGGGTCGCTCGTCTGCCTCTGAACGACCCGCTCGTAATCGGCGAGCGCGCCGCGGCGGTCCCCGGCCCGGAGTCGCTGATCGGCGCGCGCCCGAATCGTGGTCGTCTCGTTGGTTGTCTGTTTGGGCGTCTCATTGGTCGGCGTGCGCCGGAGTTGGACCTTCGCGGGCGCTACCCTCAAGACACCGCGCGTGACGTCCGTCAACACGCCGCGCGTGGCGTCTGGCCCGCGCACGGCGTTGCGGAGCTCAGCCCTTGTCCGAACGTCCGGCGGGGCGGCTTGGGCCGACGTAGACAGGGCCAAGAACGCGAGCACTGCGGCCGTATGGGCTGCGGCGCGGCGGATCGGGTCGAGCTGCTTCACTGTTCCTCCAGTTCGAACGGGGTCCAGAACGGCCGGTCTCTCCGGCGCATCGTCGCGGAGACCGGCCCCGCTGAATTAGGACGCATGAGTCCGAGAAAAGTTCCACAGAATCAACATAGCCGCATCGCCGGGGGGATTCATCCCCTTTCCCTCATCCGGACGACCGTTCAGGAAGTGGACGGCGTAGCGAATTTGGACGTCCAGATCCGCTACAGGTGCGCGCTGGTATCGACCTAAGTAATTGAAATCACTGGGTGATATCGACTGGCACGCTCGCTGCTCAAGTGATGAGTCGAGGTGCAAAGATGTTGGCAGTCATTCAATCAAGCGCGGTTCTCGGGGTCGACGCCTACCGGGTCGATGTCGAGGTCGATTTGGGCCGGGGCATGATGGTCTTCTCGACCGTCGGTCAGCCGGGAACCTCGGTGTGCGAGGCGAGGACGCGCGTCAAGAGCGCGCTGGAGAACTGCGGGTTCGCCTTTCCGCAGCGTCGGGTCACCGTGAACCTCGCGCCCGCCAACCTCCGCAAAGACGGGACCGCCTTCGACTTGCCCATCGCGCTGGGCATCCTCGTGGCCGAGGGCAAGATCCCCGAGACGGCCCTCGCCGACACCTGGGTGGCCGGCGAGCTGTCGCTCGATGGTCGGATTCGGGGCATCCGCGGGGTCATTCCGATGGCGGTTCAAGCCCGTCGGGAGGGTGCCCGCCGAATCATCGTGCCCATGGACAACGCCCGGGAAGCCCAGATGGTCGGCGACCTCGAGATCGTCGGCGCTCACCACTTGCTCGAGCTCGTCAAGGCGCTTGTCGATGGGGGGCTGAGCCCCTTGCCGAGTCCAGCGGCCGAGGTCGAGACGCAGACCGACCTCAATCGGGACTTCGACATGGCGGACGTCAGGGGTCAGAGCCTCGCCCGCCGAGCGCTGGAGATCGCTGCCGCCGGTGGCCACAATCTCTTGTTCATCGGCCCGCCTGGGGCCGGCAAGACGATGCTGGCGCGGCGTCTACCGGGCGTCATCCCCCCATTGTGCGCCGAGGAACGCCTCGAGTGCGCCGTGATCGCCAGCGTCGCAGGGTTGGCCGAGCTCGGACGCAAGGCCTTCGACCATCGCCCGTTCCGCGCCCCCCACCACTCGGTCACTGAGGCCGCGCTCATGGGCGGAGGGCCCCATGGTCGACCCGGAGAGGTCTCACTGGCGCACCACGGGGTCCTGTTCCTCGATGAGCTGCCCGAGTTCAAGCGAAGTGCGCTCGAGGCACTCAGGCAGCCGCTCGAGGACGGCGACGTCGTCATCTCCCGCGCGCAGTACACCATGACCCTGCCCAGCCGCTTCATGCTCGTCGCCTCGATGAACCCCTGCCCGTGCGGCTACCACGGGCACCCCCGCCAAGCGTGCACCTGTGCCCTGACGGCGGTCCGCAGCTATCGGAATCGGATCAGCGGGCCGCTGATGGACCGCATCGATCTGCAGGTCCCTGTCGAGTCGGTGAGCCCGCTCGAGATGCGGAGTGATTCGCCGGGAGAGTCGTCGGCGGCCGTTCGGAGCCGAGCCATCGCCGCTCGGGACCGTCAGCACCGACGCTTCAAAGGTGGACCGACGTTATGCAACGCCCAGATGAGGCCGGCGACGATCCGGAAGTACTGCGCCCTTGAGCCCTCGGCCAGCGCGCTCTTCGCCCGAGCCATTGACCGACTCGCGCTCTCTGGCCGCGCCCACGACCGCGTGCTCAAGGTCGCCCGCACGATCGCGGACCTCGCCGGCAGCGAGCGACTTGAAGACGAGCACATCGCCGAGGCGATCCAGTTTCGGCAACTCGACCGGGAAGCCCCCTGACGCGGCCCCGCGAAGTCGAACCTCAGCCCCACGTTCCCCACGTTTCAAAGAACACCCCGCGCGGCAAAAACGCCACGCGATACCCGGCCCACTGGGCCAAAACACAAGAGGAGGAAATATGTCTCGCACGCAAACGACCGAAGCCCGAGGTGATCGAAGCAGGGCCCTGGAGACGGCCATCGGGAACATCGAGAAGGCCTTCGGGAAGGGCACGATCTGGCAGTTGGGCGAAGGCGCGGTCCTGGAGCCGGTGTCCGTCCTCCCGACGGGCTGCCTCGGCCTCGACATCGCGCTGGGCATCGGCGGGCTGCCTCGCGGTCGGGTCATCGAGATCTTCGGCCCCGAGAGCTCCGGCAAGACGACGCTCATGCTCGAGGTGATCGCTGGCGTTCAGCGTATGGGGGGGACCGCGGCGTACATCGACGCCGAGCACGCCCTCGACCTCGCCTACGCCCGAAACCTCGGGGTCGACCCGTCGAAGATGCTCGTCTCCCAGCCGGACAATGGAGAGCAGGCACTGGAGATCGCCGACGCGCTGGCCCGGTCCGGCGCGATTGATCTCATCGTCATCGACTCCGTGGCCGCCCTCGTTCCGCGCGCCGAGCTCGAAGGCGACATGGGCGACACCCACGTCGGTCTCCAGGCGCGGCTCATGTCCCAGGCGCTGCGGAAGCTGACGGCCGTAGCCGCCCGAGCGGAGTGCACCGTCGTCTTCATCAACCAACTCCGCATGAAGATCGGCGTCACCTTCGGGTCGCCCGAGACGACGACCGGCGGGAACGCGCTGAAGTTCTACTCCAGCGTGCGCCTCGACATTCGACGCATCGGGGCGGTGAAGTCTGGCGAGGAGAACGTGGGCAACCGAACGCGGGTCAAGGTGGTCAAAAACAAGATGGCCCCGCCGTTCCGTGAGGCCGAGTTCGACATCCTGTACGGCACCGGGATCAACCGGGCGGGCGATGTGATCGACCAGGGGGTCGCTGCGGGCCTCATCGAGAAGAGCGGCGCCTGGTACAGCTACGGAGACGAGCGCCTCGGCCAGGGCCGGGAGCAGGCCTGCGCCACCGTGCGGTCCCGGCCGGACATGGAGGAGTCGCTGCGCGCGTCACTCCTGCCGTGTGTCCGTCAAGGTTCGCAGACCCGAGCGGCCTGAGTCGTTCGGTCATTGTCGAGCTTCGGACGATCGCTCACCATAGGCCCATGCAGAACACCTATTGGCCAGGATGGCTGGGCGGGCTCCTCATCGGGCTCTACCTGCTCTTGCAACTCCGCATCACCGGCCGGGCGCTTGGGTGTTCGACGGGGTACGGCAACCTCTGCGGGCTCATCTCGCGCACGCCGTATTTTCATCGCGGGGCCTACGCGAAGCTCGACAATTGGCGGCTCTGGTTCGCGCTGGGGCTGCCCCTCGGGGGCGCGCTTGGTCACGCGCTCGGCGGGGGCGCGTTTGAGCTCTCCCTCTCGATGGGGGGCCTCTACGACGGGGTCCTCCCCGAGTCCCCTGCCCTTCGCAGCCTCTATCTCTTGGCAGGCGGGCTGTGCATGGGCTTGGGCGCCCGGATCGCGGGAGGGTGCCAGAGCGGACACTCCATCGCCGGGCTCTCGCTCCTTGCCCCGTCGAGCCTCATCGCCAGCGTCGGTTTCTTCGTCGGCGGCATCGTGTCGGTTCAGGCCCTGTTTCGTCTCTTCGGCGGGTACGGAGGCTGACGATGAAGACCGAGCGGCTTATGTTTCTTGGCTTTGGCGTCCTCTTTGGCGCGCTCCTGACGCGCTCGGGAGCGACCGACTACGACTACTACGCCAAGCTCTTCCTCTTCACGGACCTCCAGCTTGTGTGGGTCATCGGCGGGGCGGTCGTCGTGGGCGTCCCGGGCGTGCTCTTGCTTCGTCGCAGCGGGGCGCGGGCGGCCGTTGGCGGCCTTGCCATCGACTTCAGTCAGAAGCCCATCGTGCGAGGTCTGGCCGCTGGCGCGGTGCTGCTCGGCATCGGCTGGGGGCTCACGGCCGCGTGCCCGGGCACGGTGCTGGCGATGCTGGGGCAGGCGAAGCTCGCCGCGGTCCCCACGATCGCGGGCATCCTGCTCGGTACTTGGATCTACGGCTGGTTTCAGGACCGCAAGGCTTCAGTGGACTCCTCGCCGAAGGGCTGACACCGAGGGCACATAAACGTGCTCCGACCGGCCTGAACGAACCGCTCGATCGTGGCCTCACAGGCGAAACACGGCTGGCCCTCGCGGGCGTAGACCAGAAACGGATTCGTGCTCTTCGGGTGCTCGGACAAGTACGTGATCTCCGCGCCCGGCTCGTGGGTGAGCGTCGCCTTCATGGCCTCGCCGACGGCCACAGCGAGCCGGCACAGCGCGCCCGATTGCAGCTTCCGTGTCGACTGGCGCGGATGGATCCCCGCCTGATGAAGTCCCTCGCTCGCGTAGATGTTTCCAATACCCGCGACGAGCGATTGGTCAAGCAATGCGACCTTTATTGGGCGTCGGTCCCGGCAAAGCCGCTCGCGGAACAACTCGGGCGTCTCCGTCAGCTCGAGCGCGTCTTGACCGAGCCGCCGCCACTCGGGCGTCTCGAACACCGAACCGCCCCGGACCACCCTCACCCGACCGAGCCGCCGAACGTCATGGAGCGAGACATGAGAACCATCGACGAGCTCAAGACGGAGACGCTCATGCGGCAGTGGGAACGCCATCGACGCCCCGGCCCCGGTGCTCCGAATCCGGCCCGACATCCCCAGGTGAAGCAGGAGGCCGACATCGCCGGTGAAGGTGATCGCGAGCTGCTTGCCGACCCGGTGGACCTCAAGGACAGACTGCCCCTCGAAGGCTACCAGCTCGTCTGTCGGACAGCGAAGCGGCGGACCCTGCGTCGCCCACACCACGCTGACAGCGCGCCCGCTGAGCCCCGCCCGAAGCTGCCGTGCGGCGAGCTCGACCTCAGGCAGCTCCGGCACGTCTCAATCTTCCGTCTCGCGCTCTTCTTCGTCGTCGCCAGAGCTTGCCGGCGACTCTCCGCGGGCTCGAAAGATCAGCCGGACCGGGGTGCCCGGCACGTCGAAGACCTCTCGGAACTGGTTGCAGAGGTAACGCTTGTAGCTGAGGTGCACGGCCTCGGTATTATTGCACGACAAGACGATCGTCGGAGGGGCCACGCCGACCTGGGTGCCGTAATACAGGCGAAGCCGTCGCACGCCGTTGACCGGCGGCTGGTGGCGGGCCACGCAGTCTTCGAGCCATCGGTTGAGCTGGCCCGTGCCCACCCGGAGTGTCTGGGCCGCCCGCACGCGATCAATCTGGTCGAGCAACTTCGGCATCCGCAAGCCGGTCATGCCGGAGAGGAACAAGACGGGCGCGTAGGCCACGAAGGGCATCTTCAGCGCGATCTGCTCGCGCAGGCGGTCGGCCGACTTGGCGTCCTTCTCCACGACGTCCCACTTATTGGCGACGATGATCAGGCCGCGGCCCTTCTCGTCACACAGACCGGCGATGCGGACGTCCTGGTCGGTGAGACCCTCGGTGGAGTCGAGCAGCAGAACGGCGATGTTGCACCGCTCGACGGCGCGCAAGGTCCGAATGACCGAGAGCCCCTCGCTGCTTGCGCGATCGATGCCTCGACTGCGGCGAAGGCCCGCCGTGTCGACCAAGACGTACCGTCGGCCGGACACGTCGATGCGAACGTCGATCGCGTCTCGCGTGGTCCCAGGCTGATCGTCGACGATCATTCGATCTTCGCCCAGGAGCCGGTTCGTCATCGTGGACTTGCCCACGTTCGGGCGGCCCACAAACGCGACCCGGGTGCCCCAGTCGTCGTCGACGGCCTCATCGTCCGCCGAGAGGTGAACGAGGACCGCGTCCAGGAGCTCGCCAATACCGCGGCCATGAGCCGAGGAGATCGGGATGACGCGATCGACGCCCAAAGCGTAGAAGTCGACGCTGGCCTCCGAGGTCTTGGGGCCGTCACACTTATTGACGGCGTAGACCACGGGCTTGCCGGAGCGCCGCAGCATATCGGCGATCTCCTCGTCCGCAGGCAGAAGGCCGTCCCGAACATCGAGGAGGAAGACCACGACGTCAGCCTCTTCGATGGCGAACATCGCCTGCTTGCGCATCTGGGAGAGGACGCCGGACTCCGCCTCGGGCTCGAAGCCCCCCGTGTCGACGAGCGTATAGGTGACGCCCTCGTGGGTCGCCTCCCCGTAGTGCCGGTCCCGTGTCACGCCAGGCGTGTCGAGGACGATGGCCCGCTGCTCGCGGATCAGGCGGTTGAAGAGGGTCGATTTACCGACGTTTGGGCGACCGACAATGGCCACAATCGAGCGCATGTCTGCCTCTCAAAGATAGCCGAGCTTACGCAGCGCGGCTTCGGTGTCTGTCCAACCCGTCTCGACTCGAACAAAAATCGAGAGGTGGGCTCTTGCCCCGGCGAGGCGTTCGATCTCAGCGCGGGCCTCGGTGCCGATGCGCTTGAGCATCTCGCCCCCCTTGCCGATGACGATGCCCTTCTGCGAATCGCGCTCGACGAAGATGACGGCGTCGATGTGGATCAGGCCGTCCGCGCGCTCGTGCCAAGCCTCGATGGTCACGGCCGAGGCGTAGGGCAACTCCTTGTGAAGATGATGAAAGAGGCGCTCGCGGATCATCTCGGCGGCCAGGAAGCGCATCGGGAGGTCGGTCAGCTCGTCCTCGGCGTACATCCGAGTGGCGATGGGCAGCGCGTTGGTGAGGCTCGTCAGCAGCCGGTCGAGCCCGTCGGACCTCAGGCCGCTGATAGGCACGATCTCGCGGAACTCGGTGACCTGCCGCCAAGCGTCGATGATGGGCAGGAGCATGAGCTTGGAGACGCGGTCGATCTTGTTGAGGCCGAGCAAGACGGGCAGCCCAGCCTCGCGGATGTCCTCGAGGATCTCTCGATCGAGGGCCGAGATGAGCACGTTCTGGTCAGGCCCGAGGCCCGCCTCGGCGAGGAAGAGCACCGCATCACAAGACGTCAGGGCGTCTCGGGCGACGTTGTTCATGTACCGATTGAGCGCGCCTTTGGCTCGATGAATGCCCGGCGTATCGACGAGCACGATCTGCGCGTCGGGGCGCGTGATGATTCCGGGGATCCGATTGCGCGTGGTCTGGGGCCGCGGCGAGGTGATAGCGAGCTTCTCGCCCAACAGGGAATTGAGGAGGGTAGACTTCCCGACGTTGGGTCGTCCGACGATGGCAACGAAGCCGAAGTGGTGCTGGGCGGAATTCAAGGGGCGCGGAATCTATCCTTCGGAGCGGGGCGTTGACAAGCGCGGCCTCGTTCGCAAGATATGCGCGCCCTTCGATTGCTTGGCGAACCATGATTTTTCCTCGACGCCTGCTCCTCGCCGTTTTCTCGCTTGGCCTCGCGTGCACGAGCGCGTCGAAGGAGTCCGTAGAGGTTCCGTCGGCGCCCTCGCTCTCAGTGGTCGACGAGACTCGGACTGATCTGCTCTTCCGGTTTGAGCGGGAAGGGACCGTGGAGACCGCGGACCGCATCGCCGACGTCCCCGAGGCCGCAAGGGGCTCGGTGCAGGTCCTCGATCTCTCGCTGACGCCCGAGCAGCGAAGTTCAACCCGCATCGTCCAGCTCTTCGACCTCCGGCAAAAGGGATCGGACGGTCGGTACTCCGGACGCCTCGTCGAACGCGCCGAGCTCGAGTCGGCCCTGCGTGCGACGAGCTCGACTGCCCCTCAAGCACCCGTCACCATCTATACGGCCGCCTGGTGTGGCGTCTGCACGAAGGCCAAGGCGTTCATGCGCGAGCAGGGCATCGCGTTTGTCGAGAAGGACATCGAGAAAGACCAGGCCGCCGCCGCAGACATTGCCCGACGCGCCCAAGCCGCCGGGGTCTCCGCCTCGGGCGTGCCCATCTTCGACGTCGGTGGCCGGATCTTGGGCGGCTTTGATCCCGGCGCCCTCACGGCCGCGCTCAAGCAAGCCGGACCCCGTTGAAAAAAGTGAGGAATCCATGTCTCCCCTGCTGATCTCGGGCCTCGTCCTCGCGCTCCTTGGCCTGATCTTTGGTCGGGTCTTCGTGGCCAACTTCGAGTTGTCGACGCGCGGCAAGGTCGTGAAGACCGTCGGCGTCCTCGCGGTGGTCATCGGCACGCTGCTCGCGCTGCGGGGGGCCGAACTCATCGGCAGCGCCGCACCGCCCGATACGACGGGGGGCACGGAGTGGGGCGACGATCCGGTCGCCGCGGAGGCCGACGCCCGCGCTCGCAAGCTCCCGCTCCTCGTGGACTTCTCCGCCGACTGGTGTAAGGCCTGCAAAGAGCTCGAGGTTCATACGTTCTCGTCCCCGGAAATCTCTGAGCGGCTGAAAGGCTGGGTCACCGCTCGGGTTGACCTCACGCACGACCGCCCAGAGCTCGCCGACCTGCAAAAACGATTCAAGGTCCAGGGCCTGCCGACCGTCGCGTTCGTCACGCCGGATGGCAAGGTGCTCGATGCCCTGACCCTGACGGGCTTCGAGGATGCGGCGGCGTTCGGCAAGCGCCTTGACCAAGCCGAGAGTGGCGGGGCCGGCATCGCCGTCGACGAGAGCCTCGCCGGTCGAATCCGCCGCGCCTTCGAAGCGGGGTCCGCCTGGGTTTACCTGCTCGTCTTCCTCGCCGGCGTCGTAGGCTCGCTCTCGCCCTGTGTCTATCCCCTCATCCCCATCACCATCAGCCTCTTCGGCGCCCGAGAGGCCAAGAGCCGAATGTCCGGCTTCCTGCTCTCGCTCGTCTACGTCGCCGGCATCACGGTCACCTACTCGGCCTTGGGCGTCACGGCGGCGACCACCGGGGGACTCTTCGGAGCGGCGCTCCAATCCGGCTGGGTCATCGGCACGGTCTCGTTGACCTTCATGGCGATGGGCCTATCGATGATCGGCGTCTTCGATCTGCGCCTGCCCGACGGGCTCAATCAACGAATGAGCAGCGTGGGCGGGCAAGGGAGTGGTCAGTTCCTGGGGGCGTTCCTCATGGGCACGGTCGCCGGCGTCGTCGCCGCTCCCTGCGTCGGCCCCCCTCTCGTCGCCGTGCTCGCGTTTGTGGCCAAGCAGCAGAGCGTCTCGTTGGGCCTCAGCCTTCTGTCGGTCTACTCGCTGGGCATGGGCATGCTGTTCATCTTCCTGGGGACCTTCACGCAGTTCATCGGTCGTATGCCCAAGAGCGGCGGCTGGATGGAGGTGGTGAAGGGCTCGCTGGGCATCATGATGCTCGTCGTCGGCCTCGTTTATCTCCAAGATCTCGTACCTTTCCTGCCCTGACGGAGCCCCCTTCATGTCCGAGTTTGTCGTGACGACCGTTCGTCGAGTCGTCGCAGAGTTGAAGAGTGGCGAGCCGCTCTTGCCCGCGCTCGATGCCCTCTGCATCCGCCACGAGGTCATCGACGGCACGCTCACCCTGCGCGGACGAGCCCGGGACGTGTGCCTCGACCTCGAAGACGACCAGACCTTCGACATCACGGGCACCTCGACCATCATCGCCGCCACGGGACGCATCGGTGCTGACCTCGGGCTGACGGACCTCTACGCGACGGTCGCCTGGGTTGATCGCGGCATCCCCCGCTCGGTATCCGGGCGCATCGTCGCGGGCGAGGCCCTCTCGATCGACGTCTTTGTCGACGCCTTCCTCGATGCCGTGGAGAGCACCTCAAGCGGCAGTGGCCGATCCCCGGCAACTTCGCCACGCGGGCCCGCCGACCGTCCCTCGCCGCGGACCACACCACATGCCCCCCGTGCCCTGTCCGCAGCCGTCGAGCCCAAGCGGCGCGAGCCTGCACCCGAGCTTCGCGAGCCTACGCTCGACCGGCCCGCCCAACCGCCGACCTCGTCTCCTCCCGCAGTCCTGCCCTCGGCGTCGCCGGTCCCCGCGGTGTCCGCCCCGGGTTGGGGTCAGGCGGTGAAGGCCAGCCAAACGGCCGCCGCGTTTCGGCCTTCGAGCGGTGCCGGCCGAGGGTCGAGTGGCGGAGGCACCGCGGCGCCTGGAGACCTCCTCATCCACCCTCAGTTTGGTCGCTGCAAGGTGGTCAAGAGCGACGAAGGTGACAAGGTGAAGATCAGGCTGCCCGCCGGACGGTTCACCGATCTGCACCTGAAGTTCATCACGCTCGAGCGGCAGGCCGACGAGGATGGCACCCGCGTATTCCGGGTGCAGATCGGCAAGCCCTGAGTCGACCGGGCCTTGGCTCTACTTCTTGGTGAACAGCTTGCCGAGGAACCCGTCTTTCTGTTTGTCCTTGGCGCGGCGCGCTTCGTACAGACGAATCTCCCGCCACCCGTCGGCGTTGTTCGGATTGATCTGCACGGTCTTCCGGTAGAGCTTTTCGGCGAGCTCGTCGTTGGCCGTCGCCTTGCTGATATGGCCCAGGAAGAGGTACCCGGCGTCGAGGTTCTCATCGATCTTCAGGGCGATCTTGATGTCTTCGCGGGCCTCGGTCTTCGCCTTGATGTCGCTGGCATCCGACGCCAAGAAACGCGCCCAACCCCGGTAGATCCGGTAGAGGGGCTGATGGGGATCCTGCCGCGAGGCGACCTCCAGAAACTCCAGCCCCCGCTTCGCATCCCCCTTGCCGAGGCACGCCTTGCCCCGCTGGAAGTTGAAGTCGGCTTTGATGATGTCCGGCTTGCCCCCGCCGTCGTCGACCGGTCCGGAGAGGTTGATCGCGTCGTAGTCCTGCCGTGCTCGAGGGTCTTTTACGGCCTCCCAAGCGGTGACGAGCCGCCGTTGAACCTCGTACGCCTGCTCACGGAGCTTGTCGTCCTGGAACGTCGCGGTGCGATCGGGGTGATAGAGCTTGGTCAGCCGGACGTAGGCGTTGCGCAGCGCGTCGACAGAGGCGGTGGGCTGGACGTCGAGCACGTCGTAAGCCGTCCCTTCCGACATCCGCCTGAGCTTCTCGGTGACTTCGGCCCGAAAGGCAGCTTCGATATTCACCTTGGGCATCGCCGAATCGGTCGTTAGGCCGGCAGCGGGCGTGGGCTCAGATGTGAGTCGAGGGGACAAGAGCCCCCTCGGTGGCGCGGTCGAGCCGGTGGGGCGGGTGACGGGCGGGTTCGTCGAGACGCTGCTCCTCGGGGCCGGAGGGGCCGGAGGGGCCGGCCCGGAGGGGCTCACCGGTACGGCGCGCGGAGAGGTCGTGACGACCGGCATCGATCGGGAGGGTGGCCCCACCTTGCGAGGGCCGGGCGCAGGGCCAGGCGAGGGCTCCACCGTGACCGCTCTTCGATGGGCCGGGCTGGGCTGCGCGGACAGTACGGCCTCATCGCGACCGTACTCGACGCACTGCGTGATCTCGAACGCCCTGAGGACCCTGAGGGTCTCGACGAGGCCAAACGGCGACTGCACGAGGACATGCCCGAGCGGCTTCTGCCCATCGAGCAGCTCGGCGAAACGGAGCTCATCGGGATAGTCGCGGAAATGGCGGCTGAACTCGTGCAGCTTTTCGGTTCGCCGAGGCTGCCGTCGGCAAAAGGCGTCGAAGTGCTCGACGAGGGGCGCGACCGGGTAGAGGCGTTTTATGCCCTCGAAGATGAGCCCCAGCGGATCCATCTCTTGATCCGCACCGTGACTGGACGGGCCGGCGTCGGTGGTCAGGCCGTAGCTTCCATGCGTAAGGGTGAAGCAGGAGAGGATCCGCTCGCGAGCGAGGCGCCGCTGCATCTCCAGCAGCTCAACGGGGTCGATGACGCCGAGGTGCGACAAAGTCTGACCGAGCGGCGCGTCGGTCAGATCGATGAGCGTTCGCACATCGTTTTGCTGCTCGACGGTGATGCGGCCATCCAAAGTCAGGCGCCACAGGACCTCTTCGGAGCGCACGTTGCTCATGGCGTCGGTCGGGTACCCGTTTCGAAGCGTGATGCTCTTCTCGACGTTGCCGCTGCGAACCACGAGCCGACCCGAGAAGATGTCCCGAAACGCGAAGAAGAGCAGCTCACCGATAGACGCCTCGCCGTAGATCCCGTGCGGCTCGGAGGGCGAAGTCGGCGTCATGGGACGCAGGACGCAGCGGCTCGACTCCTGAACAATGGAGTCAAACTCAACGATGCCACCGCCCTCCGACGACAAGGCGGCGCAGCCGAGGTCATCCCAGTCCGGTTCGGCGGCCTCATCGGGTGAGAGCTCGGCCCCGAGGTCTTCGCTGAACGGCGCCGCAGCGACGGCGGGCTCGTCGTCCGGCCAGGCAAAGAGCCCGGCGTCGCCCTCGGCCGATTCAGCGTCGATGGCCTCGATGTCGGCGGTCATGAGGTCGGATTCGACGAGAAACATCGCGGTGTCGATGGGGCCGAGATCTCCATAGATGGGCTTCCGTGCGTGGGCCACGACCGTGGACAAGGCCGCCTCCACGACGGAGATGAGCCGCGCTTCGTCGAGCGGGCGCCCCACGAAGTGCTCGAGGCCGCAGTCGGTCCGGGCCTGCGTAGACCCTGGCCCGTCCTCTGGCCCTTCGCTCAGGAACACGATCGCCTGATCCGGCGCCGTCGCCCTCAGGCGTAAGGCCACCTCGAGCCCGCTCATCCACGGGAGCGACTCGTCGACGATCACGAGCTCCGGGACCCCGAGATCGAAGAGGTCGAGGCCGGCGTTGGCGTTGTCCACGTCGATGACCGTGTGGCCCCGGCCGCTCAACCAACCGACGATCACCTCACGGGTGCGCGGGTCATGCTCGATGAGTAAGATGCGTTGACTTGCCACCGTCAGAGCCTATGCGATGGATGAAATGAAATGAACCTCGAGAATCCTCATGAAGCCCGATTACGCGACCTCGGCGCGCGAATCGCTCACCTTCTGTCTGCTGACATTCGAACATTCTTCACAGAGGCGGTCCGTGACCGGCTGATCGAGTCCGAATCGGGTCCCGACCAGCTCAGCGATTCGGCGCTCTCCGCCGCCAAGCTCAGTGTCGAAGAGAGCGCGCTCCGGCTCGCCGAGGCCGCCGTGCGAGACCTCGAAACTTCGGACCTCTGGCTGGCCGCGCCGCTCAGCGACACCGGCAAGTTCGAGCTGACCGAGTTCCAACCGGTCATGCGATGGGTCTCAGAGGTCGAAGCGACCTTCGAGGGGCAACTGCTCGCCCTCAGGCTCCCGCCGGATCCCCCGCTGCGTTATCGCTACCCGCTGCGTTTCATCGACGGGGAGAGCCTGCCGATGCTCGTATTCAACCTCTCGAAGGCCGCCTTGGCGAGCGCGAACTTTCGGGCCAACGCCGAGAATCAACGCTCGGTGCAGACCTTGGAGGCTCGCCGCCGCCGTTGGGACGCCGCCGGGACCTGAGCGCGATTTACTTCCGCTCGGCGTAGAGCTCGACGCGCCGGTTGGCCTCTCGGCCGGCCTCGTGGGCGTTCGTCTCGATCGGCATCGACTCCCCAAAGCCCTGGGGTGCCAGCCGCTCCCCGTCGATGCCGAGCTCAACGAGCGCGTCTCGGATGGCAACGGCCTGCTCCGCGGTCAACTGCTCATTTACGAGGTCGTCGCCCTGGCTGTCGACATGGACTTCGATCCGAAGTCGAACGATGTCCGGGCGCTTGATGAGCAGTGCTGCGACATCGGCGAGGCTGGCCTTCGAGGATGGGCGAAGGCGGGTCGTCTTCCCGAGGAAGGTCAGCGGGACCTCAAGGGTCAGCGTCTCGGCGACGAGAGACGCGATCCCCTCGCGACCGGCCCGGTCGACCTCCGGCGCATCGTCCTCGGCGCATCCATCCGTGTCGCGGTCTCCATCCAGGTCCTCTTTGAACCGCGGACAGGCGTCCCTGAGGTCGGGGATGCCGTCCTGATCGTCGTCGAGGTCCGGGCAGCCGTCTGAGTCCTGGAACCCGTCGTGGTCCTCCCGGACTGACTCCCCGCCCGTTCGACAGCGATCGGCGAAGTTCGGGACGCCGTCTCCGTCGTCGTCGCCCGACGTCTCGGGCTGGGGCGTCGCCAGAATGACCGGCTCAGCCCGCGCCTCGGGTCTTGGGCCTTTACAGTGAAAGGACAGGGCGAAGAGGAAACGCGCGCTCGGCACCCCATGGGCTTCGACCAGACCGAGACCGGCGCCCGCTGAGACCTCAGCGCAGCGTTCCAGGGCCAAGGACAGCTCGCCTCGGCCCTCCAGCGCGGTGGCCAAGGGCGAGGACAGCTGGTGCCCACCGGACAGCGCGCCTCCGAGGGAGACGTCGTCCAAGACGGCGATGCGGGCCGCGGCCCCGAAGAGGAGCTCGTCATCGATTCGGGTGTCCAGGAAGGCGTCCTGTGTGCGCGACCGATAGCTCAGGTTTGAGGTGACGAGGAGCCCACCGGACTCGTACCCGCCCGAGAGCCCAGCGGCGCCCGTAAAACCGCGCTCACCGAAGTACCGTGACGAATCCCCCGTCGGCGCCGTGCCCACGCCAAGAAGCGAGAGCGCGAACCCTTCCGACCGCCGCCCGAGGAGCCCGACGAGGAACCCCAGTCGAAGGTCTCCGAGCGCGAAGCCCTCCGCGTTCCGGCGCGCGTCCCCGTGAATGAGCCGCCCTCCTTCTCCTGCAAGGCCCACCGCCGCTGGCAAGCCGAAGCCCACCTCCAGCCGCTCGCCGAAGCCCAGAGCGGCGGAGAGATCTACGACCGGCAGGTGCTCCAGCAGGGGTCCGAGTGGTTCGCCCTTGGCGTTGGCCGCCATGAGCGGATTGCGCGCGTAGTGGAACGAGACGGTGAGGCGGGAGGCCAGGTGGCCCCCGACGTTGGGTTGCGAGACGCCGAGGAGCTCGCCCGTGCCGATCGCCGGCACATATCGGTTGGCGTCAACCGCCAAAGCTCGAGTCGGAAAGAGCGCGACGACGAGGACGCCGAGGCCCGCCGACCGACGCCTTCGAGACGGACCGAACCAAAGGGGGGCCGCGATCAGGAAGAGCGCGATGAGGCCGTCAAGACTCCCCGCTTGTGGCCCAAAACGACAGCCGCCGCCCCCCTGAACCTGAGTCGCGACCGTCGGATCGATCGGGTGCCGATCGTCATCGAGCGCGTCGTTGGGATCCGTCTCGGTGCTCTCGACCCGACCGTTGTGATTGAGGTCCTCATCGCCGTCTCTGGCCCCTCCCCCGTCGCTGTCCGGGTCCGTCCTTGAGGTGGAGGTCTCCGGATCAACGTCGGCGACGAAGAAGCCCGCGGCGACCTGAGTTCCGCGAGCGGGCAGAACAAGTCCGCTCTCCGTCCCATCGAAGAGCCCGTCGTCGTCGCTGTCCGGGTCGAGGCGATCGGAGGTGCCGTCGAAGTCCGAGTCCGAGCGCAGCTCCTGCCCGTCGGTCAGGCCGTCGTCATCGCTGTCAGCGTCGAGGGGGTGGCTGCCGTTCGCCTCCTCCTCAGCGTCTGTGACCCCGTCGCCATCCGAGTCGGCCTCTCGGGCCCCAGAGTCGGCCTCTCGGGCCGCAGCGTCCGGGCCGTCGTCCACCGCGAAGGCGGGCGAAGACAGGAGCGCGAGCCACACGGCCACCACCCCGGCAAACATCGCCTTGCGCTTCATGTTTCTCAATTCGGGTTATCGTGCGTGTCGAACGGTGAGGCCCATTGGGATGATGCGGGCGTGGCCCGAAGCAGGCAAAAAAAGATGCGCAGCGGTGAAGAGTTCGAGCGGTT
>SHZC01000078.1 GCA_009692505.1 Myxococcales bacterium
TCTGTGGAGACGAGGACGTCCTTGATGGTCCCCAGGTCGGAGGTTCCCATGCCGTCAGCGGTCGGCACGACGCCGTCGGTCACGCCGATGTCGGCGGGGTTCGCTCCCCGATCAACCGTCGGCAGGGCGTCTTCGGTGGCGGCCATGTCGACTCGCCGCCCGTCCGTCTCGGGTGCCTGGGCGTCTATTGCGGGGTACTGCCGCAGAACGTTTGTGGACTCGCAGGCGGCGAGGCCGACGGCGGCGCCGAGAATGATCTTGAAATTCCAAGAGGTACGCACGGGGAACCCTCCAATAAATGAGCAGACCCTTGGGAGTCTGGGCCGAAAACGCAGCCTATCGGACCACCACCTTTGCCCGAAAGGGCAATCCGCTCGAGTTTAGGGCAGGAGAGAGACCTCGATGCTCGCGATGGGCACGATCCGATCGGACACGACCTCTCGACCGAACCTCGTTCGGAGGCGGAACGTCCGGGCCTCCAGGGGAATCTGAACCGCCGAGAGCCGCTCGCCGCGGGTAACCTCATAGTAGGCCTCGCAGCTCGGCCCCGGGGGTCCGCAGACCAGCGGGATGGGCTTGACGCGGCCGGGGCCCTGCAGGACACGGGCGAAGCGGGCGTCAGAGAGCTCGGGCGAAGGCAGAGGCCGGTCCAGCACGGCGAGGACGCGCTCGGGGGCGACGACGGGGTTCAGGCCCAGGATGAGGGTCGCAAACGGCCCGGGCTCGGCGGCGGGGCCACGCAGAAGTCGGCCCAGCGTCACGTCGAAGGTGCCGCCATCGAGGATCAGCCTCAGCTCGGCCGGAAGCTGGTTGAGAAGCTCCGGGATGATGAGTTGGGGCTCGCACCGCCAGCCCACCTCCCTGAGGATCATGATGGGCTCAGTGTCGAACACCCCGACGCGTCTTGGCCAGTTGGCCCAGCAGTCCGGGGGGCTGAAGGGCGTCTCGAAGGGGCCCTCACGTCGAAGCGCGGGCGCCGTGGTGACGGTGATGTCGACGGGCTCGCCGGGCTCGTCGAGGACCCACTCGATGATCAGGTCCACGCCGATGTATGGGTTCCTGATGCGGGCGCCCCGGAGAGACAGCGGCGGCGAGGCACCTTCGTCGCGGACGAGCAGGGCACCGAGGGTTGGCCACAGCAGCTCTGAGGCGCGAGGGGCCGGTAGATCGGCGTCCTCGAGGAGCTCCACCTCGAGCGGGGGCGCGACGCGGATCGTCTCGAGGTCGAAGGTCCGCACAGAGGCGTTGCCCGCGGCGTCCGTGGCGGTCACCTCGAGGCAGACGAGCGCGCGCGCCGGGGCGAGCGGATCGAAGACCGGCACGTCGAGCACGTCGGCATATAGACCCAGCTCGAAGCGACCGTCTGGCCCCAGGGTCAGGGGCAAAGAAACGCTCTGCAACTCTCGGGTCGGTGGGTTGCCGAAGTCGAGATCAACGCAGGTTCCAGGCGTGCGTCGAAAGCGGACGTCGAGGCCGCGAGGATCGGCGTCCAACGTCGACAGGGACAAGACCGCGGGGTTCGGTGGCAACCCCGCGTCGGCCCAGCGGGTGAGCCACCGGGAGACCGTCAGGGCCGTGCCTCCCCGAAACGTCGGTTCGTCGATGATCGTGGGCGCGAAGCCGCTGTCCTCGAATCGCTCGGGCAGGACGGACTCGACGAAGGCCCGCTCGTCGAAGGTGAAGCCGCCTTCGACGCGGAGGACGGGTGAGGTCAGGTCGAAGCTCAGGTCGAGGACAAATGACGTGGAGGGATTGCCCACAAGGTCGACCGCGGTGAGCTCGAGGGGGTGTGCACCCTCGGCCCCGAAGAACAGCGCGGCCTCGTGCTCTTGAGCGTCGAGGTCGGAGAGGAGCGGTACGGCGAGCCCATCGAGGTGGAGTGTCAACTCGGCGGGCTCATCGCTGCGCACGTGAAGGCCGAGCGGAGAGCTGCGTGTGGACACGACTTGGCCCGTCTCGCGCTCGACTTCAAGCACGGAGACCGTCAGCCTCGGACCGACGTTGTCTATCGTGAGCTCGCGATGGGCCGACGACGTCCGCCCGAGTCTGTCCGTGGCATGGGCGACGAGCAGCGTGGTCCCCTCCGGCATCGCGCGGGTGTCGAGGAGGAAGACCCCCGGTGCGCCGACGATCCCTTCGACCGGCCCGAAGGTGTCGATAGTCAAGCTGATTGACGAGACGCCCGAGGCATCCGAGGCCGAGACCTGGACCAGGAGCGTGCCCCGGCCCGTCCCCTCTGGCGTCAAACCACCGTCGACGGCTGAGATGTCGATCGCGGAGATGTCGGGCCCGCGGTCGTCAAAGGCTTCGGGGAGCTGGTCCGGATCAAAGAGCACGGAGTCATCGGCGGAGACGTCGGTTTCCAGCAGGGAGGCGAACTCGTCGAGCTTGAGCCCCGACGTATTCGCCTCATCCTCAAGGAAACGCGCGCAGGCTCGGGCGAGGCCGGCGCGAAAGGCGTTCGGCGGGAGTGGGAGCGGCTGTAGACCCTCGCGCCCATCGAGCACGCCGTCGGCCTCGAGGTCGCGCTCGTAGATCCTCACGAGGTCGAGCGCGGTGACGCTCTCGGGCGACGCGGGGTACAGGACAGAAGCCAGCTCGTGGGCCTGCCGGCTCAGGCAGGAGAGCGCGAGCAGGTACCGATCGGCCTCCGTGGGTGGGTGCTGCGTCGGCTCATCGGGAGAGGTCGGGCGGACGTGAAGGGGATCTCGCAGCCGGAAGTGCGAGGCCAGCAGCGCGAGTGCCTCGGAGTAGGTCGACACGAGGTCCAGGTCTGCGGCCCGGAGCCCGCGAGCTCTCGCCATCGCGAAGGTGGTCAGCGGCGTGATTAAGACCCGCCGCCCTGGCCCCTCGGGGTCGAAGTCCGGCACGAGGGCGGTCATCGTCTTGTCGCTGTCCCAGCTCACCATTCGGGCGGGGCCGGCCTCGTCGCGAAAGACGCTCTCGCCGGTCTCCCGACCCCGCGCCTCGAGCAGGACAGGGCCGCGAAACTCCTCGATGTTCAGCTCAAAGTGGGCCGAAGCGTCGGTGACGCCGACCGCCAAGATCTCCGCGCCCGCGCCCGAGACCGTGAGCGTCCGGGCTGTGACCTCGACCCCCGAGGCCGGACCCTTATAGACCCAGCCGCGCAGAAGCCCTCGGGGCACGTTGTCGAGCGGAAACTCCGCGCGCAGGGTCGAGGCGGCGAGGTCCGTATTTCGCGCCTCGATGGAGACGGTCAAGGTGGTTGACGAGATGGAGGCCGAATTGAAGACGTGAACCACCCGGTCGGGGGCCGGGTCCTGATCCGGGCCGAGGTCGAAGGGCGGCGGGCCGGCGGTGACCAGGAGAGACTCGAGACCCGACTCGGGGTCCGAGGCCCGGACCTCGAGCGTGACGACACCGGAGAGCGGCATCCGAGGGGACGGTCTGATGATCTCGATGGTCGGCGGGGTGAGATCGGAGCCCGCTCGAGCCGGGGTGCAGGGCGGGAAGACCGGGCTCGGCGAGCATCGCAGTCGCGCCATGAGGCCATGAAAGACGCGAAGCTCGGTCTCCCGCCATCGTGGCAGGGTCGACACCGCGTCTTGCACAGCGAGCGCCCACTCGGCGCGCAGAGTCTCCGACGTCAGCGCGTAGACCTCGTCGCCGCGCCCGAGTTGCAGCGGGCCCGCGTCCCCCTGCCCGTCCATGAACGCCGGGGGTCGGCCGCCTCGGGCGTCGTCGGTCACGGCTTGAAGCAGGTCGAACGTGTCAAGCTGCTCGGGGCTGGCTTGAGCAATGCTCGCGGCGCGTTGAGCGATGAGCCCGAAGGCGTCGACCAGGACCATCCGCGCCTCGTTGTCGCTCTCGTCGATCTCCTCGCCTAGGTGAGCGCGCACCGCCGCTCGCGCCCCAACGCCCGGGCGGTGATCAGTCGTGACGCCGGGGCGACGCAGGCCGTCCATGAGCGCGACCTCCCAGGTGCTCACGACGTCCAGAGAGACTGTGATGTCGGCGCCATAGCCGAGGTCGAGGATGAGGGCCTCGAGCGGCGGGCCTTGGGGGGTCGCGGCGCGCACGAGATAGTCCCCCTTCGGAAAGACCCCCGTCAGCGCGAAGACTCCGTCGAGCCCGGCGTTCGTGCTCGCGAGGTCCGGCCCGATGCGGCCAAGGGCGTCGAGCGTGAAGACGACGACCGGCAGACCGATACCGGGCGTAGGCATCGAGACGGTCCCGCGAATCGTCGACTCGACGAACGCGGGATCGGGCTCACCTTCGCACGCAGCGACGAGTAGGCTGGCCGCGACGATGCGCCTTGCCATAAACACCGCGCGACTGTGGTGCCGTTCCCGGCTCTCCGTCAAATTCGACAGGATCCTCGGTCGGCCTCAGCGCCCGACTGCGCGGTCCAGCACGCGTGCCTGAAGGACCACCGCGGCGTGAGCTTGGGCCAGGCCGGCGCTCGCTTCGATGAAGGTCGTATTGGCTTGGGACACTTCGAGGTGCGTCGCGGTCCCGGCGGCGAAGTGGGCTTGGGAGAGGGCCAGGGCGCGGCGGGCGAGGTTGGCCCCTTCACTCGCTACGACCGCCGTCTCTCGCGCGGTGATGAGCTCGGCGCGGGACTGCCTGATCTCGTGCGTCACCTTTCGAACAAGGCTGTCCCGCTGCGCCCGCGCGCTCGCCAGCTTCAGCGCGTAGGTCTGCGTCGTCGCCTCGCGTTGCCCGCCGTCGTAGAGCGACCAGGAGGCCACGAGGCCCACGGTGCCCCCGGTCGCCTTGCCCGTCATGCCGTCGTTATTGGTGTGCCAGACCGTCGCCTGCCCGGCGATGAGCGGCGCGTACCGTGACCAGACGTTCTCGTCGAGGGCTTCGAGGGCGAGGATGCCGTGGGCGGCGGCTTTGAGATCCGCCCGTCGCTCGGCCGCGCTGGAGACGAGCGTGGCCTCGGCTTCGGGGGGGGCGACGTCGGGGGAGACGGGTTGCAGGAGGAGCGGACCTTCGAGCCCGGTGAGGCGGCGAAGTCCGGCGAGGGCGCTGCTCCGCAGACCGTCGGCGCGGACCTCAAGCTGTCGGGCTTGCGTGAGCAGCAGGCCTGCCCGCAGCACCGCGAGCTCGGTGATCACCTGTGCTTCGAGCTGGGCTTTCGAGACGCGCTGAAGCTCTGTGGCGTGCGCGATGGCCTCGTGAGCGACCCGCTTCGTCTCGTCGGCCGCCTGCACGCCGAGGTAGGCGCAGACGACGGCGAGCCGCAGCTCCGACTCGGTAAATTCGACAATCGCCGCCTCGGCGCGAACGGCTTGGCGCGCTGCCGTCAGTGCCGAGTAGCCCGGAAGGTTGAGGAGCGGCTGGGTGAGCTGCGCCTGGAACTTCAGCTCGGGGGAGACCTGAACAACAACGTCGGGGACCACGATGCCCGCAGCGGCGACCCCCGCCGGGAGGGGGATGTGCAGCTTCGTCTCCTCGTCGTAGTAGAGCAGCGCGCCTTCCGCCTTCAACTGGGGCAGGAAGTTCGCCCAAGCCCGCTTCACGTCGACCTCCGAGAGGGAGAGACGGGCCGCCGCCACCGTGAGATCGGGGTTGTTCAAGCGCGCCGCGTCCAGGGCGATGTCGAGGGTGATCGTGCGAGCGTCCGTCTCGCCTTCGGCCGCAGCCCCTTGGGTGGGCGACAGCAAGCTCAGGGCCGAGACGAGCAGCAGCGCGGTCGGCAGGACACCCGTGCTCGCGACCAAGGACCGGCCAGAGAGCCTCTGTCTGAGCCGCTCGACGCCGAGGTACACCACCGGCACCACGAGCAACGTCAGCAAGGTCGAGCTGATGACGCCGCCAATGACCGCGATGGCCATGGGCGCGCGAAACTCGGAACCCGAGCCGGTCGACAGTGCCGTCGGGAGCATGCCCAGGACCATCGCCGCGCTTGTCATGAGGATCGGTCGAAGGCGTCTTGGCCCGGCTAGGAGGACCGCGTCCTTCGCCGACAGCCCCTCGCGTTGGAACTGCAACGCGCTATCGACCAGCAAGATGGCGTTCTTCGTCACCAGCCCCATGAGCAACATGATGCCGATGTTCGAGCCCATCGAGAGCGGCGCGCCATACAAGTACAGCCCGACGAGCGCGCCGATGAGCGCGAGCGGCAGCGACAACATGATGGTCATCGGGTGGATGAAGCTCTCGAACTGCGAGGCGAGCACGAGGTAGATGAACAAGATGGCCAGGGCGAACGCGAGGTTGAAGCTCTGGTTCGAGTCCCGCATGTCCTTGATATTGCCCAGGTATTCGACCGTGTAGCCCTTGGGGATCGCCGCGTTGATCTGCGGCTCGACCTCGGCGAAGAGGTTGCCGAGTGGACGACCGACCGCGCTCGCCGAGACCACGATCGTGCGTGATCGGTTCTCCCGTTTGATGCGCGAAGGCGCGATGCCCGCTTCAATCTTCGAGACGTCCCCGATACGAATCACCTTCGGCGGCTGCGGCGGGAAGACGGGCATCCCGTTCTCACGGGCCTCGACGGAGAGCGGGATGCGGGCGATGGCCTCGGGGCTCTGCCGATCCTCGGCGCGGAGCCGAAGCCTGATGTCGGTCTCTCGCTCGACGCCCCCTGCGTCCACGTCCCGCAGCGTCCCGGCGAGCTCACCTTGCATGGCGATGCGGACGTTGTAGCCGAGCAGCATCATCGGGAGCCCGGCCGCCGCCGAGAGCTCACGATCGGGCACGATCCGCAGCTCACGTTTGCCCGGCGCGTAGTCGACCCGAACGTCGGCGGACCCCTGGGTCGAACGCAGGATGTGGGCGACCTTTTGCGCCGTCGGCTCGAGCACGTCGTAGTCGGGCCCCCCGATGGAGACCATGACGGGAAACCAGGAGCCGATCCCCTCGATGAACGCCGGGTTCTCCGCCGCGACGATGGCCCCGCTGGCCTCTTTGGCGAGCGTCCGTGCGACGCCCTTCAGCGTCTCGACGCCCTCGGGGCGCGTCTGTTTATGACCCACATCGATCCGGTACCGCACCATGTTGGCCTCTTGGTTGACGCCGTAGGTGCCGTAGATGGTGCGGAAGCGGCCGTCGGCCAACAGAGCCTTCTCGATGGCTTGGCCACGGCGAACACTCTCGGAGAGGGAGACCTCGGGGGGGAACTCCACATTGAGCAGAAACTGGCCGCGGTCCTCGGGCGAGACGAAGTCGTTGCCGATGCGGGCGGCGAGGCCGAAGGAGCCGAAGAGCATCGCCAGCGCGACGCCGACCGTGATGAAGGGGTGATTGACGGTAAAGCGGAGGATGCGGGCGTAGAGCCGGTCTTGCCTCAGGAAGAGCGAGGTCAGCCACCGCTTGATGAAGATCGGTCGCTCCACGGCGTGGGTGGTCCTGGCCATCTTGGCCGAGAGCATGGGGTCGAGCGTGAACGCCACGAACATGGACAGGATCACGGCGGCGGTCACGGTCAGCCCGAACTGTCGGAAGAACTGCCCGACCATGCCGTCCATGAAGGCGACCGGCACGAAGACGGCCACGATGGTCATGGTCGTCGCGAGCACGGCGAGGGCGATCTCTTGCGTGCCCTTCAACGCGGCGACGTCGGGCGGCTCACCCATCTCGAGGTGCCGAAAGATGTTCTCGCGCACGACCACGGCGTCGTCGATGAGCAGGCCGATGGACAAGGAGAGGCCCAGGAGCGTGAGCATGTTGAACGAAAAGCCGAAGGCGTACATGGCCAGGAACGTGCCGATGACGGCGGTCGGCAGGGCCAGCGCCGAGATGAACGTGCTCCGCAGATCCATCATGAAGATGAGGATGATCAGGATGGCCATCGCCCCGCCGAAGACGATGGCGATCTGCACCTCGTGGGCGTTCTCCTTGATGAACGCCGCCTGGTCGATGAGCAGGTGGGTGGCGTAGCCCGGAGGCAACTCGAGCTTATCGAGCGCCTCTTTGACCGCGTCGGAGACGGCGACGGTGTTGGAGCCGGAGACCTTGATGACCTGGAAGGCGACGGCCTCCTGACCGTTCGCTCGGACGACCGTGCGCTCCTCGGCGAAGCCGTCGACGACGGTCGCTACGTCGCCGAGTCGAATTACCGCACCATTGGCGCCCATGCTGATGGCCACTTGGGCGATCGACTCGACGCTCTGCAGCTCGCCCATCGTGCGGACGCCGATCGACGTCTCGCCGTTGCTCCCCGTCTCGTACTCCCCGGCGGGGATGGTCACGTTCTCCGCCTTCAGCTTCTGGAGGACCTGCATCGGGGACAGCCGAAAGCTCTCGAGGCGGGTGGCGTCGAGCTCGACTTGGATCTCGCGCTCCCGACCCCCCATGACCTCGACCTTGGCCACGCCGGGGATCCGCTCGAGGGCGGGCTTGATCTGGTCCTCGGTCTGCTTTCGAACGACGTCCGAGGGCGAGTCGGCCGAGGCGGAGTAGACGAGGATTGGCGCGGCCCCGATGTCCACCTTCGTGACGATCGGCTCCTCGGCACCCGAGGGAAAACGCGCGGTCAAGGCCGAGACGCGCTCGCGCACGTCGTCGGCGACGACCTCGAGCTTGGCGTCCATCTTGAACGTGATCACGACGACGCCGACGTTGTCCCGGGCGAAGGCGTTGACTCGATCCACGCGGTTGATGGAGATGACCGCGTCTTCGATCGGTTTCAGGATTTGCCGTTCCACGTCGCCCGGTCCGGCACCGGGGTACGGCACCGTGACGGTCACGACGGGCATCGTCACATCGGGATAGAGGTCCGTGCCCAGCCGCGAGGCGGCGATGAGGCCTAAGGCCAGGATGCCGAGCGTGACCATCGTGGTGAAGACGGGTCGCTTAATGGCGACTTCACTGAGGGACAACTTGGCCCTCCTGATTCGGCGTCGTTTCTTGCTTGCCGGCCATCGGAGCCTTGGTTGGGTCGGCCTGATTCAGCGTCGCGCGGACATAACTTCCGGCGATGAAGAGGCCGTCGGCGTTCGCGACGGTCAGCTCCACTGGGGCGCGGCGGCTCATGGGGTCGAGCGAGCGCACGATCGCTGTGACCGTCGCTGTGCCTCGATGGCCGCCTGCTTCGATCTTGACCTGATCATCGAGGTGCAGGCGGTCGAGGTCGGCCTCCGCGATGGTCGCCTGAAGGGTCAAGGGATCGAGCTTCTCCAGACGGAAGACCGGGTGGCCGGGTGGCACGGTCATGCCCGTCCCGTCCGGCCCTCGGGTGATCACGCCGTCGAAGGGCGCCTTCAGGATGTGGTTGGCGACCATGGCCCGGGCGAGGAGCACGGCGGCCTCGGCCTGGGCCACTTGGGCACGCGCGGCCTCAGCCCCGAGCCGCGAGGTGATCGCGAGGTTGCCTGGGGCCGCCGCTTGAGCGTGGAGGGTATCGACGCGCTGGGCGCCGTCTTCGGCGATGGCCGCGCCTGCTCGCGCTGCGGCGACGGCGGCTTGGGCCTGGGCGAGCTGGGCTTGGGCCTCGGCGTCAGACAAGACCGCGAGCACCTGACCGGCTGTGACGTGATCTCCACGGGAGACGCGGCGCTGCGTGAGTGCCCCCCCCACCTTGAAGCCGAGATCGGCGGTCGCCGAGGGGCGCAGGTCGCCGCTGAAGACCAGGTCGCCCTTGAGGTTGAGCCCCGCGTCGCTGGCTTTACCCCCCGGAATCCCCAAGGGGGCAGCTGCCCCCGGAATCCCCAAGGGGGCCGCCGTGGGCGCAGCGGCTGCGATGGGCCGGACTGCCTCGTTGCTCGCTGGACCCCTCTCCGGGGTCTTCGCCGAGCAGGCCAAAAGCGACACCGGCAGCAGGGCCAGGACGCAGGTACGTCGAATCAACATCTCATGCTCCAATCATTGACCGGCCAGTCAAATTCTCTGTTCGAGCCCGAAGAGGAAGAGCTGGGTGATGGACTCCACCCAGGCCTCGAGATCGGGCCTCGTCTTTTGTTGAACCATCCGTCGACCGAGGTTGTGGTACGCCCCCACGATCGAGGTCGCGACCAGGTCCGCGTCGAGGGTGTTGCGGTACAGACCCCGACCCTGAAGCTCGCGGATCTGCTCGGCGGCGATCGCCGTTTGAGCCGTGAGGAACGCCTCGAGGAGATGGGCATATTGGGGGATCGACGCCGTCTGGTAGAGCATGGCCACGATGTCCCGCTCCGCCCAGAGAAACTCCCAAGTCTCAACGTCCTGGCGGCGCAGGCACGCCTGAAGTTCGACGATGTCTTGGGCGAGCCTGAGGTTGGGCCGGCAGCCCTCCGTATACCGAACGAGCTGAGCGAAGAAGTGATCGACGATCTCCTGGAACGCCTCTTCTTTGGAGGCGAAGTGGAGATAGAACGTGCCCTTGGCGAGGTTCGCGCCGCGGGCGATGTCCTCGACGCGGGCCTCCGTCAGGCCGCATCTCGCGAACTCTGATCGGGCGGCGCAGAGCAGCTTACTTTTAGCGAAGGGATCGGCCGGTCTGGACATTCTTGACTCTGTGGTCAGTTATAGTCACGGGACGTCGCGACGTCAAGGTCGACCCTTGTCGGGTCCGCCGGCCGTGTGCTAACAGGCCGTCGGCAATCGACGTGGAGACAGACGGATGAAGCTCGAAAATTTCAAAGGCGTAGTCACCGGTGGCGCGAGCGGCATGGGCCGACACTTCTCCTTGGCGCTCGTTCAAGCCGGCGCGCACGTCGCCGCGGCCGACGTCAACGAGGAGGGGCTCGCGAGCCTCGCAGAGGAAGCCCGTGACCTGCCGGGCAAGCTCATCACGTTCAAGACGGACGTCTCCAACGAGGCCGACGTCATCGGGCTCGTCGGCGGCGCGTGGGAGGCCTTTGGCGGGCTCAACGGCTTGGTCAATAACGCGGGCATCACGCGCGACGGTCTCCTCGTCAAGACGGACCGCGAGACCGGCCTCGTCAAGGGCATGCCGCTGAAGCAGTGGCAGCAGGTGCTCGACGTCAACCTCACGGGGGCGTTCTTGTGCACCCGCGAGCTCGTCCAGCGCGTGGTGGAGAAGAAGGCGGGCCCCGCGGTCATCGTGAACATCTCGTCCATCAGCCGCTACGGCAATATGGGCCAGGGCAACTACACCGCCGCCAAAGCCGCGCTCGCGGCCGACACCGAGGTCTGGGCCAAGGAGCTCGCCCGCTACGGCATCCGCGTGGGCTGCGTTGCGCCGGGCTTCACCGAGACGCCGATGACCGCCGCCATGAAACCCGAGATGCTCGAGATGATGAAGAAGTCCATCCCGCTTGGGCGTGCGGCCTCACCCGGCGAGCAGTTCATGGGCGTGAAGTTCATCATCGAGTGTGACTTCTTCACCGGCCGAACCATCGACATCGACGGCGGGATGAGGCTCTAAGAGGCCGTTGCCGTAACAGCAACCGTTGTCCAAAGGCGTTACGGCAACGGTTTCCTACGCCTTCACCGGCCCGGCGAGCAGCATCTTGGACATCTTCTGGATGGCCGGTGAGACGTTTTTGTCGCGCGAGAGGAGCCGCAGATCGTTGCTGCGGAGCATCCGCATGAAGGTCATGGCCTTGGCCATGGGGCACTTCGGGTTCTTCACGAGCGACAGCTTCATCTGGTAGCTCTTCGTCCACTGCCGATTTGAGGCGATGTAGGCGATGATCTCATCGGGCAGTGAGCGGTTCTTCGCATAAGTCATCGCCTCGTTGTCGTTCACCGCAGGGCTGCGAATCACGGCGCGCTGGACGAGCTTATTGGGCTCACGAATCAAGGCCGAGCGCTCCATCTGGTTGCCGAGGAGCGCCATCCGGACCTTCTGGGCGACGTTGAGCTTGCTCAGACGCATGGACAAGGACTCGGACTTCTTCTCGACCGCTTCGCTGTCCTGGAAGTCGATCTCCCCTCCGGCGATGAGGCGATCGGTCTCAGCGTTCAGCTCGCGCACCGCCTGGTCGACGTCGGCGATGGCCGCGTGATCTGCTGGCGAGGTCGGGGCGGTGCCGGTCGTGCCGTGGATGGCCGCGAGCACCTCCTCGAATCCCGGCATATAGGAGAGGTCCACGCCGTTACGCGCGGCGAAGTCGATGATGCGGTCCGCGGTCGAGGCCCGGCAGTTTCGGTTGTAGTACAGAGCCTCGATGATGGCGGGCGCCCGAAGCATACGCTCCTGGTCGCGGGCGACCGCTTCGCACAAGGCCTCGCTTCCGTGACGGGCCAACGCGACAATGGTGTCCTCGTCGGTCGCCCGGTTCTGAATCAGGGTCTCGTGCAGCTCCGGGCGGTCATGGAAGGTCTTGGAGAGCCAGTCGAGGACCACCGGCAAAAGCGGCTCGGCGGCCACCTGCCTGATGATGGCGGGGGGCATCTTTCGGAGCGTGGCCTGACACTCCGCTCCCGTCTCCTCGTCGGCGACCTGTGAGAGCTGATAGAGGCAGGCCACAAGGATCACGGGCGGGAGCGGCACCGCACCCCGCGCCATCATGAGCTGTGCGGCTTTGGGCGCGTCCCGCGCAATCAGCCGGCGGAGCTTCTCGGGGAACTTCTCGTCTTCGATGAGCCGAACTTCAGGAAGTGCCATTTAGAGACCTCTCATGGGGACGATGTGGCCCCTGTCAGGTTGCGGGCGTGCAGGAGTCGCAGGCCCTTGAGCGTGAGGAGCTCGTCGACGCTCTCGATGGTGTCGCTCTCCGTGGCGATGAGCTGGGCGAGGCCGCCGGTGGCGATGACCCGGCACGGGAAGCCGACCTCGGCCCGCATCCGATTCACGATGCCGTCCACGAGCCCGACATAGCCGAAGACCAAGCCCGACTGCATGCTCGCCACGGTGTTTCGACCGACGACGTTCTTGGGGCGCGCGAACTCCACCCGAGGCAGGCGTGCGGCCGCGCGAAAAAGCGCCTCGCTCGAGATGCCGATGCCCGGACAGATCGCGCCACCGAGGTACTCGCCCTTGGGGGTCACGACGTCGAAGGTCGTCGCCGTTCCGAAGTCCACCACGATGAGCCCGTCCCCGATGAGGTCAAAGGCGGCCACGGCGTTCACGATGCGATCGGCGCCGACCTCGCGGGGGTTCTCATACAGGATCGGCATCCCGGTCTTCAGTCCATGGCCGACCACCCGGCAGCGCACGCCGAAGTAGCGGTCGACCATGCGGACGAGCACCTCTGTCGTCGGGGGGACCACGCTCGACAGCATCGCCGCGTCCACCTGAACGGGGCCGATGTGCGTGGCGAAGAGGGTCCGCAGGAGCACGCCGATCTCATCTTCGGTCCGCTCGATGTGGGTGGTGTACCGCCAGTGGCCGAGGAGGATCTCGTCCTGGAAAAGACCGGCGACCGTATTCGTATTGCCAACGTCAATCGCGAGCAGCATGCGTCTCTCGTGGAAGGGGGGGAAGGGCGACGAGCTCAACCTCGCCGGAGTGAATACGAACCTCGCTTGTGTCCGTGAGCAGCCTCAACGAGCCTTCACGATCGAGCCCGGCATAGGTGCCGGCCTGCGAAGCTTGCCTCATCGGCGTCCCAAGCGGGAGCGACCATTGTTGCCAAGTATGGACGACCGATGCGAGCGGGTCTTCGACCGGCAGGCGATCGACGTGGGCGAGCAGGCGCCTCGTCAGGACGCGGGCCAAGGTGATCGCCGGGACCGGCGTTCCAAGGGCGGTCGCGTGAAGCCCCTCGGGAAAGCCGTCCACCGGCTCCCGCAGGTTCAGTCCGATGCCGATGATTGCCACGGCGCGCTCACCGGAGACGAGGCTCTCGCAGAGGATGCCGGCGACCTTCTTTCCGTCGACGAGGACATCGTTGGGCCACTTCAGCGCGGCCCGCTTGCCGAGCGCGCCGACGAGCTCCGCCACGACGATCCCGGCGAGCAGGGGGAGCGCGGTCAAGGCGCTGGTGGCGAAGTGGGGTCGGATGATGATGCTGAGGTAGAGGCCGTCCCCACGCGGCGAGAACCACGTCCGACCCCGACGCCCTCGGCCGTGGGTCTGGTGGTCGGACGCGACGGCGTGAAGGGTCGGGTCATCGAGGCGGCGTCGACACTCGTCGTTCGTGCTCTCGCACTCCGAGAGCCACACGAGGCCCACCTCATTCATGAATCGGCCGGGCCTGCACTTGGTAAACCTTCTTGACGATCATCCCAGGGCTGCGCCCGCACGTCGTCGATGTGGGTGGCATCGGTGATCAGCATGACGAGGCGGTCGAAGCCGAGGGCGACCCCACAGGTCGGCTTCATGCGCCCGACGGCGGCCAAGAGGGCAAGGTCGATCGGGGGCTGTTGGCGGTGGCCGGCTTTACGTTGAGAAAGGTCGCCGCGGAACCGGGCCTCCTGCTCGACGGCGTCGGTGAGCTCATCGAAGGCGTTGGCGAGCTCGAAGCCTCCCGCATACAGCTCGAACCGCAAGGCCGTCGTTGGGTCCTCGGGATCCAGTCGGGCGAGCGCGGCTTGGCTCCTCGGATACCCGAAGAGGAAGGTCGGCTTACCTTCGGCGAGTCGGGGCTCGATCAGGTTGAGAAAGAGCTGAAAGAAGACGTCGTCGTAGCTCTCGCTGTCCGTGTGCACGGTGGCGCCCACCCGAGACGCCTCGTCCCTCAGGCCAGCGGCGGTCGTGAACGCGAAGGCGTCGAGGCCGACGTAGTCAATGAAGGCCTGACGCAGCGAGAGGCGACGAAAAGGAGGCTTGAGGTCCACCTCGCCGACTTGGGTACAGCCGTGCACCGCCTCGCAGGCCAAGCTCACGAGGGCCTCGGTCTCGTCCATCGTGTCCGCGAGCGTCGCGCCCTCGCGGTACCACTCGAGCATCGTGAACTCCGGCGAGTGCGTGGAGCTCGACGGCTCGTCCCTATAGCAGGGGCCCAGCGAGAAGAGCCGCTGGAAGCCGTCGCCCATCAGCCGCTTCAACGCGTACTCGGGGCTGGTGTGCAGGTAACGTCGCCGGCCGCCCGTGGGCACCTCGAACGCGTCGAGGTGGGGTTCGAGGCCCGGGCTGACGACCAGCGTGGGGGCTTCGATTTCAATGTAGTCGCGGGACCAGAGATACGTGCGCACGGCTCGGGAGATGTTCGCGCGCGCCACGAGGCGCTGGGCATGCGCCACGGGGCGCTGGGTCATCTAGAGGCCTGGAGCTTGGCTGTGACGCGGGCGAAATAGGTCAAGAGCTCCACAAGGGGCCGCGAGTCCGTGACCTCGAGCTCCGCCCAGTGAGGCCTGAGGGCTGCGACCCACGCCGCGCCCTCGGCGAGGTGATGTCGAGCCTCTTGCGCCATGTCCTCGAGGAAGACCTCGGTCACCACGGCGTCGTCGTCGGCGAGGACCTGCTCGATCACCTCGAGAAAGACCGGACTCGCGCCCTCGCCCAAGGACTTTTGAAGCTGGCTGACCGCCTTGCTCGTCAAGCCGTCGACCAGGCAGTTCTCGGCGATATACAGAGCGGCGGCCGTCGCCTCATCGAGGTTGGGCACGATCCGAACGCGGACATGAGTGGCCCCCGCGAGCTCGAGCGCGGCCATGCGTCGATAGCCCGTGACGAGGTGGACGTCGCCCCCCTCCATGCGCGCCACGACCGGTGTGAGCTGACCGAAGCGCCGTATGTTGGCCGCGAGTCGCTCTACGGCCCGAGGTCGCCGTGGGCTCCGCGCCAGGTCGTAGTGCACCGACTTCAGAGGCAGCCGCTGCTCGGTCGCGGCCTCGGCGGCGGCCCGTCGAGCGAGGGCCAGGAGCTTCTCGGCCTCACGCTCGCCCACCTCGGCGCGCTGCCGTCGCTCGTCCACGCTGCGCCTCAGCCCTTCGAGCTCGGCGCGGGCCAGATCGAGGGTCGACTCCCGATGCCGAAGGTCTGATTGAGCCTGTCGGAGGTGCTCGCGCCTATCGTCGTTCGCGGCGTGTGGGCTCGGATCAGGCCCAAGCGCCTCTCGCAGCGACGTCCGAACCGCGAGGGGCAGCAGGCCCACGGCGAGGGCCATCCAGCCCGTCGGGTGGGGAGCCGTCTCGTCCCGATCGTCGTATTCGGGGCCGTGGCCGCCCTGGCTGACGTCGTGTACCGTCGCCCGAAGCCTCGCCGCCTCGGCGATCGCTCGCGAGCGGGCCGCGACAGTGTCCTTGAATGAAGACCGACCAGCATTGTGTGGGGTGCGCGCCATGGGCCGGACGGTGGCACCGGCCCAGACGACCTGTCAAATGGACGCGCTCAGGGCGCGACGCGAACGTAGTCCCGGATCTCGCGGCCGTCGGGCGTGATGATCGTGAAGCCGACCATGAACCACGCGTCGGCCGGGCGATCGAGGACGCGGGGCACGGCCTCGATGTCGGTGACCGCGCGCTCGCCAATCTGCGTGACGACCGAAGCCGCCGGGATGTTCCAGTCTCGAAGCAGGCTCAGGGGCAAGACGTCGTCGGCGTGAACCGGCCCATCGAGGCGACCGCTCTGGGGCAGGTTGGCGTAGAACCGGCGCAGGGTATCGCGGACCTCCCCGCTCTTGGCCGTGAGCATCGGGGCGTTGGGTGGCCGGCCATACTGGGACGAGGGCCCGGGCACGGTCGTGGGCATCGGGGCGGCGATGGTCAGGCTCGTCGGCGCGTCGGCCCTTCGCTCGAAGGCGGGTGCCGTCACGGGCGTCATCGGGGGGGGGAGGGGCGTGAGGCCCGCGGCGGATTGAGGGACAGCGGCCGAGCCCCGGTCCGATCGGGGAGGGTTCGTCGGCGCGGTCCCACCGAGACTCAGGTACACTAAGGCGAGGGCGGCGACGGCGATGGCGAGCAGGATCAGCTTGTTCATGGCTCGACACAGTAGCAGCATTGTGCGCCCAACCGCGGGTCGGAGGGCCAACCGCAGGGGAGAACCGCGATGTCCGAGCCCAAGTCCCCGGAGATTCAGAGCGTCTTGACCGAAGGGCGTCAGTTCCCGCCCCCGAAGACCTTCTCCGAGCGGGCCGTGCTCGGCTCGATGGAGGCGTACGAGCGGCTTTACGCGGAGAGCATCGCTGATCCCGAGGCCTTCTTCGCCGAGCGCGCCCGCGAACTGCACTGGTTTACGCCGTTCAAACAGACCCGCGAGTGGAATCACCCCCATGTGAAGTGGTTCCTCGGCGGCACGCTGAACCTCGCCTACAACTGCCTGGATCGCCACCTGACGACGAGCCGTCGAGACAAAGCCGCGCTGCACTGGGAGGGCGAGAACGGGGACACCCGCAGCCTGAGCTACCTCGAGCTGCATCGCGAGGTCTGCCGCTTCGCCAACGTCCTGACCCAAAGCGGCCTCGTCGCGGGGGATCGCGTCGCTTTGTACATGGGCATGGTGCCCGAACTCGTCATCGCCACGCTCGCCTGCGCCCGCATCGGCGCGACCCACTCGGTCATCTTCGGCGGGTTCTCGGCCACGGCCATCGCCGATCGGGTCAACGATGCGTCCGCCAGAGCCATCGTGACGTGCGACGGCGCGTGGCGGCGGGGCAAGCTCGTGCCGCTGAAGGCCAACGTCGATGAGGCGCTCGATCGCTGCCCGAGCGTCGAGCGCGTCTTCGTTGTGCAGCGCACCGGCAATGACATGAACCTGGTCGAGGGTCGCGACGTGCTCTGGCACGAGGCCATGGCGACGGCGAGCCACGAGCACGACGCCGCGCCGCTCGACAGCGAGCACCCGTCCTTCATCCTGTATACGAGCGGCACGACGGGCAAACCCAAAGGCGTCGTGCACAGCACCGCCGGTTACCTGCTCGGCGCCTACCTGACCACGAAGTACGTCTTCGATCTGCGGGACGACGACGTCTACTTCTGCACCGCCGACGTGGGTTGGATCACCGGCCACACCTACGTCGTCTACGGCCCGCTCTCCAACGGCGCGACCGTGTTCATGTATGAAGGCGCGCCCGACTTCCCCGAGAAGGACCGCTTCTGGGCTCTCATCGCGCGCTGGAAGGTGAGCATCTTCTACACCGCCCCGACGGCGATACGGGCGTTCATCAAGTGGGGGGACGAGCACCCAGCGCGGCATGATCTGAGCTCGCTGCGTCTCCTGGGTACGGTCGGTGAGCCCATCAACCCCGAGGCGTGGATCTGGTACCGCAAGCACATCGGTGGCGACCGCTGCCCCATCGTCGACACCTTCTGGCAGACGGAGACCGGCAGCATCATGATCTCACCCCTGCCGGGTGCCACGACGACGACCCCAGGCAGCGCGACTCGGCCCTTCTTCGGCGTTGAGGCCGACGTGGTCCGCAAAGACGGCAGCCCCTGCGGACCCGACGAAGGCGGCTTTCTGGTCATCAAGCAGCCGTGGCCGAGCATGCTGCGCACCGTCTGGGGAGACGACGCCCGCTATCAGACGCAGTACTTCAGCCAGATCCCCCCCTACTACTTCGCCGGTGATGGGGCGCGCCGGGACGCTCTGGGCAACTTCTGGATCATGGGGCGCATCGACGACGTGATGAACGTCAGCGGACATCGCTTGGGCACGATGGAGATTGAGAGCGCGCTCGTCTCCCACGAGGCCGTCGCCGAGGCCGCGGTCGTCGGCCGCCCCGACGAGGCCACGGGCACGGCGGTCGTGGCGTTCGTCTCGCTGCGGCCGGGTTACTCCCCTGAGGCCGCGCTCAAAGAGGCCCTCAAGGGGCACGTCACCCGAGAGATTGGCGCGCTGGCCCGCCCGGCGGAGATCCGGTTCACCCAGCTTCTGCCCAAGACCCGGAGCGGCAAGATCATGCGGCGGCTGCTCGGCGACGTGGCCTCGAACCGGCAGACGCTGGGAGATACGACGACGCTCGAGGATCTCTCGGTCCTGGCCGCGCTGCGTGAGGACCAAGAGTAGGCCTCAGTGCAGGACCTGGCCGCCGTCGATCGTCAAGGCTTGCCCATTGATGCCGCGGCCGCCGTCGCTCACGAGCAGGCGGGTCATGGCCACGATCTCGTCGACCTGAATCAGGCGGTTCTGCGGGCTCATGGAGGCGAGCGCCGCCTTGGCCTCCTGCTCGGAGCGCTGGGTCGTGGCGCTGATGCGGGTCGCCGCGGCCGTCGCCATGTCGGTGTCCACGAAGCCCGGGCAGATCGCGTTGGCCGTGATGCCGCGAGCGGCGACCTCGAGGGCGAGGGTCCGCATCAGGCCGATGACGCCGTGTTTGGAGGCGCAGTAGGCCCCCGTGTACTTATAGCCCGTCAGCCCCGCGTTGCTCGAGACGAAGATCACGCGACCCCAGCCGCTGGCGATCATGTCTGGGACACACGCGCGGCTCAGCCGAAAACAGCCGGTGAGGTTCACGTTGAGGGTGGCCTCCCAGTCTTCGTCAAGCGTCTTGACGATGGGCGCGCTGCGAGCGATGCCGGCGTTGGCCACGAGCACGTCGATGGGGCCGAGGGTCGAGCGCGCGAGAGAGACGCCCGCCTCGATGGACTGCGGATCACCCACGTCCATCGTGACCGCCAGAGCGGAGAGCTCGTCTGCGAGTCGGGCGAGGGTGTGTGTTGAGCGGGCGCAGAGCGCGACGCGGTAGCCATCGGCGGAGAGCGCCCGCGCGACGGCCTCACCGATCCCGCGGGAGGCGCCCGTGACCAAGGCGACCCGGTTCTTCATCTCACATCGCCGGCTGAACGGTGGCGACGATGCCCCACAGCTCGAGCGAGCCCGTGTCTTCGGCGGCCCCGTCCACGAGCTTCAGCGTGTAGACGCCCTTGAGGCTCTTGCCGACCATCTCGGGCACGTTGATGAGGTCATGAATGTCGTCGCCGGAGCCGCCCTTCTTGTCCCAGAGCTTCTTGACGGTGCGGCCGTTCTTCTGGAGCACGATGCTCAGGTCGCCCACATAGCTGTGCTTCACGTCGAGCTGAACGGCGAAGTTGAGGGCGGGCTCGGCTCGGTCGAGGGTCAGGGTGTCCTTGACCCCGGTCCGGTTATTGTCCGGGATGAGGAGCGCTGCGGCCTTCGTCACGTTGACCTTGCTGGGGTCCACGGGCATCGAGCCGCCGCCCTCGGCCTCGGGCACGATGGGGGCGCGGCTCTTCGCGAGCAGCGCCTTGACCTTGCTGTAATCGAGCGGCGTGCCGTAGTCGTCCGCCGGACCCGTGGAGAACCACAGGAAGTCGGGCTGGCGGGAGTTGCCCCACTCGGGATGCGCCGTGCCGCCGTTGATCCACTCGCCGCCGAGGATGGTGCCGGCCGCGTCGAGCTCAAGCAGGTAGTGGTAGCTGTCGCGGCGGGTGTAGTGCTCGAGCTCGGGGGTCTTCGGCTCCTTTGACGCTTCGGACTCCGTGACGTAGTTCAACGTCATGCGGACATCGACGAAGCGCTTGGCGTCTTTGTTGATCTTCGAGTAGTCCGCGTCCGTGCTCTGGACCAGGACGAGCGCCTTTGCGAGATCGACCTCATCCTGTGCCGTGATCTCGTAGCGATAGACGGGCTGGTTCCAGACCTCGTAGTCGTAGGTGCGGTCCTCGGCGATGGCCAGCTTGTGGCGGCCGATCATATTGGTCACGACGATGTGGAAGGCGCCGGCGTTCGTATCGCGGCAGGCCGGATCGATGATGCGGCCGCGCTCGTCACGCTTGGGTTCTTTCTCGTTGCAGCGCCCGCCCAGGATCATGGACTTCGAGCGGTTGTAGGCCTGAATCATCAAAGCCTTGATATCGCTCGGATAAAACGTCACGCCATTTTCGACGACCGCGTGAATCGGCTCGGGCTCATTGAGGGCGGCGGGCACCCAAGCGTGGCATAGCCCCCACCATCGCTCCACGCCGTCGATGCCGTCCGCCTCGCACTCGTCGATCTTCATGTCGTCGTCGTCGTCTTGCTTATTGCGGCCATTCTTGTTGCCGCGGTTCTCGCTGACGAAGCGGGCGAGGGGCCCGAGGTTCGCGTAGTAATCCGCGTCCCACTCGGCCGAGCAGCTCTCGGCGGAGAACGGCCGCATCTGCGCGAAGTTCGACGCGGGCGTCCAGCCGTTGAAGGCGAGGTCGTACTTCTCGGCGGGGCTGAAGCCGTCGACGTTCGCGTCGCCGGTCCACCGCGCGTTCGTGCTGTCCATGAATGTCGGCCAGTAGGTGTCCGGCCAAGGCTTGTTCAGTGACTCCCCGGACTTCGGGAGCTGGTCAAAGGCCTTGACGAAGTCTCGCTGGGCGAACTGGGCGAAGCGCGCCGGGTCATTCCTGTAATCCCAGGCGTCGGCCTTGGCGGCCCCCGTAGGCTTCGCGGCGCTGCCGTCCACGTTCTGAGTCGGCAGCGTCTCGGGATCGGCGGCGCAAGCGGCGAGGGTCAGCGCGGCGAGGGTCTGCTTGAGTTTCATGGCGAGTCTCGTATCCACTTGGTTTCGTGGCGGCGGCCGATTGCACGCGGTGTGCCGGAGGCTCCTTTGGGCGTGAGCACCGCATCGAGTGGCGACCGCAGAACGTGTATGCGGAGCTCAGGAGCCAAAGGCTGCGCGCTCGCCCTCCCGCCACTCTTGGACTCCGATGCCGTCGCGTTGCAGCCCTACCATCGGTCTCAGTCCGAATCCGAGGTATGTGCCGACGAGTCTCACTTCGGCAGCCTGCGCCCGTGTATCGAACACCACATCCCGATTCGGAAGAATGGGCCTCATAGGATCTTCGTGGGTCATCCAAGGCTCGGACGGCGAGGGAGCTCGATGGCAAGCCCGCCGAGCTTGAGGAACACAAGTGCGATGAGGGCGGCGGTGCTGTGAAAGCCATGAGCGATCCTGGTGAGCAGACGGATCTGGTTGTTCGTCGCTTCCACGCGACCGTTGGAGACCCTGTGGATGAGGGTGGCCTCGATGCCCTCGCGATGGCGTCGAATGCGGGCCGCGAGGTTGACGAAGGCGGGGATACGGCACCGCTGGGCCCAGGCGAGCCACTTGCGGAGCAGCTTGACTCCTTCCTCGCCCTTGGTCGCGAAGACCAGCCGGAGCAGCTCCTTGAGCAGGTCGCCGCGGGAGAGCGGCTTGTTGACCGCCTCCAGGGTGGAGAGCTTCTCCTTCTGCCGGTCGGTCAGGTTCTCGGGGTTCTTCAGCAGCGCGAAGCGAGCCCCACACTGCGAGCACCGCCGCCGCTCCTTCCGCATCGGCCGCACGGAGAGCACGAGCGCGTCGCCCTCCGTCGCGGCACCGTTCACGACGATTCGCTCGACGCCGAGGGCCGTTGCCAATACCTCCCGAAGTTGCACGTCGTCAGCACCAAGCTGCTTGTGTTGCACCTCCTGTTTGCCGCTGAACGGCGTGCGTTCTCAACCCCCTCCGAACACCGCCCGCTCAATACTGCGGTTCTCGGCCGCGGGGCCGGCCGCATTACCGATCTCACGCGGAACGCCCGAGTGCGCGCCCGGCGCAGCCGGACATGGCCTGCGGCAAGGGTTGACCTGCGATCTCCAC
>SHZC01000079.1 GCA_009692505.1 Myxococcales bacterium
AAGCCATTCAAAGCGAAGGGTGCAGAATCCAGGCCGGCGAGCAGCAAGGCGAATCGTTCGCTTTCGACACGGACGACAGCGGATCGTTCTACTCGCTGAGCGAGTCCGTCGGCGCGGCTGCGGTGCCCCTCTACTACTACCCGCGGGAGTGACCTCGAGGGCCGCTCACGACCTCGCCGACAGGCCTCAGAGCATGCAGTCCGACTGCATGGCGGCCTTCAGCTTCTTCTCGAAGAGTGCGCCCTTCTGCATGCCGGCGGAGGTGGGCTCCTGCGGCACCGTCGTATCGAGATAAGCGCGCATGTCGGGCGCGTGCTCGTCGAGGAAACGGCAGGCCGCGGCGGGATCGAGCGCTGCGATCTGCCCCTGCAGCGTGTCCCATCGAGCCATATCTTCGGTCATCTCGCCGATCGCGTTGCAAGAGACGGAATCCGCGATCAGCCACTCGGGGCTGGTCTCGCCCATGATGGTCACGGCGTCGCTCTGGCCATAACCATGCCCCCGCACTGCGTCCGCGAACGCGCGGCAACGGCTACCGCAGTCGGCCCAGGTCAAGTGGCCCCAGCCTCGGGGCGCGCCAGCCTGACGGAATTAGTTCGCCTGTTTCGTCGCCTGTTCGCGGGCGTTCCGGGTCAAATGACTGACGATGGTGTCGCGCTTCATTTCGGCTTCGCGAGCAGATTCTTGGCCAGCTTCAAGATGCCGGGCGACACGTCTTTGTCACGCGCGAGCAAGCGAAAGTCGTTGCAGCGCAGCATCTTCATGAAACTCATGACGTGGTGCAGGGGGCACTTCGGGTGCTTCACGAGGCTGACTTTCATCTGATAGTGGCGCGTCCACTGCCGGTTGGCCGCGATGAACGGTATGCGTTCGGCCAAAGACGCCCTACCCCCACTGTGCGCCCCCTGCAACGCTCCTGTGCTGACGACACGCACAGGAGACGACGATGGTTTTCCACGAGGAGCGGCGATCCTGTTGGGTCGCAACGGTCCGGGCATGGAAGCACAGCGGGCTGACGCAGCGGGCGTTCGCCGAGCGTGAGGGCGTGGCTCTGGACGGCCTGCGTCGCTGGTGCGTTCGGCTGGGTGAAGCGCCGAGGTCCTCGAAGCGCGCGGCGGCGGGTCCGCGTTTCGTGCTCCTTCGTTTCCCCTCCGGCGTCGGGCCCGAGTTCGTCGCCGCGCTCGTCGCCAGCCGTGCCGAGTCGCTCGCCGCTCGAAGGCATCGACTTGAAAACCGTGAAACCGGCGCCGCGCTGGGCCAAAGGTCGCGTGTCGGGGTGCCTTGTAGGATCTGCTGATCTCTGTGTTTTTAGGATCGGCATGAGGCCATGGGCATGACCAAACGCAGGGCATGAACGCGACAGACGGCGATCATCATTGCCCTTGGCGCACACGCGCAGTGGCTCTCCAAGCCGATGTCGATGACCTCAAGGCCCGACTCGCCGCGCCCGGAGGCGCAGGAGAAGCGACGCGCCAACGACGAGCTGCGCGAGGGCCTCACCGAGAGGACAATCGAACACCCGGTTCCGCCTGGCGCGTGCACCTGCCCCGCTGAGGCGAGCTCGCCGACCGCACCGTCGGGGATGGCCGCACGACCACGATCTACGAATACGTGCCGCCGCGCTTCGAGCGGCAGCGTCATGTGCAAGAGACCCTCGCCTGCCGGTTACACGTGGACGTTTCGGACGCTTGACTACATCGCCTATTTGCACAGCGCTGGCCGCAGCGGTGAGGTCCCGCTCGCCCTCCTCGGCGGCACGACGGGGGTGCATGTCTCACGTCCGGCGCAAATTCTTCGACGCACGCACGACCGCCGAGGCCATCGCCGACGAGGCCATGTCCCTCATTCTCGAGATCTACCGCATCGTCGCCTGCTGCCTCCTCGCCGGGGTCAACCCCCACGGGTACTTGGCCGATGTCCTGCTGCGTGTTCAGACTCACCCGGCGAAAGACATCGCCGAGCTGCTTCCCGAGAACAGGAGGGCCGCGCGCGAGGCGGAGAGAGCAGTGGAGGCGGGCATCGTCGAGAGCCTCGGCGCGTAGCGTACCGGGGAGCTTAGAGCTCTGGCGTCGTTGGCCGAACGCATACGCCGCGTCAGCCCCTCAAACGGGGGTGTGGGGGCGAGGTGGAAGACGACGAGCAGCGCGAGGGAGGACCCGACGGCGACCCCGCTCAGGAGCGAGAGCTCAGGCCAGAACACCAAGCCGCTGGAGACGAACAGCCCGGCACCGAAGCTGAGCGCGGCGTCCATCGACGGCAAGCGGAACGGCACGAGCGTCACAAGACGGAAGAACCCCCGGCTCGTGGTCAGGGGCGCGTAGAGGTAGTCGAAGCGCCAAGTGTTCGGGGAGGTGTGCCAGCGCCGCCAGAAGTCCATGAGGTTTCTGGCCAGGAAAGGCCGGTTGAAGTTGGGTTCCAGTCGGACGCCCAAACCACGCGCCACGCCGATGGCCATGAGGCTGTACCCGGCGAAGTCCCCGAAGAGCTGGGCGGCGTACCCCAAGAGTGCCAGCCAGTGGCCGCCGACCGACAAGGCCGTGGGATCAGCGAAGGCAGAAGTCGTCAGGTGCTTTTGAAGGTTGTCCGAGATGTAGCCCTTGAGCAGGTCGCCGACAAAGAACGCGAACGCCGCGGCTCGGGCGTCCTCTGGCGTGAGGCGGCGAGGTGCCTCGATCTGTGGGAGAAGTGCTGAACCCCGCGCGATGGGACCGGCGACCAGTTGACTGGACGAGCGTCGAGCCCTGGAGCAACCCCCTGAATCGGCTCTGCAGAGAGTTGGCGTTCTTCCGCTCGAAGCCGTGAGCCAAGACGTCGTTGAAGTAGTCCTGAGACCGCCACGCGCGGGCCGGAAGGTTGCTCTCGAAGCCCGTATCGGTGGCCGGGCAGGTGTCCCAATACGTCGTCACCAAGACGAGGCGGCGCAGGCGATCGAAACGCCCGGCGTCGGTCGAGATCCCGGCCTCGAGGACCGGTCGGATTCGGTGCTCCAAGACCCACCGGAACGCCGAAAACGTACCCCCCTCCTCGGCGTAGATGACCAAGCGATCCCAGCCCAAGCGCCGGCCAAAGTCGCTGAAGGAGCGGGCGTGGCTCGAGCCTAAGACCAGGGTCTCGGGGTTCTCCTGCAAGAGCTCGCGCTCGCCGTCATCGACCTCAAGGATGTGCACGGGAGAAGGAGCGAAGCCCTCGAGTGCCCCGTCGACGAACGCGAGCGTCAGACCCGAGCTCAAGAGGAGGGCGGCGAGCGTCTTCCAGATCACTTCTTCGGGCGTCTCGCTCATGGGCGGGTGCTCCTGCGCCGACGGATCAAGAGCGGAGCGAGCAGAAACAGGGGCAAGAGCCGCGGCAGTCACCCGTCTCCCGGAGAGTTGCACGCGCAGTTTCCATCACCCGCGCCGGTCTGCCCGGCTTCGCCCGCGTCACTCCCCTCGCCCATGCCCTCTCCGCTCGACGAGGCGTCGCCCGAGCCCATACCACCGTCCGCGACCTGTCCGGCATCGGGCTCCACGGGCGTGACGTAGTCGTTGACGCATTGGGGCTGGCCGCTGGCCGAGAGCACGCACCGCTCGCCCGGTGGGCAGTGCAGGCCGCCACAGGGGTCGACGATGCAGGTCCCGTCGACACACGTCCGACCCTCGTCGCAGGTCACGGCACTACAGAGATCCGCCTCGCGCTCGCAGCCCATCTCCAGGCAGTTGTTCGCTACACACCTCCCGCCGAAGCAGACGAGGGGCGCTTCACAGGCGACCGCGGCGCAGGGATCAACGCAGACCCCGAGGTTGCAGTTTTGGCCACGGATGCAGCTGGTCGCGGCGCAGGGGTCGGCGCAGACGCCGTGTCGACAGCTCTGTCCGGCCGCGCAGGCGGCGTCGTCGTCGATGACTCCATCGCAGTCCTGATCAATCCCGTCGCAGACCTCCGGCGGGACCTCGGCTTCGCAGCGTCCGCAGGCGTTTCGCACGCCGTCGTCGACGCCGTTGCAACGCTCTTCGAGCGGCGTTCGGACCGGTTCGCAGCTCACCTCACCAGAGGCTCCGCAGGTGCCGAGGCCCCGGGCACACAGCCCGACCAGACCGGCGGCACAGGCGAAGTCCCCGAGCGCCTCGTCGATTCGCCCATCGCCGTCGTCGTCCGTCCCGTTGCAGACCTCCTCGCGTGGGTTGTCCGGGCAGCTCTCGCAGGCGTCGCCTTGCCCGTCCCCGTCGGCGTCGCGCTGCTCCCGATTGGGGTCCGTAGGGCAGTTATCACAGGCATCTCCGAGCCCATCGCCGTCGCCATCGTCCTGCTCCGGGTCGATCGTCGCCGGGCACCGATCATCGGCGTCGCAGCTCCCGTCCCCGTCCGTGTCCGCGCAGCCGCCGCCGAGCGAGCGCATGAGGACGAGGAGCGACTGAGCCTGCTCCGAGTGTCCCGTCCATCCGGCGTTGCCCGGGCCGGGCTGGAAGAACCCCTGGGCATCCTGAAGAGACAGGAGCCTATAGGCGTAATCGAAGTACCAGCCGCGCAGGAGGTTCGGCCCGTCGTAGTAGCCGGGTCGCTCCAGGCGTTTCATGGCGGTATCCCCTCCATCGAGTGCCAGACACGACCGCCCCGTGGGGGACGCCGTGGTTATGAAGCACCGCACAAAGCGGCGCGCGAAGGCCCTTCCGTACTTCTGCGGATCTGTAAATGACCCTTCCGCGCGACCTGGCCTATGGCAAGCGTGAAGGCTCACATTTCTGCACGATGAGACGGGCCGCCGACCGTGAGCGGCGGTCGACGGACCCGCCGACCGTGAGCGGCGGTCGACGGACCCGCCGACCGTGAGCGGCTCAGGGCTCGGTCGTCGTCGGCAGCTGGTCGAAGAGGTACACGGCGTTCCGGTGCATCTTCTTGCCGTGATACATCGCCAGATCGGCGCGGTGCACCATGTCGGCTCGGCTCTGGGCGTGGGTCGGCCAGGTGGCCACACCGATGCAGAGGGTCAGCGACAGCTCGAGCCCCTCGCGCGCCATGAAGCGATGCTGCTCCGCGGTCGCTCGAATCCGCTCGGCCGCGCTGGTCGCGGTCCGGGTGTCTGCGTCCATCAGGATGGCCACGAACTCGTCCCCGCCATACCGCACGAGGACGTCGTGCTCTCGAACTTGGCGTCGGAGCAGGCGCGCGATCTCGACGAGGACGTGGCTGCCTATGAGGTGGCCGTGGGTGTCGTTGACCCGCTTGAAGTGGTCCAGATCCATGAAGAGCAGACTGAACGGCCGGTCCGCGGCCCGCTGCGCGATCTCGCGCTCGAGCACGCGGGTCAGGTAGCTGGCGTTGAAGAGGCCCGTAAGTGGATCGAGCTCGGCTTGGGCCGTCGCAAAGGCGAAGCGGCTGGCGTTGTCGAGGCTCAAGGCCAGCACGTCGGCGAGGTAAGCCCCGTCCGAGAGCGTCGTGGGACCGAAGGGCTCGCGGCTGCCTTGACGAAAGACCGCCACGGCCCCGAGTGACTTGTGGTCGCGACGCAGCGGGAGGACCAGGGCGTGATTCAACGTCCGGAGCACGACGTCTCTCGACGGGAGGGAGGCCGACAGCCCGGTCAGCGGTGTGGGCGTCGTGAGCCCGCCGAGGTCGTCAATCAGCCTCTCCGAGATGAGCTCGGCGACCCACTGGGCCTGGAGGGCGTCCAAGCCTTGCCGCGCCGAGACTCTCAGCCCATGAGCCCCCGGCGTCAGGATGAGCACCGCGTCGCCGCCGAGCTGAGAGAAAAGCCCATCGACCGACATCGTGAGCACCGTCTCCGTGTCGAGGCAGCCGACGAACTGCTGGGAGACTTGAAGGAGCTGGTGATACCGGCGCAACGCCTGGTTCTCCACGATGAGTCGTCGGTGCTCGAGGCAGCGATGGCACTCCGAGACCAGCGCCTCGGGCTCGACGGGCTTGACGAGGTAGTGAAAGGCGCCCATCCGAAGTGCGCGCACGGCGGGCTCGGCCGACGACAAGCTCGTCAGGACGATGACCGCAATGCCCGGCCGAATCCGCTTCGCCCGCTCAAGGAGCTCCAGCCCGTCCATGCCTGGCATCAGCACGTCGGTCACGACGAGCTCGAAGGGCTCGGACTCCAGATGGACAAGTGCCTCTTCGCCGGACGACGCGTTGACGACCCGATGACCCGCAAGCGAGAGCGCGTCGGAGTACAGCGCGCGAGGGAGCGCGTCGTCATCGACCACGAGGATGCGTGCAGCCTTCACGCGGAGCGTCTCCAAGGGTCGCGGGGCTACGTCTTGCAACCGAGAGGCCTTCGCCAACGACTAGCAACGACAGCCACAGCGGTCAAGTTGCCTGCGGGCAGGAGCTTGACCCGCCCGGGGTCGCGTGTTAGCAAGACGCCGCTTCAAAAACCCAATGGCCGAGCGGGTTTGCGCCTCGTTTGCGGTGTTGTCCCCGGCCGTTTTGAGCTTCGGAGAAACGCAATGCAGGGCACCATCGTCTTGGCCGAGGACAGCAAGACCGTGCGGCGCATGGTGGAGATCGCCTTGGCGAAGCACCCCTTCGTCATGGAGGTCGCCACCGATGGCCAGTCCGCGCTGGAGGCCGTCCGCAGCAAGTCGCCGAGCGTGCTGCTCGTAGACACGAACCTGACCGGCATCGACGGTTACGAGGTCGCCCGCCAGGTCAAGAGCGCCTCGCCGCACGTCAAGGTCTACCTGCTCGCCGGCACCCATCAGGCGCTCGACGCCCAGCGCGCCGCGACCGTTGGGGCCGATGGACACCTGGTCAAGCCGTTCCTCACCCAGGATCTGCTCGACCTCGTCTACCAAGCCACGACCGGCAAGCCCGCCCCCGGAGGTGAGCTCTTCCGCGACAGCGCGGCGCCGATCCCGTTGGCTCGTAAGATCGAGGCGCCGAAGCCTGCGGCCCCGGTGCTACCCGTCCGACCGGCGCCCCCAGTCGTCGGGGCCCGCCAAGGCCCTCCGGCGCCCCCTTCGAGGCTCAACGCGCCGGCGGCCGCCAACCCGTTCAGCGGGGCGCAAAATCCCTTTGAGCAGAGTGAGCCGACGCGGCCCTTCTTCAAGCCCGCGGGCCAGGAGGACGCCACCAGCGTATTCGAGGGCGGGGCCACCAGCGTCGCGCCCTTGCCGCTCGCCTCGATGGCGCAGGCGAGTGCCCCGATGGGCCAGGCCGTCAGCTCAGTGGGGCAAGCCATCGTGGACGACGCCGCTATCCAGAAGGCCTTGACGGGCCTGTCCAAAGACGCCATCGAGCGGCTGCTTTGGGAGATCGTGCCCCCCTTGGCGGAGGCCATCCTCAAAGAGGAGATCGCTCGGATCGTGCGCGAGCGCATGGCGAGCGCCTGAGCTCCACGATGTCGTCCGAAGAGCTCCCCAAAGCCTACGACCATCGCGAGGTCGAGACCCGCTGGTACGCCCACTGGAAAGCCCAGGGGTACTTCCACGCCGACGCCGAGTCGAAGCGGCCGCCTTACGTTATCGTGATCCCACCTCCGAACGTGACGGGCAGCTTGCACATGGGGCACGCGCTGACGGTCACGATTCAGGACGTGCTCATTCGGCACAAGCGCATGAGCGGCTTCGAGGCGCTCTGGCTGCCCGGCACCGATCACGCGGGCATCGCCACCCAGATGGTCGTCGAGCGCGAGCTGGCCCGTGAGAAGGTCACGCGCTTCGACCTTGGCCGCGAGAAGTTCCTGGAGAAGGTCTGGGAGTGGAAGGACGTCTACCACGCCCGAATCGCGGCGCAGCTCGAGGCCATGGGGTGCTCTCTCGACTGGGAGCGCGAGCGGTTCACCATGGACGAGGGGCTCTCCGCGGCGGTCCGTGAGGTCTTCGTTCGCCTCTATGAAGAGGGCCTGATTTACCGCGCAGACCGGCTCGTGAACTGGTCGCCCGGCTGCCAGACGGTCATCTCGGACCTCGAGGTCCTCTTCGAAGAGAAAGACGGCTCCCTCTGGGAGATCGCCTACCCCGTCGTCGGCCAAGACCTCTCGCTGGTGGTCGCCACCACGCGCCCCGAGACGATGCTCGGAGATACCGCCGTCGCCGTGCACCCCGACGACGAACGCTACCGCCACCTGATCGGCTGCGAGGTGCGGCTCCCGCTCACCGGCCGCCTCATCCCGGTCATCGGGGACGCTGAGCTCGTGGACATGGCCTTCGGCACCGGGGCCGTGAAGGTGACGCCCGCCCACGACTTCAATGACTTCGAGGTCGGCAAGCGGCACAACCTCCCGACGATCGCCGTGCTCGACGCCTTCGCGCGCGTCAACGAGAACGCCCCCGAGGCCTACCGTGGGCTCGACCGCTTCGAGGCCCGCAAGCGCATCGTCGCCGATCTCGACGCTTTGGGTCTGCTCGTCGGCGTCAAGCCGCACAAGCTCAACCTGGGCCACTGCCAACGCTCCGGATCCGTCGTCGAGCCGATGCTGTCGAAGCAGTGGTACGTCAAGATGGAGCCGCTCGCCCGCCCCGCAGCCGAGGCCGTCCGCGCCGGCAAGACCCAGTTCGTGCCCGAGAGCTGGGAGAAGACGTATTTCCAGTGGATGGACAATATCCGGGACTGGTGCATCAGCCGGCAGCTCTGGTGGGGCCACCAGATCCCCGCTTGGCATTGCGGGGACTGCGCCTTCGTGACCGTCACGCGCACCGAGCCTTCGAGCTGCGGTGGCTGCGGCGGGGCCAAAATCCACCGGGACCCTGACGTCCTGGACACCTGGTTCTCCAGCGCCCTGTGGCCGTTCAGCACCCTGGGCTGGCCCGAGCGCACGCCCGACCTCCAGAAGTTTTATCCGACGACGGTTATGGAGACCGGGTTCGACATCATCTTCTTCTGGGTCGCCCGGATGATGATGATGGGGCTGCACTTCACGGGCGAGGTGCCCTTCAAAACGGTCCTGCTCCACGCCATGGTGCGCGATGAGCATGGCCACAAGATGTCGAAGACGAAGGGCAACGTCATCGATCCCCTCGACGTCTCCCGCGACCTCGGCGCCGACAGCCTGCGTCTGACGCTCGCCGGTTTCGCCGGACAGGGGCGGGACATCAAGCTCTCGCTGAAGGCCGTCGAGGGCAGCCGGAACTTCATCAATAAGGTCTGGAACGCCAGCCGCTTCGCCCTCATGAACCTCGGTGATTTTGACGCCGAAGCCCCGCCGCCCACGACGCTCGGCCTGGTCGACCGCTGGCTCCTGTCGCGCCTCGACGCGGCGACCGCGAAGGTCCAAAACGCGCTCGACGCCTTGTCCATCAACGAGGCGTCCACCGCGGCCGTCCACTTCTTTTGGTACGAGCTCTGCGATTGGTACGTTGAGCTGTCTAAGCCCTTGCTCTATGGGGACGCCGGTGCCGAGCCTCGCCGCGCGACGCAGTGGACCCTGCTCCACTGCCTCGACGCCGCGCTCCGCCTCCTGCACCCGTTCATCCCGTTCGCGACCGAGGAGATCTGGCAGAAGCTGCCCCTCGGTCAAGGGCGGGCCGCCTCCTTGATGATCGCCGAGTACCCACGGCCGGGTGACTTCCTTCGGGATCCGGACGCTGAGCGGGACGTCACTCTGCTCATCGACGTGATCACGGCGATCCGCAATGTCCGGGGCGAGCTGAAGATTCCGGGAGGCAAGGCGCTGACCGCCTATGTGCTGACCACCGACGAGGCGAGCGCAGCCTATCTGCGGGCGGAGACGCCGCGGGTTCTGAAGCTCTCGCGGGTCGAGACGCTCTTCGTCCAGGTCGGCGGCGAGCGGCCCAAAGGCTCGGCCATGCAGCTCGCGGGCAGCGCAGAGGTGCACGTACCGGTCGCCGACTTCATCGACATCGGAGCCGAGCTGACGCGGCTCGACCGGGAGATGAGCAAGGCTCAAGCGCAGCTCGATGGGGTCAAGAAGAAGCTCGACAACCCGCAGTTCGTCGAGCGCGCCTCGGAGGAGATCGTCGAGAAGGAGCGCGACCGGCTCGCCGATCTCGAAGACGAGCTGGCCCGTCTAGGGGCAAGCCGCCTTCGCATCGGGGAGTGGGTCGCCGCTCGCTAGAGGACGGACGTTGCGTCGCGGCAGACTTCGCCCGACACTCTTGGTCTATGTCAGCCCTGCTCGTCGACCATGCCGAGGTCGCCTTCGACCTCATTGATGCCTCCACCCTAGAGCCGGCGATGCGCCAGGCGATGCAGACCGCGCAGGCCGCGATCGAGCAGATAGCGCAGCTTGGGCCCGGCGAACGGAGCTATGCCGCGGTGCTCGAGCGGCTCGATCACGCGCTCGCACCGCTCGGTCAGGCGTTCTCCGTGGTGCACAACCTCGAGAGCCTGATCTCCACGCCGGAGTTGCGCGCGGCCTACAACCGGGTCCACGCCGATGTGGCGGCTTTCCATGCGGGCATCCCCCTGCACGCGGGTCTGTGGTCGGCGCTTCAGGCGGTGGCGGACAGCGAGGAGGTCGAACGGCTCGATCCGGTTCGTCAGCGTCATGTGCAGACGGCCCTCGCAGGCTTCCGTCGGGAGGGGGCTGATCTCTCGGTCGGCGAGAAGGCGGAGTTGATGTCGCTCAGCCGCCAGTTGGCCGAGCTGACGACGACGTTCTCGCAGAACGTACTCGATGACACGATGGACTTCTCGCTGCACCTGCCGACCGCGGCGCGCCTCGAAGGCCTCCCGGAGGCCGCGATCGGCGAGGCCCGGGCCGCCGCCGAGCGCAAGGGTCAAGACGGCTATCGGCTCACGCTCCAGATGCCCTGTTATCAGGCGGTACTCACCCACGCGGTCGACCCGACGCTTCGCGAGGCGATGTACCGCGCCTACGGCAGCCGCAGCTCGGCCGGTCTGCACGACAACTCGGCCCACGTCCTCAACATCTTGTCGCTGCGAAAGGCGCGGGCGTTGCTCCTGGGTTTTGAAGACTTCTCCGACCTCGTGCTGGCCGACCGCATGGCCGGGACCGGGGCGCGGGCGCGGTCCTTCGTCGCCGATCTTCAGGCTCGAGCCGCGCTCGCGTTCCAACGGGAGGAGGCCGCGCTGCTCTCCTACCGCCGGTCGCTGGAGGGCCTTGACGCTCCCGTCCTCTCGCCGTGGGATCTGGCGTACTACGCCGAGAGGATGCGGAAGGCCCACTTCGATCTCGACGAAGAGGCGCTGCGGGCCTACTTCCCGTTGAGCCGTGTGCTCGAGGGGCTCTTCGCGCTCTGCGAGACGCTCTACGGCGTGCGGGTCATCGCGCGCCCGGACCTCAAGACCTGGCACCCCGATGTGCGGTCGTACGCGCTGCACGAGGCCGATGAGAGCGGGCGGTGTCTGGGTCTTTTCCACATCGATCTGCACCCCCGCGACGGCAAGCGAGGGGGGGCGTGGATGTCTCCCGTCCGCAGCGCGAGCCCTCCCGGTGTGCATCTCGGCATCGTGGCGGGCAACCTCAGCGGACCTCTCGGTGACGGCCCCTCGCGCTTGAGCCTCGACGAGGTCGCGACGGTCTTCCACGAGTTTGGGCACCTGCTCCATCACCTGCTCTCGGACGTGCCCGTACGCGGCCTCGCCGGCACCCAGGTCGCGTGGGACTTCGTCGAGCTGCCGTCGCAGATCCACGAGAACTTTTGCTACGCCCCCGAAGTGCTCAAGGACATCGCCGGCCACTGGCAGTCCGGGGAGGCTCTGCCCGCGGCCCTTTTCGATGCCATGAGCCGCGCCCGAACCTTCCGCGCCGCTACGGCCATGATGCGCCAGCTCGCCTTCGCCGAGCTCGATCTCGCCTTGCACAGCGCCTACGACCCGGAGCGCGATGGCGATGTGCTCTCCTACTCGCGGGCGATCATCCAACGAGGTACGCCGGCCCCTCTGCCCGACGGCCACTCGACGGTCACGGCGTTCACCCACGTCTTCGCGTCGTCGGTGGGCTATGCCTCCGGCTACTACTCGTATAAGTGGGCCGAGGTCTTGGACGCCGACGCCTTCGAGACCCTCGCGCCCGGCGACGGGGTCCACCCTGAGCGTGGTCGCCGCTTCCGGGAGACGGTCTTGTCGAAGGGCAACAGCGCGGCCCCCGAGGATCTGTATTCGGCGTTCGTAGGGCGGGCACCGTCACTGGAGCCCCTGCTCAGGCGAAGCGGCCTCGTCGCGGACTAGACCCGCGATGAGCGGCGTCGCCGTGGGGTAGACCCGCGATGAGCGGCGTCGCCGTGGGGTAGACCCGCGATGAGCGGCGTCGCCGTGGGGTAGACCCGCGAAACGAGCCCGGCCCTCAGCGTCGGCGGCGACGCAGGAGCAGCACGGCCGGCGCGAAGGCCAAAACTATCGCCGACCGCGAGGACACAAGACCGCTCTGGGCGCAGCCGCTGTTCGCCGGAGACTTGCGCTCGACGCTGCTCCCGACGAAGGGCGCGACGTCTGCGACCGCAACGCCCGCGTCAGGAGGCGTAACAGGCTCCTCGGCCTGACCCCCCGGGCTCGGCTCTCCACCGCTGCCCCCGGCTGGTGGCTCTCCACCGCTACCCCCGGCTGGTGGCTCTCCACCGCTACCGCCGGCCTCCCCCACTGAGTAGTCCTCGCAGGTCGCGCCCCGTCGCTCGAGGCAGTACCAGTTGTAGCGATCCTGCCGGACCCCCGGCTGCGACGGCACGCAGCAGAAGGCCTCCGGGCAGTCGGCGTCGGCGAGGCAGACGCTCGTGCATACGCTTACGCCCGTGTTCGTGCCGATGCAGTGGTCGGCGGCGTTCGGATCGCAGTCGTCAAACGTCCCGCAGGGGTTGCCAATCCGAGTGCCGCCCGGGCCAGGACCCGGAGGTTGTTCGGGCTCGGGATCAGCCGAACCGTCCGCGGTGGTCACGAGGTCCGGGCTGTCGAAGCCGGGCTGTGTCGCATCTCGCTCCCACTGCCGCTCCCAGAGCACCCGAAGGTCATCAACGGTGTCGAGCGAGTTGGCCGTGACCGAGTCGTTCTCTCGGGCGGCGAGGATAAACGCCATCGACCAGGTCTTGCGGCTGTCTTCGAAGCTGGGGTCGCGCTCACCCTCGACGGCGATGACGTCGTTGATGCCGATGTCCACCCGCGTCCCGCGAACCGTGATCTGGTCCTGCCCTGCGCCGCCGAAGATGGGCGGATAGTGGGAGGGGTTGGGGCTCCCGCGGCTGCCCGCGTCGTCGCAGCGGCCGGCACCCGCGTCGTCGATCAGGAACCAGGGCGCGATGCTCTCGGCGGGCGCGAAGCCCATGAGATACCGATCGAACTGGCTGTAACCGAACTCGAAGAAGCTCGTGCCGGTGGAGAACGTCCGGTTCCCGTTGTCGTCCCAGACGTTGCCCTCCATCGACGAGTTCTCGCTGTGCATGAAGAACGACCAGTGCGAGCAGTCCCGTCCGAGCATGTACTGCGACGGGCCCGATTCGTCCTCGAACCAGACGTGGGAGCCCCAGCGGTGGCCCAGCTCCTGATTAAACGTCAGTCGCCCGAGCGGCGCGTAGACGCCGCTGTAGTTGCGAAAGCTGTTCATGAAGATGATGCCGTCCAGCGCGAGACCCGGCACCGAGCTGAACACCTCGTTCCGCATGGCGTGCTGGTAGCCGATGCCCCGCACGTCGTTGGCGAGCGGCATATAAAAAGCCGCCAGCGAGTCGACGGGGAACGTCGTCATCACGGTGATGAAGTGCGGATTGCGCCCGGGGTGGTTGTTGTAGAACGACTGGATGACCGTCATCAGCGCCTCTTGGAGCTGGTTGGGATCGTTCCAGTTCACGTCGAGCTCGCCGTTGTCCCCGCGAATGACCGTGATGTGCCCTTGGTCGTCGTTGACGAGGCGGCTGACCGGCAGCCCCAACTCCCGGTGCGTCGTGGCATCCGGAGGCGTCGGCCGCCAGAGTCGATCCCGCAGGAGACGACCGGCCTCGAGGACGACCGGGTTCATCGTGTCATCGCGCCGTGGCCGCAACCAAGCCGGAGCCGCGGGCGGCTGGTCGAGCTGTGGGTTGGGGGAACCCTCGGCGAACGCCTGGGCGCAGGGGACGACCAAAGTGAGGCAGGCGAGGGCGGACAGGCGACGAGGGTCGGCGCGACGGCTTTGATTCACGCGAGCACTCCACGGGGGCGGGGTCGAACGTTCAAAAACTGACGAAGAGCCGGAGGACCCATCGGGCCGCTCAGCCTACGCACGAACCGTTCCCATGGCTACGCCAGAGCCCCGCTACCTTTGAGCCCTCAGCGGGGGCGGGCGGCGTCGCAGGTGTCCCGTGGGACATTCGGGGTGCAGACCGAGGTGCCGGCGATGACCTCACCCTGGGCGTTACGCGCCTCGCTGCACGCGGAGCCCGCCGGGCAGGCTGGGCCCCCGTCGGTGCACGGCGTCAGGCAGGCGCCGCCGGTGCGGTCGGCCGCGAAGCTCAGGAGGCTGCAGACCAAGTCGCCGCCGCAGATGCGTCCGCCGCCGAAGTCGCAGGTCGCGCATTCGTGCGTCTGCACGCAGATCTTGCCGAGGAGGTCGTCGGTGGCATCAGCCGCCGCGCCGCCGAAGAGGACGACGTCTTCGCAGGTCGCGTCGTTGGCGCAGTCGGCGTCCACGACGCAGACGCCCGAACAGTAGCCAAGCTCGCCGATGCGACGGGACCAGGCGAGGCAACGGCCACTCGTGCAGTCCTGATCGCCGCCGCAGGTCGCTCCGGCGAGGCCGGCGCCGCCATCAGAGGCCGCGCAGAACTGCTCGACCTCGGTCTGCTCGCCGCCGAGCAGGAGGTTGACGCTGCAGAACTCGGAACCCGCGACACACTCGGCGTCGCCCGCACAGGGATCGTGGCTGCCCGCGTCGGCGACGCAAAGGCGGCCATAGAGATCGTCGCCGGGATCGTTGGTGTCGTTCGTCGAGTAAGTGACCGAGGCGCAGAGCGCGCCTGCGCCGCAGTCCGCGCTGTGGCTGCAGAGCTGCGAGCAGTAGCCGTCGAGGCAGAGGTTCTCGGTGCGGCAGGGGGCCTCGTCGGAGCAGGCCTCGCCGGGAGCCACCGCCGCTTCGGGGATGCTCACGCAGCGCCCGGTCACGAACGCCGGGACGACGGGGCGGCCACCCTGAACGTCGCCCCGAAGGACGATATCGCAGGCCTCTAGAGCGTTCTCGCCTTCGGCGATGCAGTCGGCGTTGGTCTCGCAGTCACGTCCGGAGCCGGCGCGACCCGGCGCGCAGATCTGGGCCTGAGCCGTCTGGCCGGTCTCGGCGTCGAGGCCGACCGAGATGACCGTGCAGTAGCCAGTGTCGCCACAGTCGGCGTCGACATCGCAGAACGCCGAGCAGTACTCACCCTCCTGACCGAGGCAGAAGTTGCCGCCGTCACAGGAGCTCTCGCCGGGCACGCAGGCCTCACCGAGGGAGGGCATCGCCGGATCGGACGGGATGCAGACGCCGACGATGTAGGGGTTGCCGCCAAAGTCCAAGGCGACCCCGCAGACCGAGCCCTCGTCGCAGTCCGCCGACCGCTCACAGTACTTCGGCAGGCACATGTCCAGGAGGACGGAGCCTTCACCGAGGGAGAAGTCGTTGAAGCAGACGCTATGAGCGGCGTCGCACGGGCCTTCCTCGGCCTCCGGATCGCAGAAGGTGCGGCAGCGACCGAGCAGGCACATCCCGTTGGCGCAGCGGACCCCCGCGTCTTCATCGCAGGGCTCGTTCGTGGCGGCGCCGCCCTCAAGGACGGGCTGGCAGACGCCACCGTAGGTGCCGTCGGCGGAGAAGGTCTGCGCGAACGTGCAGGCCTCGTTGGGATCCTCGCAGGCGCCGTTTCGCGCGCCATCGCAGCGGGCATTCGACCCGGGCATACACTGGCCGGAGGTCTCGTCCTGCACGCAGGTGAAGCCGCTGCCGGAGGTGCCCTGCACGAAGTTTTCGCAGGCCTGGTCGGCCTCGCAGTCGCGTGAGCAGTAGCCGAAGCGACCGAAGCCCGTCACGCAGGTCCCTGAGCGGCAGCCGCCCTGGATGCAGTCTTCGAAGTCCGGGCTCTCGCGCGTGCAGTCGACGGGGATCTCACACTCGGAGCCGTTGGCCAGGCCCTCGACAATGGGCGGCTCTTCGCCGCCGACCGGCTGTCCACCGCTGCCGCCTGCGCCACCCGGCATCACCTCGCCGCCGAGACCTTGTCCACCGCTGCCGCCCGGCGTCACTTCACCGCCGGCGTTTTGACCGCCCACGCCGCCTGCGCCCATGTCGCCCGCAGGGACAACCTCCGCGTCCTTGGCGCCACACGCGCTCAACGCGAGCGTTGCCGCGAGCGGTGCCGCTCGCAGTGCCGCTCGCAGTGCAAAGGCCGCCCAACCTTGTCCCCTAAGTTTCGTGTGCATCGCGTTCGAATCTCCCCATGCGTGTGACCGGAAGTCCGCCGAGAGGTCCGAGCAAATCGGGCTCGCGGCGAAAAAACCGCGGGATGCTAAGGGTCACAAGGGCTCTGACGCAAGCGGAGCGTCTAGAGCCCCGGCTTCACTCCGGCGGACGGGAGCCGACATCGACATCGACGCCCGCGTCGAGATCAAGCGTGGTCGTCTTCTGTTCGCCGTACTCACCGACGACCAGCCGGACGGACCGGGCGCGATGGGTGGACGCGGGCCTCCGGTCTTCGGCCAAGAGGCCGCTTTGGCCGGCATAGAGCGTGTCCACCTCCGCCATCGGCGCGGCGTCGAGATCCGTCAGCTCGCGCGGCGTGAGCTGCCAAGTGTCCCCCACTTCGAGGGTCGCGCGCTCGGCGAAGTAGCGGCCATCGATGAAGGCCCTTGGATGGACCCACTCCTCTTTGCCCTCGTTTTGGAGCGCGACAATCGGGGCCTGGTCGGGAGACGCGAGGCTGCGTGCGCTGCGTGCAATGATGAGATCGAAACGTGCGCCGAGGGGATCGGCTCCTGCGCCCCGAATGAGCCGCACGGACAAGACCGTGAGGCAGAGCCAAACGACGAGGACGACGGCCTTGGCGGGGCGTGCGTGGAGGAGGGGGTCGAAGGTCACGGCGACAAGGTATCACCGAAAACCCAGGCCGACCCCGGACCCTCGCCGCGTCCGAGCCGGTTCGAATTGCCGGCCTCGACACTCACTGTTACCCTTGCGGCGGTTTCGGTGCCGAAACGACAGCACGCAGCCCTCGAGACTTCGAGGCCACGAGGTTCGCGACCCGCATGAAGTTCAAGTGCGAGAAGTGCGGAACGCGATATACGATCGCCGACGAGAAGGTTCGCTCACGGGTCTTGAAGATCCGATGCAAGGTCTGCGAGCACGTCATCGAGGTGCGGGACCCCGAGTCGTCGGGCTTGATGCCGGTTGTGGGAGGGGGGGGGGCGAAGGCCAAGCCGAGTCCGGCTCGAGGCGGCTCGCTCGCCCGGTCCTTGCTATCCGATGAGTTTCCGAGCGAGCAGACGTCCTCGGCCGATCCGCTCGGTCCCATCGCCGATGTGGAGTGGTACGTCTCGGTCGAGGCGACCGGCCAAGAAGGCCCCATGCCCATTGAGCGGCTGAGGGATATGCTGCGCGGCGGCAAGGCCTCGGGCGAGGACTTCGTCTGGAATGAGTCGATGACGGACTGGCTGCCCGCCAAGAGCGTGCCTGAGCTCGAGGAGGTGTTCAGGCCGGCCGGGAGACCTGCCACGCGACCGCTCGCGCCTGCACCTCCGACCGCGTATCTGCCCCCGCCCATGCCGGCGATGCCCGCGTTCCTTCCGGCGGCCACGGAGGTGGTCAGTCCCGCCAAGATGGCCCTCGCGGCCAAGGCGTCCGTCCAAGTGCCGAGCGCTGGGCCCAAGGCGTCCGCGCCGGTAGTGGTGCCGTCGTCGCTCCCACACATCGAGACGCTCGTCCCCTCTCCGCCGAGGCTGTCGAGTCGGCCCCCGATGGAGGTCGATCTGCTCTCGCTGCTCAGCACGTCTGCGGCGGTGCCCGCGGAGGTGAGGGACACCCAGCTCGAACCGGCGACCGCCGGGGTGATCGCCGACTCGACGATTAAGCGGGACTCCGCCGCGCTCGTGGCCTCCTTCGGCCTGGACGCGGAGCACGACATTCGGTCTTCGGGTAGCGCCACGACGATCGCCGACGTCCTCCCACCCGTCGGGTCTTTTGTCTCGGGCGCGGCCGCACGCCGTGGAGCCTCCGCCGCACGTCTGCCTTGGGTCATGATGGCCGTCGCGGGTTCGGTGCTCCTGGCCCTGGGCATCGGCTTTGGTGTCTGGCTGGCTCCGAAGGGGACCGTCGAGAGCGTGGCGGTCGCCGTGGAGGTGAAGGCCGAGCCTCCGTCAGCGGCGCCTCCCGTCGCCGTAGTGGTCGCGCAGGCTGCGGTCGAGCCCCCAGAGCCGCCCGTCTCCCCCCACGGCGCGGCCCCGGAGCCCCCAAGCTCGGCGGCCAAACCACGTCCCCGAGTCGCATCGACACCTTCGACGACCGCCCCCAAACCCTCGTCGTTCGCCGCCCTCGACGAGGGCCGCGCGCCGAATGTGCCCGTCTCCTCGCCGACCGTGCGCCCCATCGCCGCGACCGAGTCGCTGCCTGAGGGGCTCAGCCAGGGGCAGATCAGCGCGGTGATCAAGCAGAACCGGACCAGCCTGACGAGCTGCTACCAACGCCAGCTCAAGCGCGACGACAGCTTCGCCAACGCTCGGGCCACCTTACGCTTTCGGGTCTTTGGCGACGGCAAGGCCCGCAATGTCACCATCGAGAAGAAGTTCGATGGCACTTTATTGAGGCAGTGCCTCGTTCAGTCCGTCGAGCGGCTCGCGTTCCCGCCCTTCGACGGAGACCCCATCCCGATCGAGTTCCCGCTGATCTTTCAAGCGGCCCTCTAAGACCCCGTCGTGCGGTTTCTGCTGCTCACCCATCTGCTCTGCGGGGTGTGCGCGGCGGCGGCGGCGATTCATGCCTTCGCCTTCGGGTCTATCAGCCTCGACGCTCGGCGGACGCGGCGGCTCGGCGGCCTGGTTGTGGTCCTGACGCTCGCGGCGGTCACGACCGGGGTGCTCCTCTATCCCGATTATAAGGTCCACATCCGCGGCCCGCTCCTGGAGGTCAAAGCCCCTTGGGCGGCGCGCCTCTTTGATCTGAAAGAGCAGCTCGTGGTCATCGCTGTGCCCCTGCTCGGCGGGTACTTCCTCCGGGGGCCGACGGGCGCGTCCGGCAAGGCGTTGAGCCGGCTCATGACGGGTGCCGTAGCCCTCCTGCTCGTCTCCGCGGTGCTCCTCGCGCTATACGTCGAGAAGGTCCACGCGTGGGGCCATGAACCCTAACCGTCGCGAGCGCGTCGTCTATGCGGCGGCCCTCATCGGCAGCGTCAGCCACGTCCTCGTCGTCCTCTGGGCACCGCCGCGGTTGGTCTACGATCCCACGGGCGCGGCGGTCACCACCTTGACCTTCGCGCGGGCCGTGGCACCACACGAGATCGGGCTCTACGGCCACATGGTCTACGTCTGGGGAGCGGCGGCCGTCGGCGGTCTGGTCGCTGCGTATTGGCCCCGAGGCGAGACAAGTCCACAGGCCGTGGCACCGTCCGCCGCGGGCCTACGCTTGGCCTGGTTGCTGACTGCGCTCACCTTCGCCGCCCTCGTCTCGGTCGTGGCGTTCTGGCCCTGAATCGGCATTGATTCGAAGGGGGCCGACGGGAGTAGGATGTCGTCAGATTGAGACCTGCGAGGAGAGAGTATGAAGAAGTCAACAGCCTTGACTATTGCCCTGTCGTTGGCCCCGTCGTCCGCCCCAGGACTCGCCTTTGCCTGCGGCGGTCTCTTCTGCAATAACAGCAGCCCAATCGTGCAGTCCGGTGAGCAGATCCTCTTCGCGCAGGAGGACGACAGCACGATCCAGATGCACGTGCTGATCAACTACGCGGGACCGCCGCAGGACTTCGGCTGGATCTTGCCGACCCCCCGCGGTGTAACGACGACCCTGTCGACGCAGGGGCTCTTCAGCGCGCTCACCCAGTTCCAGCCCGCGTTCTACATCGGCCAGACTGAGAAGATCGCCGACTGCATGGAGCAGCCAGGCTGCATCGACTGCGAGTTCCCCTCGGCGGCCGACGGCAGCGACGCGGGGGGCCAGGACGCGGGTGGCGGCGGGGTCGACGTCATCTCTCGTGAGATCGTCGGACCCTACGATCGCGTCATCCTCTCCGCCGAGAGCGTCATGGAACTGCGTCTGTGGCTCGACGAGAACGGCTACCAGATCCCCGAGAGCACCGACGAGAAGCTATTGCCCTACATTGGCAACTCGGTCTTCGTGGCGATCAAGCTCACGGGCAGCGCCGACGCGAACGACATCGTGCCCTTGGCGCTGACCTTCCCCGGCGACTTGCCCTCCATCCCCATCGTGCCGACCTCCGTGGCAGCCACGCCGGACATGGGCATCGTCGTCTACGTCCTCGGCAGCTCGCGGGCGATCCCGGCGAACTACCTGCACGTGCAGATCAACGAGGCGGCGATCGATTGGGCCAGGGGCGGCGGCAACTACTTCGACGTGGTGGCTCAGGCCGCTGACGAGGCCAACGGTAAGGCCTTCGCCACCGACTTTGCCGGACCACACGGGGCCGTGCTCCAGGGGGCCTTCGGCGCGGTGCCCGAAGCCTTGCTCGACCGCATCTCAGGCGCCATGACCATGCAGGCCTTCACCGACGCCGCCTGCGAGCAGGGCCTCAACTTGGTCGACACCGACATTCGCCGCGTCTTGACCGACATCCTCCTGCCCCCGACCGAGGCCGCAAGCTACTGCGACTCCTGCATCGGCTGCCTCGGCAATGCCCCCGACGAGCCCATCAACGGCGCGGAGCTGGCCGCCCGGCTGCGTATGGAGGTCAACGAGCCGCGCGTCGGCCTGACCGCCCTCTTCGGCCGGCACCCCTACCTGACCCGCTTGTTCTCGACGATGAGCCCCGAGGACATGAACGAGGACCCTGCCTTCACCTTCGGCCTGCAGCTGCCTGACGTGCAGAACCAGCGGATCGCCACCCAGCTGCTCGATCGCTGTGACGCTGAGGGGTACTACGACTACGCGAACTACGGCGTGCGAACCCCCTCTGGCGTCGAGGTCCGCGTGGAGGGCGGCGAGCAGGCAGACGCCATCGCGCGGGAGGGCGGCCGCACCGTTCGCCAAGGGGACGAGCCCGGCGCGGCGGTCATCGAGCAGCTCTTGACGAGCGGTGGCTCAGAGGTGAAGACGGACAACCTCCCGGCCATCCTCGCGCGTCACCGATCCACGTCCACGGAGTCGGGCTGCGGTTGCCGCGTGACAAGGGGTGGAGCCGGCTGGTCCGCGCTTGGGCTGGCAGCCCTTCTGCTCCTGCGTCGGCGGCGGGTAGTCCGGGGCTGAGGGCCCGAGAGAGCGATTTTCTGTAAGCCCTCGCGCCTCGATGCGTCATGCAAGGCGTTGGTCACTCGCCAGCCTTGAAACCGGAGGGCGACCATGAAGTCTCTACCTCTCACGGCCTGCCTCGCGCTCGCCGCAGCACCGGTCCAGGCCATGGCCTGCGGTGGCCTGTTCTGCAACAGCGCGGATGCCATCGTGCAGGCCGGCGACGGCACGATCCACATGCACGTCCAGCTCAACCAGGCCGGCCCGCCGCAGGACTTCGGCTGGGTCTTGCCGACGCCCCGTGGCGTGGAGACGGGGCTGTCCACCGAGGGCCTCTTCAACACCCTCTCGCAGTTTGCCCCCAGCGACTCCATCGGCTCCGTGGAGCGGCTCGTGGACTGTGTCGAGCCCGATGGGGGCCTCGATCGAAACGCCGGCCCATTGGCGGACGCCGGCGTCGCTGAGAGCGGGGGGGAGGCGGAGAGCCACCTCCGGGCGTGCAGGTCGTGTCTCGGGAGGTCGTCGGCCCCTTTGATCGCGTGATCCCGCTCGCACGGTTGGAGAGCTGGCCCAAGCGATCTGCGAGGGCGGCTTGCTGACGTTCGACACCGACGTCCGGCGCCTGATCACGGACGTGCTCTCGCCCCCTTCCCAGGGCGGGACGGCCAACTGCGAGACCTGCCGAGGCTGCATCGGCAATGCGAGCGACGACGTCATCAACGGGGAGGAGCTCGCGACCCGCCTCACGGTCGAGGTCAACGAGCCGCGCGAGAGCCTGAAACTGCTCTTCGACCGGCACCCTTATTTCACGGGGCTCTTCACGACGATGAGCCCCGAGGACATGACGGGGGACCCGGCGTTCATCTTCGGGCGCGACCTGCCTGAGGTGGGCAGCGTGCACCTCGCCACGCAGCTCATCGATCGCTGCGCCGCCGACGGCACCTACGACACTCGGAACTTCACGATTCGC
>SHZC01000080.1 GCA_009692505.1 Myxococcales bacterium
CGACGCCGAGCTTGACGCCCCGGGCACCTGCGCCCCATCCAACGAGGCCCCCTGGTCCCGCCGCCTCGATCGCGCGGGCGGCACGGTCACGTTTAATGAAATCTCCTTCGGCGATCCCGCCGGGCAGGCCTCGGAGTGGATCGAATTTCACAACCTCATGGCCGTCGACGTGGACCTCTCGCGGTGGGTCCTGACCGGAGACGTCGAGCTGACCTTCCCGGAGGGCACGGTCGTTCGCGGCGGCGCCCAACTCGTCGTGACCCCCGCGATGTACGCCGGGCACCTCGAAGAGCGTCGATCGTATGTGGAGCTGCGAAACAACTCGGGGCGTCTCATGGACAGCGTCGCGCTCGACGACACGCCCCTCTGGCCGGACGTCGAGCCGGACTACACGCTCCACAAGCGCCTCCCAGACCTTGTCAGCGCCCGGGCCGAGTCGTGGCAGGCGAGCGCCTTGCCGCAAGGGACGATGGGTGCCCCGAACTTCGTGGCCCGCAGAAGGCCGGTCGAGCTCATCGGGGCACAGGCCACCTGGCGGAGCTCCGTCTCGGACGTCCCGGCCGATCCGGACTGGGCAAGTCCGGCCTACGACGACGCCCGCTGGGAGGTCAGTCGCGCGCCCGTCTCCGCTGGCCTGGAGGCACGACCCGACGAGGTCGTGTTCAACGGTCGCTTCACGGCAGACAACTTCTTCGCGGTCTACCTCGGTGGCCGAGATGGCGAGAACCTTCGGCTCATCGGCCGGGCCGTGGTCGGCGGCTGGGACTCGGCCGAGGACTTCGAGCTCGCCGCCGGACTCAATGAGCACCTCTTCGCCGCAGCCTGGGAGGACCCGGCCAACGATGGCGGACCGCAGATGTTCGTCGGCGAGATCGGCGAGAGGGGCGCGCTGCCCGTGGGCACCGACGCGCGAAGCTATGAGGTCACCTTGGGCCCACGCGCCCGGGCCCCGGCCGCCGGACCCAACGCGGCCGCCCTGCCGTCTGCTGACCTCCTGGACGTCATCCACGCGGCGAACGCCGACGAGACCTGGGCCGCCCCGATCGCGAGGCCCGTGGGCAGCGGTCAAGTCTGGGATGGGGCGCTCGCTCGGGCCTTTCGCGCCGCGTCGTACGTCTGGCCCGATACGTTCGACTCGGTCTCCGTCACCAACACGGCCACGACCTACGCGCTCTTCCGAACCCGCGAGCCGCTCCGAGGCGAGGTCGCGGGCACAGAGCTGGCGTCGGTCCCAGCGACGGCCTACTTCCGCACGACGTTCAACTTCGAGGGCGATCCCGCGGCCGTCCGTCTCAGGCTTGACCTCACAGTCGACGACGGCGCGCGGGTCCTGCTCAACGGCGTCGAGGTCGCCCGTTTCAACCTCCCCGAGGATTCCATCGACGATTCGATCCACCACGAGACGCTCGCCCTCGCCGCCGTCGACCCCGCACTCTCGACGTATGCGATCGCGGTCGACTCCCTAAGGCCAGGTCCGAATGTTCTCGCCATCGAGGTGCATCAAGCGTCCGTCGACGACGCTGATTTCTGGTTCGAGGCCGCGCTCATCGCCTCGCCCCCAAGCGATCCAATTCTCGGGCCAAACGTCGGGCCCATCGCCGAGCTCGACAGCGCTGTCGTGCTCAGCGAGCTCATGTATCACCCGACCGACGGACCGGAGTTCATCGAGCTGTTCAACCGCGGCGCGGCCCCAGTGGATCTCTCCGGCTGGCAGTTCGTTGATGCGATCGAATACGTCTTCCCCGAGGGCTCCCTGCTCGACGTGGGCGAGCACCTCGTCCTCACCGACGACGCCGAGCGATTCGCGGCCATCTACCCGGACACCGTGGCCGCCGGAGTCTTCGAGGGCGGGCTCGCGTCCGGGGGAGAGCGCCTCGCCCTTCAGGACGCCTGTGGCCGGCTTCGAGACGAGGTTCGCTACTTCGCCGACGGACGCTGGCCCGTGGCAGCCGACGGCGGCGGATCGAGCCTCGAGCTGCGTGACCCGAACGCCGACAACGCCACGGCCGAGGCCTGGGCCGCGAGCGACGAGTCCGCGAGGGGCGTCTGGGAAGAGGTCCGGTATCGCGCCGTCGCTTCCGCGAGCCCCGTCGGTCCGGATGGTCAGTGGGAGGAGCTCGTCGTCGGGCTGTTCGGCGCCGGCACTGTCCTCCTTGACGATCTTCACGTGGTCGAGGACCCCGACGGCGCGGCCACCGAGCTGCTCTCGGAGGGCACCTTCGACGCCAATACGACGCCCCACTGGCGGTTCCTCGGTACCCACGAGCGGTCGGGCACCACGCCCGATCCCGACGACGTGGAGAACCCCGTCCTGCGCCTCGTCGCGACCGGCCCCACCGAGCACATGCACAACCACGCGGAGACGACGCTCGCCGACCGTCGGCGCATCACGAACGGCCGCACCTACGAGGTGTCCTATCGGGCCCGTTGGGTCACCGGCAACCCGCAGCTCAATACGCGCCTCTACTTCAATCGTCTGGCCCGAACTACGCGACTGTCTCGACCGCTCGGGGGCGGGACGCCCGGCGCGAGAAACTCGACCTTCGTCGACAACCTCGGCCCGACCTTCACAGGGTTCCACCACGAGCCTGCGGTGCCCGCGCCTGGCGAAAACGCGACCATCGGCGTGTCCGTCCGGGACGTCGATCTCGTGGCCCAGGTGAGCCTCTGGGTCTCCGTGGACGGTCTCCCTTTCGAAGCCACGCCGATGCTGCCGACCGAGGGCGATCTCTACGAAGCCGAGGTCCCGGGCCTCGCGGCCGGAAGCCTGGTCCAGTTCTATGTGGAGGCTGAGGACGGTCGGGGCGCAGCGAGTCTCTTCCCCGCCGGGGGCCCGAGCTCCCGCGCGATTTATCGGGTCGACGATGGGCTCGCTTCCAACGGCGGCCTCCACAACCTCCGCCTCCTCATGACCTCGGCCGACAGCGCCCGCTTCCACCTCGAGACGAACCTCATGAGCAACGCGAGCACGTTCGCCACGGTCATCTCCGACGAGCGCGAGGTCTTCTACGATGTCGGCGTGCGAGCGAAGGGCAGCGAGCGTGGACGCCCCGTCGCCAATCGCCTGGGCTACTCGATCCGATTCGGCGGCGAGCACCCGCTCCGGGGCGTCTACGAGACCGTCTCGATTGACCGCTCCGAGGGGGTCCACTTCGGCCAGCGCGAGCTGCTCATGGACCAGGTGATGGCCCACGCCGGGGCCGTGTCCTGCGAGTACAACGACCTCCTTCATCTCATGGCGCCGCGGCCCGAGCACACCGGCGCCGCCTCGCTCCAGGCGACACGCTTCAGCGATCTCATGCTCTCCACGCAGTTCGAGGACGGCAGCGACGGCGTGATGTTCGAGTACGAGCTCATCTACTACCCGACCACCACCGACGACGGCACGAGCGAGGGTCGAAAACGCCCGCAGCCGGACGGGGTCGTGGGCACATCTCTGCGCGATCTCGGGCCCGGTCCGGAGAGCTGGCGATACAACTTCCTGATAAAGAACAATCGGTCCCGAGACGACGTCAGCGGGATCATTGCTCTCGGTCAGCTCTTCAGTCAGGCCGAGCCCGAGTTCCGAGCGCGAATCGGAGTTTTGATCGACGTGGACCAGTGGCTCCGGTCGTTCGCGTTCCTCTCCGTGAGCGGCGCCATCGACCACTACGGCTCCGGCGCGCAGCACAACGCGCAGCTCTACGTCCGGCCCGACGACGGGCGCGTGCTGCTCTTCCCCCACGACCTCGACTTCTACCCCGGCGACCCCCGCTCGCCGGTCGTCGGCAGCGCGGATCTGGCCCGAATTCTCGCCGTCCCGGGCCATCGCCGGCGCTTCTATGGACACCTCAACGACATCCTCCAGACGACCTACAACGACGCCTATATGTCGCGCTGGCGGGACAACTTCCTGGCGCTGCTGCCGGGCCAGCGCTTCGACGCCCACCACCAGTTCATCGTCGAGCGCGCCGACTGGCTCGCCCGAGGCGCGCCCGACTCGCTGGAACGGGCGATCCCTCGCGTCGCCTTCGAGATCACCACCGGAGGCGGCGCGCCCCTATCGACCTTCGATCCGGAGATCGTCCTTCAGGGGACCGCCTGGGTCGATGTCTCCACGGTGGATCGCTTGGGCGACGACGAACCCCTCTTGCTCACCTGGCTCGACGACACGACCTTCGAGCTCGTCGTGCCGCTCGTGCTCGGTGAGAACGAGATCGAGCTCCAGGCGTCCGATCGTCAAGGCGAAGTCGTGGGGGGCGCGGCCCTCTCCGTCGTGAGAGTCAACGCGCCCTGACCTTCGAAGCTCCTCGTCCGCGGCGCGGGTCTGCGCTATGACTATGGACCATGGACGCTGATGAGAACCTGACCGCCCGCCGTCGACTCGTAGAGACCATCCGCGCTGGGGTCATCGGCGACGACGCCGTGCTCGACGGCCCCTTCGGCCCGAGGCGCGTGACGTATGCCGACTACACGGCCAGCGGGCGCTCGCTGAGCTTCATCGAGGACTTCATTCGTGAGGAGGTCATGCCCCTCTACGCGAACACCCACTCGGAGACCTCCGGCACCGGCCTCCAGACCACCCGTTTTCGCGAGGATGCGCGGCGGATCATCCTGGACGCGGTCGGGGGCTCGGCCGAGCACGACTGCGTGATCTTCTGCGGCTCCGGCGCGACAGGGGCGATCAACAAGCTCGTCGACGTGCTCAACCTGCGCCTCCCGGCCGACCTCGACGCGCGCTGGTCGCTTCGCTCGAACATCCCCGCCGCCGAGCGCCCCGTGGTCTTCATCGGCCCGTTCGAGCATCACAGCAATGAGCTGCCTTGGCGGGAGTCCATCGCCGACGTCGTGACCATCGACGAGGACGCGGACGGGCATGTGGATCTCGCGCGGCTCGAGGCGGCCCTGATCGAATACGCCGATCGGCCGCTGAAGATCGGGAGCTTCTCCGCGGCGTCGAACGTGACGGGCATCGGCTCGGATACCCGGAGAATCACCCGGCTCCTCCATCGGCACGGGGCGCTGTCTTTTTGGGACTTCGCCGCGGCCGCCCCCTACGTGCAGATCGAGATGAACATGCACGACGGAGAGCCCGAGGGGGACCTGCTCTACAAAGACGCGATCTTCCTCTCCCCGCATAAGTTCATCGGCGGACCCGGCACCCCCGGCGTGCTCGTGGCGAAGAAGGCGCTGTTCCAGAATCGGGTGCCCACCTCTCCCGGCGGCGGCACGGTCAGTTACGTCAACCCGGTTGACCATCGATACCTCGCCGATCCCGTCCATCGCGAGGAAGGCGGCACCCCGGCCATCATCGAGAGCGTGCGCGCCGGCCTTGTCTTTCAGCTCAAGGAGGCCGTGGGGCACACCGTCATCCAGGCGCTCGAGCGGAGCTTCGTTCGGCGGGCGATCGACGTCTGGTCGGCCGAGCCCAACCTCCGTGTGCTCGGCAATCCCGACGCCTGGCGGCTGTCCATCGTCTCGTTCCTCGTGCGCCACGGCGAGGGCTTCTTGCACCACAACTTCGTGGTCGCCCTGCTCAACGACGTCTTCGGCGTGCAGGCCCGCGGGGGCTGCTCCTGCGCGGGTCCCTACGGGCACCGACTCCTCGGCATCGATCTGACGCGATCTCATGCCTTCGAGTGCGCCATCGTCGACGGCATCGAGGGCGTGAAGCCCGGATGGGTGCGCGTCAACTTCAACTACTTCATCTCGGAGACCTGCTTCACGTTCATCGTCGAGGCGGTGTCGTGGATCGCGAAGTTCGGCTGGAGGCTCCTCCCGCAGTACACCTTCGACATGCACACCGGGGAGTGGCGCCACCGGGCCGGACGCGCGTTGCCACGGGTTCGCCTGACGGACATCTGCTATGGCCGCGGTCACCTGGAGTACCGCTCGGTACACCGTCGCGAGCCCGAGGATGTCCTGCACACCTACCTGGGCCTCGCCGACGCGATCGTCGAGCAGGCGAGGCGGGAGAGAAACGCCGCCGGAGCGGCCGGTCTACCGTTGGATCCCGAGCTACCGCCGGGTGCTGCGGCCCTGCGTTGGTTCCCCTTACCCGGCGAGATAAACGACGAGCTTCGGCGCGAGGTCCAGGGTCACGGCGACTCCCAGACATGACCGACGATCCCCTCGTCGAGGTAGCCATAGATGGCCACCGCGTTGTCCCGCTCCGCCGCGCTCGTCGTATAGAAGTGGTCGTCGTTCGCTCCCCGGTATAGCCGGTAGAGCGGCGTCGATCCGCATAAGGGCGAGCTTGCCCAGAAGCCCAACGTCGCCTCGGGCGCACGGCCGAGTTCACAGGCGTTGTCCGAGCTCAAGAAGCGGTGGCCGTTGCCTTTCGGGCAGAGGAAGACCGGGCGCATCCCGCCCCGGGGCTCGGTGTAGAGCTGGAAGAAGTTCTCGTGCTCAACGTTGTAAGGCGGCGTCTGAACGAGAGCGAGATCGGTCGAGTAGACATGGCCGTCGCCGACCCCTCGATGCACGCCTACCCGACAGAAGGGGACCGGGCCTTCGTCGCAGGCACCGTCACAGTCGTCGTCGATCGCGTTGCAGGTCTCGCTCGGCACGACGCAGGTGGGCTGCTCGCCGCTGCAGACCGTCCTCCCGGTGCCCCCACACGGCGTCGCGCAGGGCTGCCCGCGAATGCACAGGCGTTCCACCTCGCAGCCGTTCCCGAGCGCGCCGTCTTCGTCGAAGTACCCCACGTCACAGGAGCCGACGGCGCAGGCCCCTTCGACGCAGCTCGCCTGGGCTCTGGGGACAACGCAGGTTCGGCCGCATTGACCGCAGTTCTGAGGGTCCGAGGTCAGGTCAACGCAGGTGTCCGAGCACGGTGAGAGCGGCGCGCAAGAGAGCGGGTCTGGGGGCTCGGGCTGATCCAACTCGGGCAGATCGTCAACGACCCCATCATGAACGGCCCCATCAAGGCGCTCCGGCCCCACCAAGACCCCATCGCCTTGGGAGTCGCCGCGGTTGGCGACCGGATCAGCCGACAACGCGCCCGCGCAGCCGCAGAGCGACGCCGCCAAGATCCACGGCCTCGTCAGGCGAGCCACTCGGGGATGATTTCAGACGTTTGTCCACCATTCTCGCCGAACGATTGAAAGTCCAGCCCGAGCGCGTTGAGAACCGTCAGCTGAGCCCGGCAGAGGTTGCCCCCCGGGAGGCGCGTATGCACACCCGCTTTGAACCGGCCGCCTGCAGTCCCCGCCACGAGCACCGGCAGCTCTTTCACGCTGTGTTGCCAGCCCTCGCCGTACTCGGAGGTCGCGTAGACCAGCCCCCGGTCGAGGAGCGACGACCCGTCGGGTCCGGGCAGCGCGAATGCGTCGAGGAAGATCGCGAAGGCCTCCATCTGGTGCAACGTGATCGCCCGGACATATTCCCACTCGCCGTCGTGACAGACCTTGTGCATGCCATCGGGCACGCCGAGGTTGTCGAAGACGTGGGTGGTCGCGGGCGACGTCAGCATGAACGAGAACGTGCGCGTCAACCCGCAGCCCACAGCGACGGCGAGCAGCTCGGCCATGGTGCGGGTTCGCTGATGAAGATCGCCGCCGTCTCCCGGCCGACCGGGCACTTGGCAGACCGGGGCGCTGCTGTCGATGCGGAGCTGCAGCGCGCGGAGGTGGTCGAGGTGGGCGTCGACGCGCTGGCGGTCGCGGGTGCCCAAGCGGATCCGGAGTCGGGCGGCGTCAGCGAGCACAGCGTCGAGCAGCTTGCTTCGTCGGCGTGCGTCGCTCGTATCGGGGGCCACGGCGAACAGGCGATCATAGAGCGAGGCGGCCGATTGGATGGGCAGGTTGGTCGAGTCGGGGCCGTTGTACGAGATGGCGTTCCAGTGACCGTAGTCGTGGAAACGCGCGCCGCTTATGCCCACCTCGAGGGACCGGAACGGGGTCGGGAAGACGAGGTTCTTCGGGTGCCGCGCGACGACCTGGTCCAGGCTTGGGGAGAGACTCGTCAGCGTGTGAGAGGGGTGGTCGAAGCCATCGGGACGGATGCGATTGCCGGTGAGCGCGACCATGAAGCCGCGCATGTGGCCGTCGTCTTGACCGGCCGGCGTCGGGGGCACCTCGGTGTGAGGCTCCAAGCCGGTGGCCACGCTCACGCGATGGCGGGCGAGGGGGCTAAGGAGCTCGGAGGGGGCGTAGTCCGCTCCCGTTGTCTGAGGCGTCCAGAGATCGGCATGACCGAGCGCCGCTTGCATGGCCCCGTGGCCGGCGTGCCAGGGCGTGCCATTCGCCCAATAGAACAGTCCGAAGAAGGGCGGGCGGGGGTCGACGTCAGCGCACGCGCGTTGACCGAGCATGGCCTCGAGCGGAGGCAAAGCGAGCGCGACGCCGAGCCCGGCCGCGGTGCCTCTCAAGAAGGTCCGGCGGGACAGCGGGGGTCGGTGGATGATCATGGCGAACCCTCGATCTCGGCGGCGGCGACGGTTCGAAAAGCCGGGCTCACGACGAGCGCGGTCAACAAGGCGCGAAACTCGAAGCCGCCTGCGGCGAAGGCCTCGTGCAGATCGTACAGGGCCGGTGCGTCGCCCCGAACGTCGAGTCGTCCGAGGGCATAACGGTAGAGCTGCCGAGTCAGGCAGGTGCCCACGCGCTCGTCCCGACTGAGCACCTTCGCGAGGTCCAGGGCGTTGTTGAGCGGCTGACCGTCGAGGTCACCTTTGGCGTTGATGGGATAGCCGTCGACGGCGTCGCGATACCGGCCCATCGAGTCGTAGTGCTCGAAGAGGAACCCCGGCGGATCGATGTACGCGTGGCAGCCGGCGCAGACCGGGTTGACCCGATGCTGTTCGAGGCGCTCGCGCAGGGTCGGCGGGTCATTCTCCCTCGGCGTGAGGTCCAGATCGACGTCGTCCGGAGGGGGCGGCACGTCGAGACACAGGACCCGTTCGCGCACGTACTTCCCCCTGAGCGTCGGCGAGGTCTCGGTCCGGTGGGCGTTCATGGTCAGAAAAGCCCCGAGCGTCAGGAGGCCCGCCCGCGGCACATCCACGGGGAAGTCGACGGGGACAAAAGCCGTCGCGGTGGCTTCTGGCGCCTCGACCCCATAGAGGGCCGCGAGGGCGTCGTTGACATACCCTCGTGGCTGCGAAAAGAGATCCCGGACGTCGCCCCCTTTGCGGAAGACGAGCTCATCGACGAGCAGCCGGACCTCAGTCTCCATGGCCCGCACGAGGTCCGGACCGAAGCCGGGGTATCGCTCCGGATCGAGGTCTACCTGGCTAAGACGAGACAGATCGAGGACCTGCGCGAAGAAGTCCTGAACGGCCACCCGGGCTTGGGGGCTCCCGAGGAGGCGCTGGGTCTGGGCGATCAATGTCTCCTCATCGAGGAGCTCCAGGCGCGAGGCCGCGTCGAGCAGGGCGTCATCGGGGCCGGCGTTCGTGAGCAGGAACGCCACGCGGCCGGCCATCTCAAACGACGTCAGGCGATAGGGGCCACCGGGCTTCGCTGGGTCCGGTTCGCCGAGCTCGACGCGATACAAGAACTGCGGCGACTGCAGGAGCGCGGTCAAGACGCCTTCCGCGCCCCGATCGAGGTCGCCCTCGGCGGTCTCGTTCGCGAGCGTGACCCAACCCTCGACCTCGTCCTCCTCAAGGGGGCGGCGGAACAGTCGTCGCCCGACGGTCCGGATGAAGACCTCCAGACAGGTCTCGTCGGTCGCGCCGAGCGCGCAGGGCAGGAGCTCGGCGCGCCGCTCGGCATCGTCAAAGACAGCGGCGGCCACGAGGTCGGCGGCCTCGGCATATTGCTCCACGCCTCGCTCGGAGACCTCGGTCGTGGACGCGCCGATCGAATAGAAGAGGTAGGGGTTGGTGTCCGGTTCGACGGGCGTGCGCGGCAGACCTTCGCCGAAGAGCCCGACGAGGGTGTTGCGGTACTGGGTCGCCGTGAGCCTTGGGAGGACCGGCTCGCTCGCTTCAAAGTCGCCGGCCGGCCGTGGGCGCGGGCGAGCGGGGCTGGGTGACATCGAGCCTGGCGCGGTGTCCGACCCACCGGGGGATGCGGCGGCACCACCGACCGGGGCCTCGGCCTCCGTCGCCGCCGAGGGCCCGGCGTTCATGACACCTTCGCCACAAGCCGCGAGGCCAGATGCCAAGACCGCGAACGTCGTCCGAATCATAAGGTCACTCAGGGTGCTGGATCTCGACATGACCTCCCCCGTACAACGCAGCATCGGTAGCATACACGCCACAGAACAACTTCTCACCACGGACCTCCCATGGCTATCCTGCGCGCCGAGCCAAGGTGACACCCAGACCCCCATGAGGAGTTAAAGACATGCAGCGAATCGTTCTCAGCGGCGTGATGGGGGTGTCTGGGCTCTTGGCCCTCGCGTGTGATTCGACCGAGCCTTCGCCCATGGAGCCTGCCACCCAGAGCATTGCGAGCGGTAAGACCGCAAGTTCGGGCAGGACCGCCAGGCCGGTCACGACCGCCGAGACATCGGCCTCGAGCCTCGTGATCGTCGAGCTCGATGAGTCGGTCATGGGTTTGGGAAAGCCTCCCGCTGGCCGGCCGACCGACGACGCCCGCCTGAAGTACATCTCGGACTGGCGCGCACGGATGTCGGCCCTGAAGGTCCGAGTCCTCGCGGGCGCCGCACTGCCGGCCTCGTCGGTTTTCGCCGAGCTGCCGAACCTGCCGACCCTCCTGGTTCGGGTCTCCCAGCCCCAGCGCGAGAAGCTGCGTTCTGTGCCGGGCGTGCGCGCGATTTTCGTCAACCAGGTTTATGAACCGGCCACCCGATCCGCCCTCGCCGCCATCGGGATCGACGGGGCCCAAAGCGGGGCGGAGCCGTCTGAGTTCCGAAATCGAGATGTTAATGCGGGCCGCGGCTCAATCGTCGCGCTGCTCGACACGGCCGTTCGCCGATCGCCGACCTTGCCCTCCTTCGGGACCTGCGCCGAGGTCACCGCGCACAACGTCGCCAACGGCGCCGATCTGCCCTGCCGGATCATCCGCGGACCCGAGCGGCCGTCGAACTTCGCCGACTGCGCGACCTTCCCCGTCGACGAAGTCCCCGGGCTCACGTGCGTCTCCTCGGATCCGGACGTCGTCGCGTTCCCGTCCGACTTCGATCCCCCACCGCTACCGGGCGATGCCCCGTTGCTGGCGGCCGGGGCGGGCCATGGAACCAACATCGCGGGCATCGTCGCAAGCATTGCGCCTGCAGCCCGCATCTGGACCCTAAACGTCGGGCATCTGCTCGCCGACGACCCGGAGGCACCGAGCCAGCGGGCGATTGGCATCTCGTCGGCGGCGGCGCTCCTCGCCCTCGATGAGGTTGCCCTCCACAACGACGTCGCGGTGGTCGGCCTCATGTTCGCCGGGACCCCGGAGCCGGACGTCACGCTGTGTTCAGAATCCGCGCTGTCCGCGGCGCTGCGGACCCTGGGCGGGCAGCTCGGGAAGACCTTGATCGCGCCTTCGGGCAACGATGGTCTCTTCGGGACGCTCTCCGCACCGGCTTGCGATCCCCACGTCCTCAAGATTGGCGCGGTCTTTGACACCGACGCCCTCGTCGGCGGGCCGTGCGGGGATGCGGCCGTCTCCGACGAGGTCGCCTGCTTCACAAACGTCAGCTACCTCCTCGATCTCGTCGCGCCCGGCGTCTCGATCTCCGCGGGCGGGCTCGTCCAGGACGGCACGTCTCAGGCGGCGGCGCACGCCGTGGGACAGGCTGCGGTTTTACAGTCAAGGGCCTTTACCAGTCCCCAAAGCGTGGGCCTCGCGACCCCCGGCCTCATGACGCCGGCTGAGCTGCGATCGGCGCTTCGGATTGGCGCGGAGTCCCTCGAGCAGGCGGGTGATGGCGGTCAGGTCTTTGCCCATCGGCGCCTGGAGCTCGCCCCGGTGATGCCGTTCGCCCCACAGTTCTCGCTGCCGATCGTCACGCCGTTCGCCGACGGGCTGGGGCTGTTGACGCCGGGAGAGACGACGACCTTCGAGGTCGACACAGCCCAGTGGGAGCTCTCGTTTCTGAGCTTGACGAACAGGACGATGAGCGACGTGGTGCTCGACCTCTCCATCGCCGTGCCAGACGCCGGTGCCTTGAGTGTCGCGCTCGTCGCCCCGGATGGGACCGAGGTCGGCGTGCCCATGGACCTCGGGCCGGATGTCGGAGGGATGTTCGGCATCGCGCCGGCCCCCGAGCTTCGGGACGCCTTTGATGGGGTCTACGGGCAGGGCGTGTGGTCCCTCCGCATGACCTTGGCCGACGGCGCGTTGCCAGGCCGGGTCCTGTGGGCGAACCTCCATGGCACGTCGGAGCCTGGGGCGCCGCGCGTGGGTCAGATCGCCGCAACGGCGGTGCCCATCGATCTGGAGGGCTGCGAATCCTTCCAGGGAGAGCACCTGCCGGCGCGCACGGAGATGCAGCTCATCTTCGAGGATCCCATCTCGCGCCTCGAGGACTGGTCCCATCGGGTCAGCACCGACGACCTGGGCATCTTCGTCTTGGAGATTGGCCTGTCGTGCTGGGACGAGGCGGCCCAGATCCGCGCGCAGGACCTCATCACCCGGCTCGATCCCCTGGGTTTGGGCTTCCCCGATCGGGCGTATCGGCTGCGCGCCGAGTATTGGTCCCGGGGTTGGCGGGCCGCCACGCCGCTCGACTTCTTCATCACCACGAGCCCGGCCTGCATCCCCGATTGCTTCGGCCGGGCGTGCGGGGACGACCTCTGTGGAGGCGTCTGCGGCCGATGTGCGACCACCCGCCACTGCGAAGATGCCGTCTGCGTGCTCAATGGCGCGGCGGTGCTCTCCCGCAGCGGTACCGTGATGGTCGATGAGACTTGGACGCTCGATCAGAGCCCGGTGCTCATCACCAACGATCTCACCGTCGACGCCACCTTGATCATCGAGCCCGGCGTGGTCGTCATGTTTCAGGATGCCACCGACGACCTCATCATCCGGAACGGCGAGCTCATCGCGGTCGGCAATAACGACCAGCCCATCGTCTTCACGTCCAACGGCGAGGACGTCGTCAGCTCCTGGGGCGGCGTGGACATCGGCGCGTCGGGCGCGGCAGAGATTCGGTTCGCGGAGTTCCGGCGCGGCGGCGGCGGGTCGCTCTTCCCCATCCGCGTCCACCCGGCCTCGCTGACCTCGCTATCGTCGATCCGGTTCGCCGGAAATCGGGTGAACGGCGTGGGCGTCATCAGCGGTATCCACGCGGTAGACATCGGCCTCGACGGGGACGGCGTGCCCTTTCACATCGCGGCGGATCTGACGGTCAGCGCCGGCTCCACGTTCACCATCGGCGCCGGCTCAATCGTCAAGTTCGAAGGGGCCGCCACGGACTTGGTCATCAACGGTCGTCTCGACGTTCAAGGCAGCCCCTCGGCCCCGGTGCGCTTCACGTCCGTCCGCGACGACACGGTGGGCGGGGACACGAACGGCGACCTCGCGGTCACGACACCCGCGGCGAGTGATTGGGGCGGCGTCTACTTCGCGCCGAACGGCAACGTGCAGCCCTCCGTCGTCTCGCACCTCCAGGTTCGATTTGGCGGCAACGCCGCGGCCGGGAACCTGCGCCATGCCCTGCGGGTCCACCCGGAAGCGCGCGTCGAGTTCAACTCGCTGACGCTCCGCAATAACCGGCTCAACGGCCTCGGGCTCTATCGGGACGTCGCCACCTCGGGGGCGGGCCGGCTGACCCATGTTGGCCTGCCCTACATCATCGAGAACGGCGACTTCACGATCGCCGCGGCCGGCCGCATGACGCTCGACGCGGGCGTCGTCATCAAGATGAACGCCCCGACCGACGATCTCCTCGTTCAAGGTCAGCTCATCACGCAGGGCACGCTCGACAAGCCTGTCACCTTGACCTCGCTCACCGACGACGCGCTGATGGGGGACACGGCGGGCAACGGCGTCTCCGTGCCGATCGTCGGCGGCGCCTGGGGTGGCGTGGCCATCGACTCGCCGGGTGGCGCGCTCCCGTCGTCGCTCACGGGACTCGACCTTCGATACGCCGGCGCCAGCATCGCCAACGCGATTCGTTACCCGATTCGGCACGATCTTCGCGCCGGATTGATCACCGAGAACATCCGCTTCAGCTCCACACGGGTGCGGGCCATCGGGGTCAACCCGCTCGCGTATGTGGCCCCCGGACGGATGTCCGCCGTCGGCACGCCTTATCTGGTCGACACCGCGACGAGCTTCGGGGTCGCCGACAACCTCACGGTCGATCCGGGCGTCGTCGTGAAGTTCTCCGGGGCGGCGATCGGGCTGGCGATCGCCGGGGATCTCATCGCGAATGGGACCGCGGCGATGCCGATCGTCTTCACCTCGGTGAACGACGACACGGTCGGCGGCGATGTCTCGAACAACGGCCTCGTGGTGCCGACGAACACCGACTGGGCCGGCATCTTCATCGACGTGGGTGGGAACGTCGGGGGCTCGAGGTTGAGCCACGTAGTCATCCGACACGGGGGCAATATCGTCACCGGCGTCTATCGGTTCCCCTTGCGCTTCAACCCCCTCGTCTCGCCGACCGTCGACCACCTCGTGCTCCAGAACAACCGGGTCAACGGCATCGGCGTCGTGCCCGGCATCATCGCCGGCAACCCTCGGCTCAGGGCGGCGAACGTGGCCTACGTGCTGGAGAGTGATCTCTCGACGGCCGCCAACCTGACCGCGACCTTCGATCCCGGGACCATCGTGAAGTTCACCGGCGGCAGCGCGACCGACCTCCGCTTCAACCGCCTCCAGGCTCGGGGCACAGCCGAGCAGCCGATCATCTTGACCTCGCTCACCGATGACACCGTGGGCGGCGACACCAATGGGGACGGGGCCGTCACGACGCCCACCATCGCCGATTGGGGGGGCGTACAGCTCAACTTCGACGGCGTAGAAGGTCAGTCGAACATCAGTCATCTCCACATCCGACACGGGGGCCACATCCTCGGCATCGGCGCGCCGCTCCGCATCGATCCCCGCATCGCTTCGACGATCGCCGAGGTCGACTTCTCGCGGTCGCGGATCAACGGGCTCGCGCTCTTGACCGGAACCTACGGCACCAACCTCCGCCTCAACCGGACCCTGTCTCCGCCGTACTACATCGACAGTACGCCGATCGTGAATAGTCAAGGCTCCTTGACGATTGAGCCGGGCGTGATCGTGAAGTTCGCGCGCGACACGGGGCTGACGATGCAAGGGCGGCTCGCCATCGACGGCACGGCGCAAGCGGGCGTCGTCTTGACTTCGGTCCTCGATGACAGCGTGGGCGGGGACACGGGACACGACGGCAACACCAGGGTCGTCGTCGGAGACTGGGGCGGCATCACGCTGACGGCGGCCTCCCTGAACAGCCGGATCTCATACGCACGCCTCGCGCTCGGCGGGGCCGGCCGGGCGCCCGCATCCGACTGCGTCGTCGCCTCGGGCGCGCCCACCCTCGTGGTGCAAGACTCGACGTTTGACCGCAACGACGACGCCTTGTGCACCACGGGCAACGCCTCGGTCATCGACGCAGGCGGAGGGCTGACGTTGTCTCGGGGCCGCAACCGATTCTCTGGCCACTCGGGCACGAACTACGCATTCACGAACGGCGGACCGCTCTCGAACTTCGCCCTGGACAATGAATGGGGCGTCTCCGCGCCCCCCGAAGTGCCCAGCTACGCGGCCGTCGACGCGGTGATCTACGACCGCCTCGATTTGGCCGCGCGCGGTGAGGTGGTCCATAACCGTGCCCCCGTCGCGCTGGCCCAGGTGCTCCTTGTTGGCGGGGACCAGGCCCGCCCGTTCGTGCTCTCCGGCACCGATCCCGAAGGCCGTCCGATCACCTTCCGGGTCACCGCCCAGCCGCAGCACGGTGTGCTCATGGGGAACGCGCCCGCGCTCACCTATCGCCCGAACGCCGGGTACACCGGACCCGACCAGCTCTCGTTTGTGGCCAACGATGGGCGACTCGACTCCGCGCCCGCCCTCGTGAGCTTCACAGTTGGACTTGCTAACGCTCCCCCGACTTTGCAGGAGATCGCGGACCGCGAGGACGCCGAGGGGGCCGTCGTGGACATCGGCGTCTTCTCGAGCGATCCGGACGGCGACATCGTGACCCTCAGCGCCGTGGGCCTGCCGCCTGGGGTGGAGCTTGTGAGGACGAGCCTCATCGGCACGCTGAGCTACGAGGCCGCCGGGGTCTATGCCGTCACCGTGTCGGCCGCTGACTTGACGGGCGAGACCACGACCGAGTTCATCTGGACAGTGAGGCCGACGAATCGGCGCCCGGAGTCGGTGGTTCTCGAGATCCCGGCGGCGATCGATGAGGGCCGGGAGGTCGCCTTCGACTTCGTCGTCTCCGATCCCGACGGCGACCCCGTCACCTCCACGATCACCTTCGGCGACGGCTCACCGGCGTTCGATGGCACGGCAACGACCCATGTGTACCCGGACGATGGGAACTTCACGATCCTCGTCACCGTTCGGGATGACGCCGGTCTGGAGTCCGTCTCCGAGACGCTGCTCGAGGTCCTCAACGTGGCCCCGACGATCACGAGCGAGCCGAGCCTCCTCATCAGCTCCGCCGATCTACCCTGGCTCTATGCGGTGACGGCCGTTGATCCCGGGGCCGATGTGCTCAGCTACTCGATCGTCGAAGGGCCGGTCGGCATGGCGTTTGTGGGCGCGCAGGTCCAGTGGTCGCCGGATGAGATCGGCCTCGCCGCGGGGCCGTACCCCGTTACGATTCGGGTCGATGATGGCGACGGAGGACGAGTCGAACAGTCCTTCGTGCTCACCACGACGGCCAGTGACTCGGACGGCGATACGGCCCTCGACGCCTGTGAGCTCGCCGCGGGGCTCGATCCGAACGACGCCTCGGATGGCCCCCTGGACCTCGACGCCGATGGGCTGAGTAATGCCCGAGAGTGCCTCGAAGGGGGCGATCCCGCGGTCTTCGATGGACCCTCGGCACCCGTCGCCGTCTCGCCCGCCGCGGGCGCCCGCATCGCCGATGTTCAGCCCAACTTGACCGTCACCAACGCCATCGATCCGGACGGCGAGCCGTTGACCTACCACTTCGAGCTCTTTGATGACGTCGCCTTGGTCCATCGGATCGCCGAGATCGTCGACGTGCCCGAGGGGCCCATTGAGATCGCCGAGACGACGGCCGCGCTCCCAGAGGCGCTCCGCGACAACACCCGGTACTACTGGCAAGCCCGCGCCCGAGATGCCCATGTCGGGGGGCCGCTGTCCGCGGTGGCGACCTTCTTCGTCGACCAGGAAAACGAGGCCCCGCCCGTGCCTCAGCCGGTCTCGCCCTTAGGCATCTCCGACCAGAGCCAGCCGACGCTGACCGTCGATCCCGTCGTCGATCCGGAGGGAGACGCGGTCTCGTACGCCTTCGCGATCTTCGCCGATGCGGCCGGCGCCGTCCAACTCGACGAGGCCACGCTCGACCTGCCCCAGTGGCGGACGAGCCTGGTCCTCGCCCAAGGGGTCGAGTATTTCTGGCAGGTCTGGTCCGTCGACGAACTGGGCCTCGAGAGCGAGCGCTCAAGCCTCGTCTCGTTTGTGGTCGACATGCTCAACCGCGTGCCGCTCGCGCCCACCATCGTCTCGCCGCTGCCGTTTGAGCGCGTCGCCGCGTCCCCCGTCGTCCTGAGTTTTCGACAGGCGGCGGACCCCGATCTCGAGCCCCTCACGGCCGTGCTCCAGGTCGCGACCGATGAGGGCTTTGCGACGATGGTCATCGACGAGACCTTTCCGATTGAGGCCTTCGATCAGGTCCTCACGCGGACGCTGGACGTCGACCTTGAGAACCAAGAGTACTTCGTCCGGCTCCAAGCGCGTGACGGCCGCTCGGGCGGACCGTTCGCCCGCGTCAGCTTCCGAATCAATCGGGTCAACGAGGCTCCAGGGATGCCGTCGCTCGTCGCGCCCAGGGACGCCGCGAGGCTGCCGCTCGGCCCCGTCGGCCTACGCATCCGGGGGGCGCTCGACGCGGACGGCGATCGCCTGACTCATGTCATCCGGGTGCATGCCGACGACGCGGTCGAGCCCATCGCCACCTTCGACGACCTCCTCGGCGCGCCGGATGAGGACATCGACGTCTCCTTCGTCGGAGGGGTCGAAGGTCCGGTCTACGCCTACTCAGCGGAGGCCATCGACGAGCTGGGTCAAACCTCGGGTGAGACCCCTCGACGCACGTTTGTGCTCGTCGCGGACGTCAATCAGCCGCCCGCGGCCCCCGCCTTGATCTCCCCGCCCAACGCCTCCGAGGTGGACCGTCTCGACTTCGCGCTCATCTTCGGCGACGCCGTTGACCCCGATGGCGATCGCCTGACCTACCGCCTTGAGGTCTTCTCGGACGCCGCGCTCGCGATGCCGTTCTTCACGATGGTTGGACTCGTCGCCGGGCCCGATGGCTTGATCTCGGTCGCGGGCTCGGAGTTCGGGGTCGTCGATGGGCAGCGTTACTTCTGGAGAGCCTTCGCGCGGGATCCGGACGGGGAGCTGAGCCCGGCATCCGCCGTGTTCAGCTTCACAGTCGCGGAGCAACGTCTCGCCGATCTGGGCCTCGTTGATGCCGCCCCGCCCGGCGACGCGGGGGCTTTGGATGTCGTGATGCCTGAGGCGGACCTCAATGACGCGGGTGGATCGGACAGCACCGAGGTCGATCTCGGACCCCAGACGGATGCCGATGTCGTCCTGCCCGAATTTGGGGCCGAGGCTGGATCGGACGACGGGCCCTACGACGGTCAGGCCTCAGACCTCGCGGTCGGCGACGACGTCTTGGACGCCGCTCCGGTAGCCGCGGACGGGCTCCCTGACACCGGAGCCGACACCGGGGCCGACACCGGGGCCGACGACCTCGGTGCCGATCTCTCCGCCTCTTCCGACGGCAGTAACCGGCTCGCCGTGTCCACGGCCGACACCGGCTGTGCATGCTCCGCGGCCGGTCGCGGTCTCGGCGCCCCGTTCGGGTTCGTCGCCCTCTTCGTAATCGCCGCCGCCCGTCGTCGAACGCGACGGCCCCACTAAGACGAAGCCGCCGTCTTAGATCGGCGCCGGCTTCGACAGCTGCTTGACCGCGTCCTCGAGCCCCGCGAGCGTCAACTCAAACATCGGGAAGATCTGCGAGACGAGCTGGATGGTCGGGTGGGCCCACATTCGGCGGGACATGGGGTTGAGCCAGGCACAGTGGCGAAAGTGCTTCCGCAGTCGCTCGAGCCAGACGAAGCCGGGCTCGTCGTTGTCGTAGCCGTAGTCGATGGCGCCAAACCGGGCGGTCAGCTCATACGGGGCCATGTGCGCGTCCCCGACGATGACGAGTCGGGTGTCCGGCGGCAGCCAGCGCAAGAGCTCCACCGTGCTCATCCCGTCCATGAGGCGCGCGGACTTGTAGACGGCCTCGTAGACGCAGTTGTGAAAGTACATCGCGTGGAACTCGCGAAAGTGGCTCGTCGCGTGGGCCGCGCTGAACAAGCGGCTGACGAGCATCGCGAAGGGATCCATCGAGCCGCCCACGTCCATCAGCAAGAGCAGCTTGAGCTGGTTGTCCCGAGGGGGTCGAAAGACCAGATCGAGGTCGCCGCAGTTCTTCGCGGTGGCCTCAATCGTCTCGTCGATGTCCAACTCCGTGCGGGCCTCGTCCCGACCGAGCTTGCGGAGCTTTCGCAACGCGAGGCCCATCTGGCGGGTGTCGAGCACCAGGTCGTTGCGGTACTCGCGATAGCGGCGCTGGGCCGCCACCTGGACCGCGGACTTGCTGCGACTCTCCCCGCCGACCCTCATGCCGCCGGGGTGCTGGCCGTTGTTCCCGAAGGGGCTCGTGCCGCCCGTCCCGATCCAACGGTTGCCGCCCTCGTGTCGCTCATCCTGCTCGCGCAACGTGTCCTCGAAGCGCCTCCGGAGCTCCTCGAGGTCGAGCTTCTCGAGCGCCTCGAGCTGCTCGGGCGTCAGCTGGGGCATCTGCCGGGGGTCGTTCAGCCAGTCGTCAACCGCCTTGACTAAGCCGGTCGGGGGCGCCGCGCCGAGGAAGAAGTGAGTGAAGCACTGGTCGAAGAGGTCGTAGTACCGCTCATGCTTGATCAACGTGGCCCGGGCGATGGCCGAGAAGCGGTTCAAGTCGGCGGCGACGAGGCCCAGCGACATGGCCTCGACGAACGTGAGCCACTCGCGCGCGGTGACCGGCACCCCGACCTTGCGAAGCAGGTAAAAAAACTCGAGGAACAGAGCCTCGTTCGGCGCGCTCTCTGGTCTTGGCTGGTCGGTCAATGCTTGGTCCAGCCCCGGCCCCGCTTCTGCACCGAGTCGAGATCTTGTTCCTTCTTCAGGAGCGTCCCCAGGAAGGGGATTCGGGCCGAGAGCTCAGACTCGTCGAGCCCCCCCCGAATCAGCGCCCCGAGCCAGTCGATGAGCTCCGAGGTCGACGGGCGCTTCCGGAGCTCCGGCAGGTTCCGCAGCCAGTAGAACCTCGCCATCGCCTCGTCGAGCAGGACCTGCCGCACCTTCGGGTGGTGCACCTTGACGATGCGCGCCATCAACGCGGCGTCCGGGAACGCGATGAAGTGGAAGATGCATCGACGGAGGAAGGCGTCGGGCAGCTCCTTCTCGTTATTGCTCGTAATAATCACCAGAGGTCGAACCTTGGCGCGGTGAGAGTCGCCGGTCTCCACGACCTCAAAGGCCATCTGGTCGAGCTCGTGCAGAAGGTCGTTGGGGAACTCGAGGTCCGCCTTGTCGATCTCGTCGATGAGCACCACCGACGGGGTCTCGGCCAGGAACGACCGACCGAGGGCGCCGAAGCGGATGTACTGGCGGATGTCCTGCACGTTCTTGTCGCCGAAGCGGCTGTCCTGCAGGCGTGAGACCGCGTCGTAGACATAGAGGCCATCGACGGCGCGGCTCGTCGACTTGACGTGCCAGGTGAGCAGGGGCCGACCGAGCTGCTCGGCGACGGCGCGGGCGAGGAGGGTCTTGCCGGTCCCGGGCTCGCCCTTGATGAGCAGGGGTCGTTCGAGCGCGAGCGCGACGTTGACGGCCTCCATGAGCTCCTGCGAGGCGATGTAGTCGGCGGTTCCGGAGAAGGTCTGGGTCAGGTTGGGCATGGGGTGTAGTATGGTGTGAAATGACGGTGCTCATCTACGGCGCTTATGGATACACAGGCGAGCTCATCGCCACCGAGGCCGCGCGTACGGGCTTGCCCTGCATCCTGGCGGGGCGTGACCGGGACCGAACTGAGGCCCTTGCGAGTACCCTGGCGCTGCCGTCACGGGTCTTCGGCTTGGACGATCCGGCGGCGCTCGACCTTGGCCTTGAGGGGGTCGAAGTGGTGCTCCACTGCGCGGGCCCGTTCGAATTGACGTCTGCGGCCATGATCGACGCCGCCCTCAGACGAGGGGTCCACTACCTCGACATCACGGGCGAGCTGACCGTCTTCGAGGCGGCCTTCGCGCGCTCAGCCGAGGCCACGGCCGCAGGGGTGCTCCTCATGCCGGGTGTCGGGCTCGACGTGGTCCCGACCGACTGCCTGGCGCTCCACCTGAAGCGACGCCTGCCCACCGCCACGAAGCTCACGCTCGCGTTATGCACCAACGGCACGCTCTCCCACGGCACGGCGACGACGATGCGCCGGAACCTGCACCGGCCCGGCTGCGTCCGACGGGGCGGACAGCTCGTCAGCGAGCCGGTCGGTGCGCGGATTCGGGACTTCGACTTCGGCGGACGCGCGGGACGGCGGACCTGCGCCTCGGTGCCCTGGGGGGATGTGTCGACCGCCTTCCATACGACTGGGATCCCGGACATCGACGTGTTCGCGGCCTATCCGCGGGCGCTGCGGATCGCGATGAGGGCCCTCGGCTTGATGGGACCGGTCCTGGCGACCAGGCCGGTGCAGGCGGTCGCACAGCGGCTCGTAGAGGCCTTCGCCAAGGGGGCCCCCAAAGAGGCGCGTGACCGCGACGCCTTTTGGATCTACGGCGAGGTCACGGATGCCGAGGGTCGGACCGCCGCGGCGAGGATGCAGACGCCCGAGGGCTACGACTTCACGGCGAGCGCAGCCGTTGAGATCGCACGCCGCGTAGACAACCAACGGAGCGCGAAGGG
>SHZC01000081.1:0-10000 GCA_009692505.1 Myxococcales bacterium
TGGCGGGCCTCACCTCTAACCTTGCCAGCACCTTTCGCTCGCTCGTCGAGAGCGCCGGTCTCCAGTTCGTCGTCCACTGTGAGGCGATCAAGGAACTGGTCCTCGTTGACCGCAGGATGTGGGAGAAGATCGTCCTCAACCTCTTCACGCTGCGTGGACAGATCTCCGTCTCCCTGAACCGGCAGGGCGGGCAGCTGGCGCTCGTCGTCCGAGACACCGGCGTCGGGCTCCCTGAGGCCGAGCTGCCGCGGGTCTTCGAGCGGTTCCATCGGGTCGCCGGCGTCTCGGGTCGCAGCCATGAGGGGACGGGCATCGGGCTGGCGCTCGTCGTCGAGCTCGCCCTGCTTCATGGGGGCAAGGTCTCGGTCGAGGGCACGGAGGGTGAAGGTTCGACCTTCACGGTGCTGATTCCTGTCGCCGAGGCCGCCGTGGGGGCCGCGCCCTTCGTCCTCGAAGCCTCTCAGTGGCTCGGCGACATGACCTTCGAGCCCATCGCCCCCGAGCCGGCCATGCAGCCCCTCGAACCTCAAGCCTCGACCCAAGCTTCGCGGATCCTCGTCGTCGACGACAACGCGGGCATGAGAGCCGACCTCAAGCGGCTGCTCCCCCCGTACTTTCTGGGAGGTCATCGACTCGTGACCGGTGGAGCTCGTCTTGAGCGACGTGATGATGCCTCGCCTGGACGGCCTGGGGCTGCTTCGAAGGCTCCGTGCGGACCCGCGATTCAAGACCCTGCCCGTCGTGCTCGTCTCGGCGCGCACCGGCCAGGAGGCCTCCATCGAGGGCCTCCACGAAGGCGCGGACGACTACGTCTGCAAGCCCTTCAGCGCGCTCGAGCTCATCGCCCGGGTCCGCCCCCAGGTCCAGCTCTCCAAGGTCCGCCGGGCTCTTGCCGACGAGCTCTCGCAAGCCAACCTCGAGTAGCGAGCAGCGAAGTCGGAGCTCGAGGCGTTCAGCTACTCAATCGCCCACGGTCTGCGCGCGCCGCTGGGGACGATTGAAAGCCCCAGAGACCTCGTCCTTAGCCGGTACGGCGATGAACTCTCCAAGGGCGCCCGTGACTTGCTCGGGTTCGTCCGCGAGGGGTCCATGAAGATGCCGTGTATGCGTTCGGCCAACGACGCCCTACCCCCACCGTCCGCCCCCTGCAACGCTCCGGTGCGGACGACACGCACAGGAGACGACGATGGTTTTCCACGAGGAGCGGCGATCCCGTTGGGTCGCAACGGTCCGTGCATGGAAGCACAGCGGGCAGACGCAGCGGGTGTTCGCCGAGCGTGAGGGCGTGGCTCTGGACGGCCTGCGTCGCTGGTGCGTTCGGCTGGGTGAGGCACCGAGGTCCTCGAAGCGCGCGGCGGCGGGGCCGCGTTTCGTCGAGGTGCGCACGGCGGCCGAGCCCACGCGCGTGGTCCTCTTCACCGTCGAGCCGCTGCTCGTCGTGACCGGCGATCCGGGGCTCCTGCGCAGCGCGTTGACGAACCTGCTCAGCAACGCCTGGAAGTTCACGCGAAAGGCCACCTCAGCGCACGTCGAGGTCAGTGCCTTGCGCCTGTTACCGCGCACCTCTTCTTGGTTCGGGACAACGGCGCAGGCTTTGATGCGCGTTATGCGGATCGCCTCTTCAAGCCGTTGAGCCGACTGCACGGCGAGGCCGAGTTCGAAGGCACGGGCATCGGCTTGGCCATCGTCGATAGGATTGTTCGCCGCCACGGCGGGCGGATCTACGCGGAAGGCGAGGTCGGACGCGGTGCGACCTTCCGGTTCACCCTGCCCGAGGTCCTCACGTGAAGGCGCCCCTACACCTTCTCCTCGTCAAAGACAGCCGCACCGACGAGCGTCTGTCCCGCATCGCCCTGAGCGAGACCGGCTTCTGCGGAGGCCGTCGAATCACGCGACTCCAGCCCGTGGTCATCATGCGCACCCGTCGACTTGCATGAACTTACGCGCGTCGTCGGGGCCCTGGCTTCGTTTTGGCTCGGCGTTAATGCCGGGCCCGATTGACGGGACCACGGCAGACGCCCAAGACTGCCCGACACGATGCCCCGTCTACAGTCCCCATGAGGTTGCGAGTCCGAGGCATCGGTGCCTCCGCCGGGTTCGAACCTCACACCGAGAGGCCCTGAATCATGAGACTTGACCTCTTCGTTGCCGCGGGCCTTTGCTTTTCCTGCATCGAGTCGGCGAACCCGGGGGGACCGCTCCTTGACGCCGCCGGTGGGCGAGCCGACCAGCCGGACTCGGCCCCACAGCTCGACGCGACCGCCGACGGACCCGCCCGCCTCACCACCTGTGGGGGTCTCAGCCTCAGCCCGACCGACCTCGACTTCGGGAGCGTGGCAGTCGGCGAGGTCCGACGACTGGCGCTGGTTTTAAGCAACTTGGGCGGTGCGGCGCTCCCGTCCCTTGGGCTCCGCATAGAGGGCTCATCGGACTTCGGAGTGGTCATCCAAGGTGGAGCTGATGGCCTCGCGGCGGGGGCGAACTCCCAGGTCCTGCTTCAATATCGCCCGTCCGACGTCGGTTCTGACCAGGCGACCCTGTCGGTGACCTGCGACGACCGGGTCGAGCCCGTCACCCTTCGCGGCAACTTCTTCGACGGCCCCTGCCTTCGTGTCCTTCCCGCTTCCCTCGACCTTGTCGCGGCGATCGGGTCCACGACCGAGGGCACGCTGTCGCTGGCAACCTGTGGCGACGAGGCCGTCGAGGTCCGTCGAATCCAGTTCGAAGACGCAGACGACGCCGCTCTCGCTGTTCTCGAAGTCCTGGGGCCCTCGCTGCCGGCCGTCGTTCGCCCCGGGGCCAGTCCCGGCGCCGTCGAGGTCCAAATTGCGTATGGCGCGCGTCGACAAGGCTCGACCCAAGCGGTCTTGCTCATTGAGTCAAACGACGCGATGACTCCGGTGACGCGTGTCGCCATTGGGGCTTCCGCGATCGAAGACCGATGCCCACTCGCAATCGCACGCTCGGAGCCGGCGGTCGTAGAGGTGCGAGGGCCCGTCATCTTGGACGGCGCGGACTCGCGGGATCCAGACGGGGCCGACGTCGTCCGCTTTGAGTGGGCCGTCACTGCCAGGCCGAATGGGTCGACCTCCGAGGTCGTCGAAGCCCTTGGCCCCAACCCCATAAGGCCGAACGACGGTGCCGTTGCTGACAACCCCCAGACGAGCACGGCGGTCTTCTGGCCAGATGTCGCTGGGCGATTCGTCATCCAGCTCCGCGTGTTCAGCGCGGACGGCGGCGTGGGCCCCTGCGGCGACGACGTACCAGCCGACGCCACCTTGGTCCTCGACGCCTCCTTGACGACCGCGCGCATCGCCTTGACCTACATGACCGACGCCGACGTGCGGCTCGAGGCAGTGCCCCCGGTATACTCAAGCCAGCCCGATGAGGCGCTGCGCTGTGGCCCCCAAAACCCCGACCCCAGCTGGCCCGACGGAGACGCCTGCCTTCACGTCGAGGTGCCCCACACGCAAACGGTGACGATTTCGGGCCTGAGCTCGACCACCGACGGCCCCTATGAAGTTCGCGCGAGCGTGGCGGATCCGGGGGCTGAGATCCTCCCAATCGAGGCCACGCTCGTCGTCTTCTGTAACGATGTCATCGCCTACCGGGAGACGATTACGCTTCCCGCAGATGGCCTTGAGCCGGTCGCCATCGCGCACATCACAAGCGCGGATGGAGTCCCATGCGCGGCCTCGGCCCCGTGACCCTCTACCATCGCCTGGTCTTGGGCTTGGCCTTCTTCTCGGTCGCCACGGCCCGAGTCGGTCGGCTGAGCTCGTCTTGCACCTTCTTCGGGAGCTTGGCCACGACGTGACGGTACGCCGCCGAGAAGTGAGCGGCGAGCTCCTCGGGGCTCAGCGGCCACGGATCCTGCAGCAGGACCCAATGATACTTTGCGACATACGGCGCTGGGACGATCCCCTCGATGCCCAAGAGTGCCGCAAAGGTCTCCGGATCGCTTTTGAACGAGAGGCCGCCCTCATTGACCCCATAGACCGCGAACATTTTCCCATGGACACAGAAGCAGAGATCCGCGCCCCACTTCATCTCCTCCGTGACTCCGGGGAGTTTGGCGGCGAACGCACGAAGGGTTTCTCGGCTCATAGAAAAGTCACCGAGAATGTATGGGTCAAGATTACGTCACCCGGAAAGAAGTCGTGCGCCGCGACGACCGTGTAGGTCAAGCCGGCCGCGACGTCGAGCTCGACGACGTTGGTTGGCCAGGGTCCAATTTCACGGTCGCAGCCGAGCTCCCGACCTCGCGCGTTGCAGGTCCCCTCGCGTAGGATAAGGACTGACGGCCAGTAGTCCGTGACGCTGTTGAATCGAACGCGCCCGGCGTGGGGGGCCGTCCATTGGAGGACGTGATCCACCCCGGCGCCTCCGCAGCTCCCCATCTGAGTATTCGTCGACTGAATATGATAGACGCGAGCGGACCCGTCGGAGGGGTGAACATAGGGTAGGTCGCAGGTCCCCGAGCCGCAGATGAGGTCCTCGTCGATGCGCCCGTCGCAGTCGTCGTCCATGCTGTTGCACACCTCCGGCACGGACCCTAGGTTGGGGTCACAGACGGCGGATACACCCTCGTTGCACGCCTGGATCTCCCGAGCACATCGCCCCTGCCCGCAGTCCTGAGTGCCAAGGTCCTCGTCGGAGAGCCCATCGCAGTCATCGTCCGCCCCATTGCATCTCTCCGGAGAAGGGGGCCCGGCGACCGCATCGCAGTTCGATAAGCCAGTCTGCGGGCGACAGGCGTAGGCCCCCTCCCGGCGACAGGTGCCGCGTCCCACCGCGCAGGCCTGACCCAGAGGCGGGAACATCTCGTCGGTCCGCCCGTCACAGTCGTCGTCCCCCGGCAAGGCGCAATGATCATACGGTGCCGGCGATAGAGCGACTGCATCACAGACGACCCCGTCACCGTCGATGTTGCAGCTGACGCGGCCTTCCACCACGCACTGACCAACGCCGTCTCGGCAGGCCTCGCCGAGGGTGGGAAACGCCTCGTCCACTGACGGGTCACAGTCGTCGTCGCGCCCGTTGCAGCGCTCCAACTGACCGTTGAAACGGTCGAAGTCACGGTCGTCACAATCACCGGCACATACGGGCGACCCATCGCCATCTACATCCTCGTGGCTCGCCTGCGTAGAACTGATCCCCGGGCAGGGATCGCAGGCGTCTCCGAGCCCGTCCGAGTCTCCATCCAGCTGACCCGGATCAGCCGCGCTGGGACAGTCGTCGCAGGCGTCTCCAAGCCCATCACCATCCGAGTCCTGCTGCTGGGAATCCGCCACGTGCGGGCAGTCGTCCTGGCCGTCGGGCGTCCCGTCCGCGTCGTCGTCCCCCGGAATTTCACATGCCTCGCCAATCCTATCCCCGTCTATGTCCCTCTGGTCCAAGTCGGCCGTGTCGGGGCAGAGATCACAGAGGTCGCCCACAAGATCGCCGTCCTGATCTGCAGTCGGAAGAGTGTCCGCTGGGCAGAGGTCCTCCACGTCGGACACCCCATCATCGTCGGCGTCGCCGTGGTCGCATGCGTCCCCTAGGCCATCTTCGTCGGCGTCCCGTTGGCTTGGATTCGATGCGCGTGGGCAGTTGTCCTCCGCGTCCGCAAGTCCGTCGCCGTCCTCATCGGGGCCGGTCGCATGGGCATCGGACTGCGCTGCTACGTCTGGCCCATCACTCTCGGGGATACGGGCATCAGGAAGCGTCGGTGGAACAGGAACCGCCAGGTCATCCGGAGTTGTACCGAGATCCGCCAGGGCTCCTCCGTCCGAAGCCGCCCCCGCCCCATCAGCAGACCGCGAATCCTCAGACGCCCCAGCCAAATCCGACTCTGCCTCTTGGGCGCCGTCGTCACTTGGGCTCAGGCAAGAAGGTGCAGCAACCGTCAACCCGATCAGGAGGACAGACGAGAGACAGCTCGACCTCATGCCGACCCGCCCGCGCTTCTGATCTCGCCACCCGCGAGCGCGCGTTTCAAGTTCATGAGGTCCCATGCGGGTCCGGCCAGGAACGAGAGCGGATCATCCGCAAACGCCGGCTTGTTCTTCTCAAAGACGCCGTGACCGACGAAATTCAGCACCCATCCGAACGTGAATGAGCCCGCGGACAAGACCCAGGGCGGCGAATATCTGGGGAAGATGATGAGGCCGGTGGTCCCACCAGCGATGATCGGAATCCCGATCACATGGAGGAGGCGATTCGCCTTGTTCGCATGGGTGGCCTCATAGAACTCAATCGCGAGCCGCCAGCGCTCGGCGACCCCCCCTTGGAAGTCGGGGTGAGCCACACGCCACTCGGCCTCGAGATCCCGAGCCCCCTGAGCGATCAAGCCGAGCGCCGTCATCTTGTTTCCGGTCAGCAACGACAACATGCCGAGGGCGGTGCACCACTGGCCCCTCAACTTTCGATCGGTCATGGTGGCCAGCAAAGGAGACACGAGCGCTTGAATCATCGAGAGGACCCCCCAACGAGTATCGACAATGCGGAGGACGATAAGCGATCGCCTCGCCGCGCGCGAGGCGGCCCGACCGAAGAGGCTTTGAAAATGGGCTGGCGGCTCCTCGAGCCCCGCAATCCGGGAGAGGGGATTCGGGGGGCGATGGGCGGAAGTCGGATCTTCGAGCAACCCCAATATCGCGCCGAAGCCGAGTCCATGATCGAGTTCATCGCCGGACCGCAACGAGTCGTCGTGGAGATTGGCTTCGATCATGGGATGCGCCTTCTCGCCCAGGCCCATCAGAATCCGGATACCCGATTCGTGGGACTTGAAGTTCGGGAGCGGCAGGTGTCGCGCGTAGCCCCCCACTGTCCTGACAACCTTCGCGTTTTCCGGGCAGACGCGCGCACTGTCTTTGGAGCGGTGCTCCCAGATGCGTGTGTCACTCGAGTCGAAGTCCTCTTCCCGACTCCATGGTGGGTGGCCCAGAAACGAGAACGCCGACTCTTGATTACTGAGTCCTTCGTCACAGACGTAAAGAGGGTGCTCCGCCCGGGTGGCGACCTCTACCTCGCCACCGACGTGGCCGGATACTTCAGCGCCGCCAACGGACTCTTTGGCGCCTGGACCCAAGCCGAACTTCCAGAGGAGGTCGGCGTCCTGTCGCGCCGGGAGCGCGTATGCAAGCGAGACGGACTCACCGTCTATCGAGCCTGCTTCCGCACCTGAACGGCGGTGCTCGGGCGTGCTTAGCGCAAAAAAAAGCCGACAACTGCTAAGCAGATTGCCGGCTACGTGGAGACGAGGCCCAATGAACGGGCTCACGCTCTCTTAGATAAAAATCCCGGCAGCGACCTACTCTCCCACACGGGACACCGTGCAGTACCATCGGCGCAGAAAGGCTTAACGACCGAGTTCGGGATGGGATCGGGTGTTTCCCTTTCGCTATGGCCACCGGAAACTGAGAACTGATTTTGAAGTTGTAGAGTGAGAGGGGGGTATCGAGAAGAGGCGCGTTTGGGATTGGGCATGAGGTCAAGTCTCACGACCCATTAGTACCGGTTAGCTTCACCCATTGCTGGGGTTCCACACCCGGCCTATCAACCTTGTAGTCTTCAAGGGGTCTTCAGGGGCATAAAGCCCGGGAGGTCTAATCTCGAGGCGGGTTTCCCGCTTAGATGCTTTCAGCGGTTATCCCTTCCGCACGTAGCTACCCGGCAATGCCGCTGGCGCGACAACCGGAACACCAGTGGTGCGTCCATCCCGGTCCTCTCGTACTAAGGACAGCTCCTCTCAAACCTCCTGCGCCCACGGCAGATAGGGACCGAACTGTCTCACGACGTTCTAAACCCAGCTCGCGTACCGCTTTAATTGGCGAACAGCCAAACCCTTGGGACCTACTCCAGCCCCAGGATGCGATGAGCCGACATCGAGGTGCCAAACCTCCCCGTCGATGTGAACTCTTGGGGGAGATAAGCCTGTTATCCCCGGAGTACCTTTTATCCGTTGAGCGATGGCCCTTCCATACAGAACCACCGGATCACTAAGGCCTACTTTCGTACCTGCTCGACCCGTCGGTCTCGCAGTCAAGCTCCCTTATGCCTTTGCACTCTACGGCTGGTTTCCAATCAGCCTGAGGGAACCATCGCGCGCCTCCGTTACTTTTTGGGAGGCGACCGCCCCAGTCAAACTACCCACCAGACAGTGTCCTGAACCCGGATGACGGGCCGCAGTTAGAACTCCAGAATACCCAGGGTGGTATTTCAAGGTTGGCTCTGCGCAGACTAGCGCCCACGCTTCACAGCCTCCCACCTATCCTACACAGAACATCCCGAAGTTCACTGTCAAGCTATAGTAAAGGTTCACGGGGTCTTTCCGTCTTGCCGCGGGTACTCGGCATCTTCACCGAGAATTCAATTTCGCTGAGTCCATGGTTGAGACAGTGGGGAAGTCGTTACGCCATTCGTGCAGGTCGGAACTTACCCGACAAGGAATTTCGCTACCTTAGGACCGTTATAGTTACGGCCGCCGTTTACCGGGGCTTCGGTTCGCTGCTTCGGGTTACCCCTGACAGCTCCCCTTAACCTTCCGGCACCGGGCAGGCGTCAGACCCTATACATCCTCTTACGAGTTTGCAGAGCCCTGTGTTTTTAGTAAACAGTCGCTACCCCCTATTCACTGCAACCCTCTTCGGCTCCGCGAGCAAGTCGCTTCACCTACGGAGGGCACACCTTCTCCCGAAGTTACGGTGTAAATTTGCCGAGTTCCTTAACCATGGTTCTCTCAAGCGCCTTGGGATACTCTCCCCGCCCACCTGTGTCGGTTTCCGGTACGGTCACCCAGCAACCTCCGCGCGAGGCTTTTCTTGGAAGCATGGAGTCAGTCAGTTTCGACGGCTTCCCGAGGGAAGCTGCCTCCTCATCACATCTCGGCGTATAGAGCTCCCGTTTGTCGCCTACGCGTCCTAGGAGCTCCGCCTACCTGCTTGAACCGTCACTACCACACGACGGCTGACCTATCCTTCTCCGTCCCCTCTCGCTTCAACGGATGCTGAATGGTGCAGGAATATTAACCTGCTTTCCATCACCTACGCCTTTCGGCCTCGACTTAGGATCCGACTAACCCTGGGAGGATTAACCTGGCCCAGGAAACCTTGGGCTTTCGGCGAACGAGTTTCTCACTCGTTTTGTCGCTACTCATGCCTGCATAAGCTCTTCCAAAAGCTCCAGCCGTTCTTGTCGATCGACCTTCATCGCCGTTGGAATACTCCCCTACCGCTCGCTTTCGCGAGCCCGCGGCTTCGGCTCCATGCTTGAGCCCCGTTACATTTTTGGCGCAGGTTCACTAGACCAGTGAGCTATTACGCTTTCTTTAAAGGATGGCTGCTTCTAAGCCAACCTCCTGGTTGTCTGTGCGCTCCCACATCCTTTCCCACTTAGCATGGAATTTGGGGCCTTAGCCGGCGGTCTGGGTTGTTTCCCTCTCGACTACGAATGTTATCACTCGCAGTCTGTCTCCCGGGCTACTCTTAGCGGCATTCGGAGTTTGATTGGGGTTGGTAACCTGGTAAGGCCCCTAACCCATTCAGTGCTCTACCTCCGCCAGAGACCGCCCGAGGCCATACCTAAATATGTTTCGGGGAGAACCAGCTATTTCCGAGTTTGATTGGCCTTTCACCCCTACCCACAGTTCATCCCCTAAGTTTTCAACCTTAGTGAGTTCGGTCCTCCACGCGATGTTACTCGCGCTTCAACCTGACCATGGGTAGATCACACGGTTTCGGGTCTGCCCCACGCAACTGCTCGCCCTTATCAGACTCGCTTTCGCTACGGCTACACCTAACGGCTTAACCTCGCTACGTAGGACAACTCACAGGCTCATTATGCAAAAGGCACGCTCTCACCCCTTGCCGATTTACACCGGCCATTGGGCTCGAACTGCTTGTAGGCATACGGTTTCAGGGTCTATTTCACTCCCCTCGTCGGGGTGCTTTTCACCTTTCCCTCACGGTACTTGTCCACTATCGGTCGCCAGGTAGTATTTAGCCTTGGAAGATGG
>SHZC01000081.1:15000-21939 GCA_009692505.1 Myxococcales bacterium
TTCACCGGATGGACCCTGCGCACTCACCTCCCTGTCTCCGTGACTCGGGGCGGGCGCTGGGCCATCTGGTCGACCGCTGGGGCCGTGGCGCTGGTGCTGGTCGGCGTCGCGGTCAGCGTCATGCGAGAGAGCGGTCGAGCACTCCGTGAGGCCTCGCAGCGGGTCAGCTTCGTCAACCAGGTCTCCCATGAGCTCAAGACCCCCCTGACCAATATACGGCTCTATGCCGAGCTCCTCGAGCAGAGCATCGGCGAGCTCAACGACGAGGTGTCGGGGCCGGCCCGCGCCCACTTGGCGGTCGTCGTCCACGAGAGCACGCGCTTGTCGAGGATGATCGCCAATGTCCTGATGTTCGCTCGTTCGCAGCGGGAGAAGCCCAGGCTCAGGCGGACCCCCTGCGTCGTCGACGATGTGGTGGCCGAGGTGCTTTCGGCTTTTGCCCCGTCCTTCTCCAGCCGCGGGCTGAAGGTGGAGCAGCTCGGGGCGGCGCCGGCGCGGGTGGTTATCGACGCCGATGTCGTCGGGCAGGTGCTCGGGAACTTGCTGAGCAATGCCGAGAAATATGGTGCGGGAGGGGGTGTTGTCGAAGTCCAGCTCGAGCAGGTTCTTCCGCGGACGCGCATCGTTGTCTCCGATCGCGGCCCGGGCCTGCCGCGGGCCGATGTGGAGCGCGTATTTGACGCCTTCGTGCGGCTGGACAATCGCTTGAGCGAGGGCGTGACGGGAACGGGGATCGGCCTGACCATCGCCCGAGATCTCGCCCGCCTTCATGGTGGGGAGGTTCGATACCTGCAAAGCCCGTCGGGGATCGGGGCCCACTTCGAGTTCACGTTTGATTCGCCCCCCCCCAGGCGAACGCCGGATGAAAGTCCAGGCGAACGCCGGATGAAAGTCGAGGCGAACGCCGGATGAGAGTCTTGGTCGCCGAGGATGACCCCCACATCGCCGAGGGCCTGCGGCAGGTGCTTGAGGCCGAGGGCTATCGGGTTACGGTCGCCAGCGATGGCCGCGCGGCGCTCGACGCGGTTGACGCCGTTGATCCGGAGATCGTCTTGCTCGACATCATGATGCCTGCGTTGAACGGCTACGACGTTTGTCGCGAGCTCCGGCGTCGCAATCGAACGATGCCCATCTTGTTCATCAGCGCGAAGTCCGAGGAGATTGACCGCGTGCTCGGCCTCGAACTCGGCGCCGATGACTTCATTATGAAGCCCTTCGGTATTAAAGAAGTCATCGCCCGAATTCGCGCCGTCTCGCGTCGTTGCCTCGAGCGAGGACCCGTCGCCGCTCAGCGCGCCAAGTTTGAGATGCGGGACCTCTGCGTCTTTCCCGCCGAGCTTCGGGCGCGTCGCGAACGGCAGGTCATTGAGTTGTCGCTGCGTGATGTGCAGATTCTCAGCCTCCTCCACCGCGAACGGGCTCGGGTAGTTGATCGCGACCACTTCTTCCGGGAATGCTGGGGCTACGACCATCTGCCCAACAGCCGGACCTTGGACCAGCACATCAGCAAGCTCCGCAAGCGAATCGAACTGGACCCCCGGACACCGGAGATCATTCTCACGGTGCACGGCGTCGGCTATCGGTTCGACGGCTGATCGATGAGTTCTTCGCCCCTCCCGCGCTCGTTCTGGAATGCCATGGCTTGGATGTTCCTCCTGGCCTGCCAGCCCGACGGACCGGCGCTGGAGTTCGCGATCGACGACGACGTTGGGGTGGTAGAGCTCGCGGACAGGGCCGCGCCGGGCGACGTCGACGTGTCGGACGCCGAACCGGACGCGACGAGCGAGGTGATCGCGGATGCGGGCCAAGACGCGGACTCGTCAAGCAACTTGACCATCATGACGCTCAACGTCGGCACCCGGCTCCTCGCCCCGGATCCGGACGACGTCAACAGCGTTCACTACCTTCGTCGAGTCGCGAACGCCGAGTACGAGGACTTTATCGGCGCTCGTGTTCGGGCGATGGAGCCCGATCTCGTGGCACTTCAGGAGGTTCTTCCGCCGGAGAGCTGCTCGAGTTTCATTGAGGAAGACCCAGCGCGGACCTGCTTCGAGGCGGACCGCCGACCGGACGCGGTCTCCCGTCTCCTCGGGCCGAGCTACGCGGTCGTCTGCGATGGCCGGAAGAGGACCTCATGTCTGGGCGTTCGCCGGGGCTTCGGGACGCTGGCGTCGGCGATGGCGTCGATGATTTCGGAGGTTCCCATGGAGACCGCCCTCCTGCCGCTCCCGGAGTGCGACCTCGTGGGCGGGGGCTGTGACGAGGAGCATTGCGACGACGAGAGCAGCGCCTCGTTCGTCGAGGTCGAGACGACGTTCGGCCCCGTGCGAGTCGTGGCGGTCGCCCTCAACGGGGGCGGCATCGGCGCGGGCCGCTACTTCGCCGGACAGGCCTGTCGGATTGGCCAACTCGACCAGGCGTTCGCCTTCGTGGCCCCCGGTCAGAAGTCATTGGTCCTGGGTGACTTCAGCTTCGACAGCGATCTTGAGATTCACGCGCAGGCCAAGGCTCACTGGGATGCGATGGTCGGCGTTGGCAGGCTGCTGACGGAGCACGACGCGCGGGGGCTCGACGGTCGACGGATTTCGACGACGACGACCGAGCGCGGCGGCGAGGATCACGTGTTGTCGAACTTCGCTCTCGGTCGCTGCGAGGTGCTCGGTGATCCGACATTCGACGCGAGCTTCGACTTCTCGACGTTACCGGCCGGCGCCGCCGACCGAGGTCGATTGGACCATCGGGCGGTCTTTTGTCGGCTGAGCAGCCTCTGATGCGAGGGGTCCTGCGCGGCGATTGTTGATCTCGCTGAGCAGGGTCTTGCCGGCTCGGAAATCCGGTGACCGCTCAACGAGGCGTCTCGCCAACCGCGCGCCCGTATCGAGATCACCGGACTCGAGGCGCTCGCGCGCGAAGTTGAAGAGCAGGAGCAGGCGGTCGGGGGCGATGCGCTGCGCGCGCCTGAAGAGCGGCTCGCCTTCGCCCCCCCGGCCCACTCTCCTCAGCGCGAGGGCCGTCTCGTTGAGCAGGCCGAAGGCATGTGCGTCGGCGTTGGGCAGCTCAGTCAGGCCGAGCACGGCGGCCTCCATGCGCCCGCTCTCCAGATGTGCGGCGACGTCCTGCGCGGTGGACCGTGGAGTCTCGAGTCCAGCGAAGGCCCGTAACGCCTCGATGGGCTCCTTGGCCCCGAGTTGGGAGAGCGCGTGGAGGAGGACTGGGAAAGAACGAGAGTCCGCCACGACGGTCTCGAAGTAGCGAGCGATTCGGGCGCCTCGCTCGTCTCCAGCACTCAGCAGCAGACTCGCGAGCACGCGCATGTCCTCCACGGTCTCGATGGGCAGGCCACACAGGATGTCCGCCGCCCCATCTGCGAGGGGAAGCTCAAGCACCCGGAGTTGGGCGTCGTCAAGCTTCACTGAGCAACGGTCGAGGCCCAAGACGCGGGCGATCGCTCCTGCCCTGGCTGTCGCTCGCGCGGCTCCCAGCGAGGACGGGGGCGGACCTCCCGGCTGCCCGAGGGCTTCTCGTCGAACTTTCTCCTCGAGCTCGATGATGGCCAGCAGCGTGCGGAGGTCGGCGTCGTCGGGGCCCACGGGTCCGGCGACGACCGACTGCAAATAGGCGCGGAGTTGCAGGGTGTCCAGTGCCGGAGCTGGCTTCAGGTCGCGCAGCCGTCGGAGCCCCTCAAGGACGCGGAGGTGAGCGACGTCGGAACGGGCCTCGCTGGCCGTGTAAAAGCGCGTGAGGGCCGCGCTCGAACGTCCCGCGGTGGCCACCCGTATCGCGGCGCCCACAGCGGGCGGGCCGACCCGCTCGATCTGGTCTCGGGACCAGGCGTCCACAAGGCGTGAGAGCGTGCGCAGGTCGGCCTCGGCCCCAGGCTCCAGCGCTCGAACCAGATACCCCAGACGCTCTCTCAGCGCGCCCACACCGAACGAAGTGGACCCGCCGACTTGGGCCAACGCGCGCTGAAGCTCAGCGAGACGGTCGGCGTCCACGCGCTGAAAACCGATGCCCGGCGACAAGCCTGACATCAACTCAATCAGGCGCATGGCCACGCCCGGATCAGGTGCGGAGCCGACGCCCAGGGATGCGGCCAGAGCGGAGAGGTGTCGCGAATCGATGGGCTGGCCTGGCTCGCAAGTGGCCCGAAGGAGCGCGAGCCGCGCCTGGTCTACGGCCTCGACGGGGCCTTCTGCCATCAGCACGCAGCGCGCCAAGTCTTCGAGCGCGCTTGACCCCAGCCCCCGAAGAATCTCGGCCCCGTCAGCACCGAGGCCGAGCGCGAGCGCGAGCTCACCGACGAAGTCCACCGCGTCCGGGCCCACGCAGTCCTCCCGGGCTCCCGTCAGCGTGTCGAGGGCGCGCTCTTGCAATCGCGCGGCCCTGGACTGAGCGGTCGCCTGATCCCGGACGGGTCGGGCCCCGACGATCGCCGCGCAGATCGTCAGCGCGGCGGAGGCGTCGCTCCGAAACGGTGCCCTCGAGTGGCCGGAGGCGAAGAGAGCGTCGAAGATCGCGAGGTGCTGACCATTCGAGGGCACCTGGTTCGACGCACCCAAGGCCTGCGCCTCATGAGCCCGGAGCGCGGTAATGACCTCGGGCCCGATGGGCTGGCCATGGACTTGATCGAGCCTCTCAAGGAGCGTCTCAGCCAGCGCCCGAAGCTGCGTATCGCGCCCCCCCCGTTGCCCCTGCACGAGCGACTGCATGCGATGGCGCCACGCGGAATCATCGATCATGGAGAAGAGAGCCGGGTTGTCGTGGAGCAATCGACGACCTGCGGCCTTCAATAACCGCGTCCTCGACGTCGCCTCACCACAGGTCATGTAGGCGTCGAACTCGTTGGTGAGGACGTCGGACTGGATGGGCAGGTTGAGCAGCCCGTTGACCCCGGTCTGAACACAACGCGCGAGATCATCCTCGGTCCAGTGGCCGCTGAACCCGAAGATGCAAGGTCGCGTCGGGAGGCCCGCGTCGTGAAGCTGCGACATGAAGTGCAGCGCGCCGAAGCTCGGTAGGCCCCAGTGGACGAGCACGAGCGAGACCGGCGTGCCCGGCTCTCGAATCCGGTCGAGCGCCGCGACGGCCGTTCGCGCCCCGGTCACCTCGAAGATGCCGTCGGGTTCGAGCAGCCGCTTGAGCATGAGCGCCGTGGCTGGCTCTTCGTGGAGCGCGACGATTCGGTGGATCGGCCGGTTCACGAACACTTCATTCGGCAGATCGCGGGAGCGGGTCAAGCCCTATGGGTCAGACCCCGTACAAATCGAGGCACTCTCGCGCTCGCTCGACCTCATCAATCCCGCCGATTACGAGGCCCGTCCGGTCGTGAAGCCCCGTCGGAACCAGATCGAGAATTCGGGTCAAACCGTTCGTCGCGGCCCCACCCGCAACCTCGGCGATGAAGGCCAGCGGGTTGCATTCGTACAACACGCGCAGCTTGCCGCGCCCGGTCCTCGCTTCGGTCGGGTAGAGGAAGACGCCGCCTTTGACGAGGTTCCGGTGAAAGTCAGCCACGAGGGAGCCGATGTGGCGCGAGGTGACCTTCCGACCGGCGTCGTCGTTTCGAGCTTTTATCCCCGCGAGATAGGGCCCGACCCACTTTGGCCAGTACGGTTCGTTGCACTCATTGATAGACAGGACATTGCTCGCTTTAGGTATCCTCATGTTCTCGCGAGTTAGAAAGTACTCGCCACAGGATGGATCGAGGGTGAAGCAATCGACTGTCTGGCCGTCACTGTAGACGAGCGCGGTCGATGAGCCATAGACGATGTATCCTGCGGCCACCTGCTCGCGACCGGGCCTGAGAATGTCGGCCATGGAGACCGTCTCGGGATCGGTGCGTCGGTAAATCGCGAAGATCGTGCCGATCGACACGTTGACGTCGATGTTGCTCGATCCATCGAGCGGATCGAAGGCGACGACGTAGTCCCCACGCATCGGTTCGGGCACGTGCACGAGGTCGTCCTCTTCTTCGGAGGCCATCAGCGCGACGCAGCCCGAGCGACGCAGCACCTCGACGAAGGTGTCGTTGGCGATGCGATCGAGCCGCTGGACGTGCTCACCCTGGACATTGAGCTCGCCCGTCTCACCCCAGAGCTCGATGAGCCCAGCCCGCCGAACCTGGGCGGAGATGAGCTTGCCTGCGACCCCAATCTGCGTGAGGAGTTGCGAGAACTGACCCCGCGCATCAGGGTGCCCCGATTGCTTGCGCAGGACGTGTTGGGTCAGCGTCACCCCGAAGTCGGCGGCCATCGACATCGCGACTCTCCTCCTGGACCTTGGTCCTCTTACTTGAGATCGTCTTCGACTGCAGGTGCGAGCACGGGCGCTGCAGACGAAGGTAGGCGCATTTGGCCAGAGGCGGAGGGCGTAGGGCGGGCGACCGGCGCCGAGGCCCGTGTGGGTGACTTGGCAGAGGTCGGAGGCGCGGCCACGACCGGAGCGGGGAGCGGGTCGATGAACTCCACCGGCTGAATCTTCGAGGGCGGGCTCGCGGCCTGGCTGCCGGACTGAGGCTGCGCTCGGGCGGCCAGCTGCGCGACGGCCGTCGGGTCGGCCGGCAAATGGGGGCTGCTCCCGGTCATGTTGAGGGCGACGACCGCGGCGAGGCCGGCGACGACGGAGAGACCGGCGACAAGAACAGGGGGGCTGATGCGACGTGGCCTCACCGGCACAGGCGCGACGGAGGCCGACGCCCCCCGAAATACCGACGGAGATGAGTCGGGCGCGATGCTCTCGGCAGTCGACGGGCTGAGGACGCGAAAGCTCGGTGAGCTCATCACTCCGCGGTCTCGCTTCAACTCGGGAAGCACCGCCTCGAGAGCCTCGCGCATGGCGAGCGCGCTTTGGAAACGGTCGCCCCGGTTCTTCGCCATCGCCCGAAAGACGATGGCCTCCAACTCCGGCAGAACCACCACGGGAGGCGAGAGCTGGGCGAAC
>SHZC01000082.1 GCA_009692505.1 Myxococcales bacterium
CCACCTGCCTAAGCTCGCCGGGGCGGCCGCCTACGGTCTGGGGCTCGTCTTCTGCCTTCCCCAAGTGGCGGTGGCCGCCCGCGAGATGGGCCTCTGGGACGCCGCTCCGTCCGCCGTCGAGATCACCGAGGCGCAGGCGATCTGGAACATCTATGACCCGAGCCGCGTCCTCACGCGTGCAACCCTCGTGCTCTGCGCGTGGGTCACGGCCTTTAAACTTCGACGTTCGGGCATCGGCGGCGCGTGCCTCTGGCTGTCCGCCATCGGCGGCCTCCTGGGACTGCTTCAGGTGAAGTATGGCTACCTCCTCGCGACGTCGGCCGCAGTCCTTTTGCCGCTCGCCCTCACGCGCCTCGTCGGCCGCAACCGAACCGTGCTCGCCGCGCTCGTCTTCACCTACTGCGGTGCCCGCCTGATCGAGGAGGTCGTCCTGGCGCCGACCGCTGTGTACCCGGGGGATGAGGCGTTCGTCGCACTTGCGCGGACTTTGAAGGGTATAGAGACGAGCCCCATCCTCGTCTCGCCCGACGACGGCGCGCAGCTCCTCTATCTCTCGGACCGCGCGGTCACGGGGGTCGCGTTCTGGGGCTCAGGCGCGGGCAAATCGTTCGAGGCCAGCCGCGCCGCGCTCGCCTCGGCGGACGGCCCGACGCTCGACGCCGCGATGGCCGCGTTGGGGGCCGACACGCTGTTCATCAGCCCGTCGACACTCCAGACCGCACCGCCGCGGGCGTTCATCGAAGAGCTCTCGACACTGACCTCAACGGACGGGCTCTTGAGCCCGGGCACCGAGCGTTTTCGGTGGCGCGCGACGGCCGCATACGGGACGCAGTTCGCCCACCATGCCTTCGAGCGGGCGACGCCCAGCGCCTTCATCGTGAACGCCAAGAACGGCCGGGTGCCAGGCTCCATCGAGATCGTTCAGCGGGTGCGCGTCCCGGCGATCGCCGGTCTGCCGGCGCAGCGGCTCTATCGGCTCCGACCGAGCACCTCGGCGGAGAATCGCCACACCTTCCTCTCTCCGTTTCCCCAAGCCGACGACGGTCACGGGGCCTACGCGCTGGAGACCCATCTGTCCTGCGACGGTGACCTCCGCGTCGTCGACCTGATCCCAGGCGGGGCGCCGCTCTCATGCGACTGACGAAGTTTCATCGCCACGCCGAACGCTTCTGGGTGCAGATCCCCGAGCGATTCCGGGAGGGGGCCACGCTGCTCGTCCACGACGAGGCCGAGCCCGATCCGGACTATCCGGGCGTGTACTTGCTCGGCGCCTGTGAGCCGGCCTTCGAGGCCCTCGACCAGGGCTACGACCTGGGCGGCGGCGTGCCCCCGCTCGATCGGCGCAGCCTTGTCCACCTCTGGTATGGGTCGTTTCGGGCGTTGGCGGACGCGTCAGCCGGCGCGTCGCCCGAGCTATCGACCCACTTCGCCTGGGCCGACGAGATCGAGGAGACCTTGCTGCACGAGCTCACGCACCACTGGGAGGAGCGCGCCGGTCTGGACGGCCTCGACCGCTTCGACGCCGCGCAGCTCCAGAACTTTCGCCGACTCCAGGGGCACACCTTCGAGCCGGGCTTCTGGCGGGATGGGGAAGCGCGGGGGCCGTTCGTTTGGGCGATCGACGGCGACCTCTTCGTCGAGGTGGAAGGCCCCCCGCCTTTTAAGTGGGACCCGGGCGACGGGCAAGGGCTCGTCGTCGCCTGGCCCGATCCGGAGACCGGCGTGGCGACGATCTTCGAGCGGGGTGAGCTCCTGAATGGGGCGCGTTTAGACCTCGTCCTCTGCCCCAGACCCAAGAAATCCGCGCCCCTTTGGCGACGACTTTGGACTCTCGTTTCGACGAAGACAGGTGGGAAATGAGCGCACGTAATCGAGGCATCGACTGGGTCCGTGGACTTCGCGGGACCCCACCTTCCGGACGCGGTCCGGCCCTCATCGGCATGGTCCACCTGCGTCCGCTGCCCGGAGCCCCGCGCTTCGAAGGGCGGCTCTCAGACGTCGTCGACGCGGCGGTCCGGGAGGCCTCGGCGCTGAGACGCGCCGGCTTCGACGCGATCATGGTCGAGAACTTCGGCGACGTTCCTTTTTACAAGAGCGCTCTACCGCCCGAGACCATCGCCGCGCTCACCCGATGCGCGCTCGCCGTGCGCGAGGAGACGGGCGACCTCCCCCTGGGTATCAACGCGCTCCGAAACGATGGCCACACAGCCCTCGCCATCGCGGCGGTCGTCGAGGGCGCGTTTATCCGGGTCAACGTGCTCACAGGCGCGATGTTGACCGACCAAGGCCTCATCGAAGGAGAGGCCGCGTCGATTTTACGACGGCGGGCCGCGCTCGCCCCCCACGTCGCCATCCTCGCCGACGTGTTCGTCAAACACGCCACGCCACTCGCCCAGAGCATGGGTCCGGACGGTGTGGACCTGAGGCAGCTCGCCCAGGTCGCCATCGACACGGCGCTGAGAGGGGGCGCCGACGCCTTGATCGTCTCAGGCTCGGGTACGGGAAGTGCCACGGATCCCGTGAGGCTCGCGGTCGTTCGTCAGGCCGTCACGGAGGTGCCGGTCCTCGTCGGCAGCGGCACCACGACAGCGTCTCTCGGCGTGCTCCTCGCCGACGGCTTCATCATCGGCACGGCTCTGAAGGTCGGGTCCGAGGTGGACGAAGAACGCGCACGGATGTTCGTCTCAGCCCGCGACGCGCTCGCCCGAGCTCACTCCGTCGGGTGACGCTTGAAGACGCCGCCGCCTCCGGTCACCGAGCCGAAGAGGTCCACGTAGCCGATGCGCTCGAAAGTGCTGAAGACCAGGTCGCAGTCCAAGTTGCCCTCGGCTCGCGCGGTGAAGTTCGCGAAGGAGCCGTCGCCTTCGCTCTCGAAGGTGTACCAAAAGTAGTGCGGGTCATCGAGGGCGAACTGGAGCTTGTGCCAGCTCGTTGGGCGAAAGACCGCGGGGTCGGGCAGGCACTTCAGCCCGACCTGCGCGCAGCAGTTGTCGGCGGCCGGTGAGGGGCCGACGGTCTGCGGGAAGCTCGGCAGTTCGCTGGTGCCTTGTCGGTTGACGCCGTCGCTCTGGTAGGAGGTCACGGCGCCGTCGTAGATTCGGCGCAAGTTCATGGTCGCCTCCGACGTCTTGCTTCGCCTCACCGACTGCATGAGCGCGGGGATGGCGATAGACGCGAGCACGCCGATGATCGTGACGACGATCATCAGCTCGATGAGCGAGAATGCGCGGGCGGCGCGACTTCGGAGGACCATGAAAACGACCGTAACACACTCCGCACCTCATTGATCACGAGGGGCTGGGCCGATACCGTCACGCACCGAACCGAACCGACCGCTTAGCAAAGAGACCCGCACTGCCATGGAAAAACGCCCCGACTTGTCCTTGCTCGCGCCGCTCGACCGATTCCCCGAGCGACACCTCGGCCCCTCGGCAAAGGACGAGCGCGAGATGCTCGCCGCGCTCAACCTCCCGAGCACCGACGCGCTCATCGACAAGACCATCCCCAAAGGCATTCGCCTCAGCCGCCGCTTGGACCTCGGGGACGGGCAGACCGAGGCCGCCTTGCTCGACGAACTTGAGGTGATCGCCTCGAAGAACCGCGTCCTTCGCTCGTTTATCGGGCAGGGCTATCACGACTGCATCACCCCGGGGGTCATCCTCCGAAACGTGCTGGAGAACCCGGGCTGGTATACGCAGTACACGCCTTATCAGGCCGAGATCGCTCAGGGCCGCATGGAGATGCTGCTCAACTTTCAGACCCTCGCCTCGGAGCTGACCGGCCTGCCTGTCGCCAACGCGTCGCTGCTCGATGAGGCCACCGCCGCCGCCGAGGCCATGAGCCTCTGCCATCGGATGCGCTCAAGCGACGCTGTGGGCCAGGCCTTCTTCGTCGATAGGTCCTGCCACCCTCAGACCATCGCCGTCGTGCTCGGCCGGGCCGAAGCTTTGGGCCTCGACGTCGTCGTCGATGACTTCCGCACGCTCGACTTCGACCGCGGCTACTTCGGCGTGCTTGTGCAGTTCCCAACGACCGACGGCGTCGTTCACGACTACGCCCCCTTCGCCGATCGGGCGCACGCCGCGGGTGCGAAGGTGGTCATCGCCGCTGATCCGCTCTGCCTCACGCTCTATGTCCCACCCGGGGAGATGGGCGCCGACGTGGCGATCGGCAGCACCCAGCGCCTCGGCGTGCCGATGGGCTTCGGCGGTCCACACGCGGCGTACATGACCACGACTGACGCCTTCAAGCGCCAGATCCCCGGGCGCGTCATCGGTCTGTCCAAGGACACACACGGCAACCCGGCCCTCCGCCTCTCGCTCCAGACCCGGGAGCAGCACATCCGCCGCGACAAGGCGACGAGCAACATCTGCACCGCGCAGGTCCTGCTGGCCGTCGTCGCCGCCGCCTATGCGTGCTGGCACGGACCCGAGGGGCTGACGGCCATCGCCGAGCGCGTGCGACGGCTGACGGCGTACCTGCGCGAGGGTCTCATCCGAGGCGGGCTCACGGTGTCCAACGCAAGCGCGATCTTCGACACCGTCTGCGTCCGACCCCAGACCTCCGTCGAGGCCGTGCTTCGAGAGGCCGTCAAGGCGGGCTTCAACCTCCGCGACTTCGGCGACGGCCGGCTCGGCATCACGTTCGACGAGACCGTGACCGCGGCTGAGGTCTCAAAGGTGCTTGAGGTCTTCGGGGTCGATGCTCGCCTCGAGACCCTCACGCTGCCGGACAGCGACGAGGCGCTCGCTCGGACCTCGACGTTCCTTACGCATCCCGTCTTTCAAAAGCACCGCTCCGAGACGGAGATGCTGCGTTACCTGGCGCGTCTGGAGTCCCGTGATCTCTCGTTGGTTCAGTCCATGATCCCGCTGGGGTCGTGCACCATGAAGCTCAACGCGACGACGGAGATGCGGCCGGTCACTTGGCCCGCGTTTGGGCGTCTTCACCCCTTCGCGCCGGTTGACCAAACGCTCGGATACCGGGAGTTGTTCGCGCAGCTTGAGGGTTTCCTCTCAGAGATCACCGGCTTCGACGCGGTCTCGCTTCAGCCAAATGCCGGCTCTCAGGGCGAGTACGCCGGGCTGCTGGTTATCAGGGCGTGGCATCGCGCCCGTGGTCAGTCCCATCGCAACATCTGCCTCATCCCGGTGTCCGCCCACGGCACGAACCCGGCGACGGCGTCGATGGCCGGCATGGACGTTGTCGTCGTCAAGTGCGATGCGCTCGGAAACGTCGACCTCGTTGATCTCGAGGCCAAAGCCCGGACCCACGCCGACCGCCTCGCCGCGTTGATGATCACCTACCCGTCCACGCATGGCGTCTTCGAGGAGGGCATCGTGCGGATCTGCCAGCTCATCCACGAGCACGGCGGGCAGGTCTACATGGACGGGGCGAACATGAACGCGCAGGTCGCCCTCTGCCGCCCCGGCGACATCGGCGCAGACGTCTGTCACCTCAACCTGCACAAGACGTTCTGTATCCCGCATGGCGGCGGCGGGCCGGGCATGGGCCCCATCGGCGTCCGCGCCCACCTCGCGCCGTTCCTGCCGGGTCACCCGGTCGTCCCTGGCGTAGGCGGCGCGCAGGCCATCCCGGCGGTCTCGGCGGCGCCCTGGGGCAGCCCAAGCATCTTGACCATCCCCTGGGCGTACATCCGCATGATGGGCACCACCGGGCTCGAGCGCGCGACGCACCTGGCGATCCTCAACGCGAACTATATGGCCGCCCGTCTGACCGAAGCCTATCCCGTGCTCTATCGGGGCGCGCAGGGCTACGTCGCACACGAGTGCATCATCGATCTGCGTGACCTCAAGGCGAGCGCGGGCATCGAGGTCGACGACGTGGCCAAGCGCCTCATGGACTACGGCTTCCACGCACCGACCATGTCGTTCCCAGTGCCGGGCACGTTCATGATCGAGCCGACAGAGAGCGAGTCGAAGGCCGAGATGGACCGCTTCTGCGACGCGATGTTGTCCATCCGCGAGGAGATTCGACGCATCGAGCGTGGCGAGTGGCCGAGGGACGACAACCCCTTGAAGCACGCGCCTCACACAGCCGCCGCAGTCACGGCCGAGACGTGGACCCACCCTTACTCGCGCACGGTCGCGGCGTTCCCCGCCCCCTCCACGAGGGACTTCAAGTTCTGGCCCTCGGTGGGCCGCGTCGACAACGCTTACGGCGACCGGAACCTCATCTGCACCTGCCCGCCCTTGGACGCCTCTGACGCATGACGCCGGCCTGCCGGTTTTTGAGTATGCTGTCGCCGTGAGACCTCGCGTTCATCCCTTTCGGCGATCTTCGCGTCTTCGACTGGCGATCGCGTTCTCGCTCGCCCTGTTGGCGCACGTCGGGCTGTCCTTTCCGATCGCCGCTTGGCTGACGCTGGCGCCGGAGCCGTCGGAGGAGGTCGCGGCCGAGCGGCACGGGCGGTCCTCCGCGCCGGTCCCCGCTCAGGTCCTGACCTCCGAGGAGCTTGAGGCGCTCTTGGCCGATCTCTCGGCTTCTGCGGCCACGCCCCCCTTGCCTGCGCCGCCCACGCTGCCCCCCGTACCGCCCACCGAGGCCCCCAAGGACGACGTGCCCGATCGCCAGATCGTCACGATCCCCCCGCCGCCCGTGGAGCGACGGCCCGCCGATGCGAAGTACCTGAGCAGCTACGACAGCCAGGTTCAACGCGAGCAAAAGTCGGCGGCCCAGGGGATCGCCTCCCCCGAGATGCGGCGCGGACCCGTGTTCACCATCTCCAGCGGCGATGACCCGGACGGCGACACGACGGACCGCGACGCCGTCACCCAGACGAAGCGCACGCCGGACCGCGAGCGCGCGACCGACCAGGCAAAGCCAGGCGTCGCGGTGATCGAGAGCCCAACGGTGGGTGAGCCTGACCGGCCGACGGAGCGCGCGGCGGAGGTCGAGGCCTCAAATACACCTACGACCGACGAGGGCGCCCCTGACCCCGACGTCGGCTCCCGTATGGCGGTGCTTCAGCCCGAGGTCAAACGAGCCCGGAGCGGGGGCCAGGGCGCGGTCGGGGGTGCTTCGGCCCCGGTCGACTACCACTCGCTCATGCCCAATATCGGCCCCCAGGATCTCGCCCGACAGGAGGGCACGATCGACGCGCTCGACCAGGTCCCGGTCGGTGACGGCACGATGCTCAACACCCTCGCCTACCGACACGCATTTTTCTACAACCGCGTCAAGGAGTCGATCGCGCGCGTCTGGATGCCCGACGTCGGCTCGGCCCACCGCCGCCACGATCCGACCACCCGGGTCTACGGCATACAGGACCGCACGACGGTGATCTCGTTTGTACTCAGGCCCGATGGCTCCCTCGAGGACGCGCTCATCGCCCTGGACAGCGGCGCGCCTTATCTCGATGAGGTGGCCTTACGCGCCATTCGGGAGGCCCAGCCCTTCCCCAACCCCCCGTCCGCGCTCATGGACGGGGACGGTCGCATCCACATGCGCCTCGCCTTTCACCTCGACATCGACACCGGCGAGTTCAGCTTCTTCCGGTATTGAGCCGGGCGTGGGCGACCCGCCTCGTCAGTGGGAGAGCGCGGCGCAGTAGGCGTCGTAGTCCTCGGCGGACTTCAGGTGCGCGATGGCCGTCTCCGACGTGGGGCGAATACGGACGATCCAGCCCTCTCCGTAACACGCGCGGTTCACCAGGTCCGGCGCCCCGCCGAGCGCGTCGTTGACGGCTACGACCGTGCCCGCGCACGGGGAGTAGAGGTCGCTGACGGTCTTGACGGACTCGACGACGCCGAACGTGCCCTTCTCGCCCAAGACCCTGCCCACCGCGGGCAGCTCGACGTAGACGACATCGCCGAGGGCGTCCTGCGCGTGGTGAGTGACGCCGACCGTGATCGTGCCGTCGGGCTCTTCGCGAGCCCACTCGTGGTCTTCGGTATAACGCAGGTCAATCGGGCTGCTGGCCATGGAAGAGCGCTCCTTGAGGGTCAGGCTTCAGCGGGAAACAAACGGGGTCTTGACGACCGTCGCCGGCTCGGCGCGATCGCGGATGCGAATGAGCAGGGGCGAGCCGATGGCCGACGAGGTCGTCGGCACGTAAGCCATGCCGATGTTCTCCTTGAGGCTGGGCGAGTGGCTGCCGCTCGTCACGACGCCGGTGACGGCCCCGTCGGCGTCGACGACCTCGTAGCCATGCCGCGCGGGCACCCGACCGTCCATCTTGAAGCCGATGAGGCGGCGGCTCAGCCCGGCTTCCTTCTGGTCTTTGAGGGCGTCCTTGCCGATGAAGTCGCGACCGTCGAGCTTGACGACCCAGCCAAGCCCGGCCTCGAGCGGCGTGGTCGTCGCATCGATGTCGTTGCCATAGAGCGCCATCTTGTACTCGAGCCGGAGGGTGTCCCGCGCGCCGAGCCCGATGGGCATCAACTCCCCGGGGGCGGCCGCGGCGAAAAGGGCGTCCCAGAGCTTTGGGGCGTCATCGTTCGAGACGTAGAGCTCGAAGCCGTCTTCGCCGGTATAGCCGGTGCGGCTGATCAAGGTCTCGCAGCCGGCGACCTGGCCGAGTGTGAAGAAGTAACGCTTGAGGGTGGAGAGGTCGACGGACGTCAGCCGCTGGACGAGCGCGGGGGCGAGCGGACCCTGGACGGCGAGCTGGGCGTACCGCTCGGACAGGTTCCGGGCTTCGGCGCCGGGCCCCAAGTGCTCGACGATGTGCGCGAAGTCCTTGTCGACGTTCGAGGCGTTACAGCAGATAAAGATGTGCTCGCGGGAGAACCGGTAGACGACGAGATCGTCGACGATGCCGCCGGAAGGCAGGCACATGCAGGTGTACAGCGCCTGCCCGTCGACGATGCCCTCGAGGTCATTGGTGATGAGGCGATTGACGGCGCCGAGGGCGTCTGGGCCGCGCACCTCGACCTCCCCCATGTGGCTGACGTCAAAGAGGCCCGCGCGGGTGCGGACCGCCTCGTGCTCGGCCTGAATGCCCGCGAATTGCACGGGCATCTCCCACTCGCCAAAGGGCACGAAGCGCGCGCCGGCGGCCTTGATGTTCTCGTAGAGCGGAGTTCGCAAGAGCGACACTGGACCTCCGAAGCGAAGTGGCGAGGCACACTAATACAGGCCACCTTTGGCCGAAAGGTATCAGTGACCCTCGGCGGCTCTCTCGGCCGCGAGGCAGACGTTGTCGAGCAAGCAGGCGATCGTCATGGGCCCGACACCGCCCGGCACGGGGGTGATCGCCCCAGCGATGCCGAGCGCCTCATCGAAGGCGACGTCCCCCGTGAGCCGACCATCCGGTAACCGGTTGATGCCGACGTCGAGGACGCAGACCCCAGGTTTGAGCCAGGCACCTCGCACGAGCCCCGGACGACCCACGGCGGCGACGACGATGTCCGCCTGACGCACGACGTCGGCGAGGTCCGGGGTCTTGCTGTGGGCGATCGTCACGGTCGCGTCGGCTGCGAGGAGCAGGTGCGAGAGCGGCTTGCCGACGATGGCGCTCCGCCCGAGGACGACGGCGCGGCGCCCTGCGACCTCGATGCCCGCGCTCCGCAAAAGACGCATGCATCCGGCGGGCGTGCAGGGCAGGAACGACGGCTGACCGAGCAGGAGCAGCCCCTGACTTACCGGCAGGAACCCATCGACGTCTTTATGGGGCGCGATCGCGCGCTCGATCTCCTGGCACTCAGCCCGGCTCAGCCCCGCGGGCAGTGGCAGTTGGACGAGGATGCCGTGCACGCCGGGATCCGCGTTGGCCTCTTCGACGGCCCTCAGGACCGTGAGGGCGTCGACGTCCGAGGGCAGCCGAACCGTGCGGCCGGCGATGCCACACTCAAGCGCCGCCCGCTCCTTGTTCCGCACATAGGTCGCGCTCGCAGCGTCGTCGCCCGCGAGGATGACCGTGAGCCCCGGAACGACGCCCCGCTCGCGCAGTGCCAAGGCCCGTCGGCGGACCTCGTCACGCAGGCCAAGAGCGACCGCCTTGCCATCGATGATTCGCGTCACCACGGAGCCAGGCTATCAGATCTGGGCGAGGTAGCCCTGAAGCACGCCGGGATCCACCTGCGTGAAGCGGCAGCCGAGCGTGATGCCGTAGTTGGCCGTCCGGCGCATGTGGACCACCTGGCACGTCGTATCGAGAGAAGGCGCGCCGTCGGTCCCATGAACGACCAAGCGAAACTCCTCGGGAATCATCCGGTCCGCGGCGACGTAGTCGGTGAGGTAGGCACCACCAAGGCTGAGGTTCTTGACGTTTACGCTCGGCCGTTCGCCATTTGGAGACATGGGGATCGGCGTGAGCGTCACCTCACCGAGCAGGTCCACGGGCTTACGGGGGAACGCCCGCAGATCGGCACCTGCGGGTGCGCTCGCCGCCAGACGAGCCGCAGCCAAGACCGCGTTGGTGCTGCCCGGCTTGCGGCCGCGCTTACGCGTAACGACCGTGTTTTCGTAAGTGCGGAGCAGCTCATCAGTGATCCCGTGATCCGTCATGAACCTCGTCACGCTCTCCCGATAGATCCGCCGCTCGTTCGACTTCGGCAGGCGGAAGCCCGCGAGATTGCCCTCGTCGAACCACTTGATGACGGTGTTGATGTTCACGCTGAACACCTGCGCCACCTGCCCGGTCGTCATAATTGAATTCATAGGTTCTCCGAACGCCGGTCTCGACGAGTGTCTCTTCAAAAACTTACATACCAAACATGGAGGGTTTTCGAGGATTTTTGCAAGGGATGATCAAGCAAAATCGTAATCCGGTTCGAGCTCCATATAGGCGCATCGTCGGCAGAAGAACTCCGGGTTGACCTTCCGGTCGTATTTGGCCCTCAGCGCGGCGAGCGCCTCGTTCAGCCTCAGGAAGAGCTCAAGCGAATAGGTGGGTTCCACGTCGCGGGTCTTGCCGGTGACCTTCCAAAACATGGAGTAGACCGGGACGACGCCCCGGGGGATGAGAAACTCGCCGGCCGCGATGTTGCTCTCGAGGGCCTCTTCGAGCGAGCCCATCGCGCCCTCCCCCTCGAGCTCGACCCCACCGACGAACGCCGACATGACGTGGTCGCGGCCAAAGACCTCAGCGGCCTCCTCAAGAGCGGCGATCCATCGATCGCGGCCGACGACCTTGTTTTTCCCCGGGCAAACACGGGCGAACTGGGCCGGGTCCCAGACCTCCATGTTGAAACACGCGCCCCGCACGCCGGCGTCTTTGAGTGCCTCCATGTGGTGTCGGGTGATGGCCCCGGACCCGCAGGCCACATAGTAGCGGTCGGTGAGGCCTGCCTCGGCGAGGTGGCGGGCGATCTGCAGATACCTCTCACCCTCATCGGCCATCTTCAGCATGCTGCCGCCCACGAGGTAGAGATGGCGCGCGTGGGTCTCCGGGTGGCGTGCGGCCTCGGCTACGCGGGCAAGCGTCGCCTCGGGTACACCGCGCTCGTAGAGCTTCTGACCGAGGGCGTCCATGCGCTGATCGGGCACGCCGTAGAGGCAAAACGTGCAGCTCAGGTTCTCGGTCTTATTGCTCAGACCCTCGCGGGTCGGGCTGCTGAGCCCCTCGCGGGTCGGGCTGCTGAGCCCCTCGCGGGGCACGACGAAGTACTCGCAGCCGGGGGCCACGTTCAGGACGAGCATGTCCCCGTGCTGGACGAGTCCGCTCGAACGCATCGGCGTCCCATCGGCCGTCAGGGCGTCGGCCCAAGCCAGCTTCGGCTCGAAGGTCAGGCCCGTGATGGGCTCCTCCCCCTCATGGAGGACGAACCGCCGCTCAGAAGCGTCGGGCCGCACGACGAACGGGCTGTCCCGCTTGACGCGCAGCCGAAACTGCGTGTCGTCGTCGAGGCGAACAATCTGCGGGATCGAGAAGCGCGTCTCGTGGTTGTGGCTCAGCTCGCCGGGCTGCAACTGGTAGGGCATGTGGCTCGGGAAGGCCCAGACGCCGGCCTCCGCCAGACACGGGTCGTAGCTGACCCCGTGGAAGAGCAAGGCGGCTTTGAGGCGGGCCGCAGCGGGAGAGGCGGCGTGGGTTTCGGCCAAGCGTTCAAGCAGGGACATTTCGGGCTCCGGATCACGAGTGGGCAGGCAGGCGGCTCAGCGCCTCGTAGAGAGTGTGGCCCGTGCGAGCGCGACGACCTCGGTGGCGGCGTCAGGCATATCGAGCCTGAGAAAGAGCGTGGCGAGGTCCCGGAGGAAGGCGGGCTCTACGTGGCCGAGCGCCAAGGCTTGCTCGTACCAACGCAGGGCCTCGCGGTCTTCACCGGCCTCCTGCGCGACCTGACCGATGGCGAGCGGCCACTCGAGCTTATCGTGCAGAGCCTCCACGGCGTCGTAGGCCGAGACCAGGAAGTCGTAGGTCTCCTGGAGACCCTGCCGTTCCTTGAGAAAAAGGGCCACCTGCAGGCCGACACGGTGCTCGGTCGGGCGCAGTTCCAGGTACGTCAGCGTCAGCTGCGGGAGGTTCTCGAAGTCAAGGAGCTCAGAGGCCAGCTCGACCATTCGAGCGATGGTCGGCACGCGCTCCTCGTTGCCCTCGGGCATTTTCTTGAAGACTTCAGAGTAGCGGCGATACGCGGACGCCCGGTCGCCCTCCTCGAAGTCGATGTCGCCTAGGTACTTCAGGGCACGCCACTCTTTAATCTGCCGATTGCTCATGCCGATGAGCGAGTAGCCACTCGGCTCGGTGTCGAGGCAGCGGTCCAAGTAACGGCGGGCCATGACCAGATTGTGCTGGAACATGTACCCGAAGGCCGTGTGGTACCAGAGGTCCACATTGTCCGGGAATCGGGCCAGGGCGCGGTTCCCGACATCGACGGCGCGGGTGATGGCGTTGCGGTCGAGGAGTCCCCTTACGAGCCCAACGTAGCTGTACGGGACCGGCAGGTTGCGGACGACCATGCTGTAGCCTGAGGGGTTGCGTTCGAAGAGCTCGACGACGCGCTCGAAGGCCCGAAGTGCTGCGTCCGGCCGACCCCCCATGTGGTGCTGCGAGCCTAAGTAGAAGTACGTCAGCAGATCGTCTGGCTTCTCCTTGAGGCGCGACTCCAAGAGCTCGATGTTTCGCAGATCCTTCGACTTCTCCCGCATGATCTGAGGATCAGCACCGAAGTGGTCGAAGATGATGTCGAGTCGGTAGTCGGTCGCGACGTCGGACCGGTCCCCGCCGACCTCCTCATGCACGCGTCCGGTGAAGCGCATGGTCGGCACGTTCAGGAACATCCGGCCGCTGAAGCCGTCGCTCATGAACCGGCGGTCGCGCGTAAAGTTCAGGATCTTCACGCAGACGACGCGGTGGGGATCGCCCCACTCCTCCATGACCGCGCGCACCGCACTATAACAGCCCCGCTGCAGTCGCTCGTCGGCGTCGAGGCAGAGGATCCAGTCGCTCGTTGCATACGACAACGACGCATTCCGGGCCGCCGCGAAGTCGCCGATCCAACCGAAGTACTCGACGCGCGCCCCAGCGGCCCGTGCGAGCGCGACGGTCTCGTCCGTGGAGCCCGTGTCCACGACGATCACCTCATCGGCGAGATCGATCACGGACTCGATCGCCCCGACGATGAACTCCGCCTCGTTCTTGGCGATCATGCAGACCGCGAGCGTCGGGCGTCGCTTTGCCGCAGCGCGCTCGATGATCTGCCCGATGGTCTGATCGACGACGTGGACGATCGCCTTGGCTATGGCCTTGTCCCGACCCAAGATGGCCCGCGCGTTTTCCATGCTTTGGGCGAGTGGCGGATAGTCGGCGTCGATCGTCTTTAGATGTTCGAAGACCCGCAGGGCCGGCCGCGCGTGCCCGAGCTCGAAGAGCGCGACTCCGAAGAGGTTGAGCAAGTGGGGGTGGCGGGGGTTGTCGGGGAGGATCGTCGACAGTAAGGCGACGACCTCTTCCTGACGGCCGTTCTCCAATAGCGCGAGCGCCTCGTGACCGGCGAGCGTGACGCTCTCGGGATCGAGACGACGGGCCGCCCCCCAAAGCCCGAGGGATTTGGCAGGGTTTCGCTCACGGAGCGCGAGCGCCTTGACATACTCGGCGGACTGGAGGTCTCGCACAGTCGCGACAGAAATGGGCATGACCACAGTCTGCCACGCCAACGGCGAGGGGGAAACCTCAGACGGCCGAGAGCAGGCCTGCCCGACCCATCGGCAAGGCCTCGGCAGGGGCCGCATGGTCGGCCGCCCAGGTTCGAGCCTCGTCGCGAATCGTCGTCCAAGTCTCTTCGGTGATGGTCATGAAGGCCGCAACGCAGATCGGATCGAGCTGCGTGCCGCAGACGCGCTCGATCTCCGCAATGGCGGACTCGTCGCTCTGGGCACTGCGATACGGGCGGTCGCTCGTGATCGCGTCAAACGTATCGGCCACGGCAAAGATGCGCGCCCCGATGTAGATGTCCATATAGCTCTTGCCTCGGGGATAGCCCGAGCCGTCGAACCGCTCATGGTGATCGCCGACCACCTTGGCCGCGTTTTGGAGGAAGTCGAGGCGGCTGAGCATGTGGTGCCCGATGGTGGCGTGGCGGCGCATGATCAGCCACTCCTCCGGCGTCAGCTTGCCGGGCTTGAGGAGGATGCGATCGGGCACGCCGATCTTGCCCACATCGTGCAAGAGCGCGCCCCACTCGATGTCCAGGAGCTCTTGCTCCGGCAGGCCCATGCGCTCGGCGATGGCGCGGGTCATGAGGCTCACCCGCTTGCTGTGCGCCATCGTCTCCTCGTCCCGGTAGTCGAGACAGGTGATGAGGGCGGAGATGACTTGGTCGGTACGCTCGCTGACCTTCTGGTCGAGGGAGCGATTGAGCTGCGCGAGGGCGTCGGCGTGCTGCTCGAGGAGCGCCGTCAGCCGGATGTTCTCGCGAAAGAGTCGCACGGTGCGGACTGCGTCGGCCAATGCGCCCAGGACGGTCTCCCGCTTCCAAGGCTTCGGCAACAGCCGGGAGATGCCCACATGGAATGCATCGACCGCGACCTCGAAGTCGTGGTGTGCCGTGATGAGAATTCGGGGCACTTCGGGCGCGATGCGGTGCACCTCGGTCAGGAAGTCGAGGCCGGTCATGTCCGGCAGCCGGTAGTCGTAGTCGCTACAGATGACGTCGAAGCTGCTCTCGCGGATCTCGTTGAGCGCCTCAAGAGGAGAGGTGAACGTGACGACCTCATATCCTGAGAGCCGGACCATCCGTCGGAAAGCGTTGAGCATGAAGGTGTCGTCGTCGACGTAGAGGATGCGGGCTCCAACGGGGAACTGCGTGGGCGTCGTATTCATAACCGGGATTAACGGCACTTAGCCCCCCCCCAACAACCATGGGTCATTTAGTACACACCGACCCTCAGGTGGTTCGGATTTCCGGTCGGGCCGGGAGGAATGTATGCTCCGCCGCGACATGCAACAGCCCCTCCCGTTCGGCAAGTACCTGCTGCTTGAGCGCATCAGCGTCGGCGGCATGGCCGAGGTCTTCAAGGCCAAGTCCTTCGGCGTCAATGGCTTCGCCAAGATCATCGCCATCAAGAAGATCCTGCCGCAGCTCGCGGAGGACGCGCACTTCGTCGACATGTTCGTCAACGAGGCCAAGATGGCGGTGCAGCTCACGCATGCCAACATCTGCCAGATCTACGATCTGGGGCGGGAGAACGGCGACCACTTCATCGCCATGGAGTACATCGGCGGCAAGGATCTCCTCTCGCTGCACAACCACTTCCGGCGGACCAAGACCCGGATGCCGGTCGCGCTCATTGCGCACATCGGCGCAAAAATCGCCGAGGCGCTCGACTATGCCCACCGCAAACGTGGCGTCGACGGAGAGCCGCTCGGCATCGTGCACCGGGACATCTCGCCCCAAAACGTGATCATCTCGTTTGAGGGTAGCGTGAAGGTTATTGATTTCGGCATCGCCAAGGCGCGCTCGCGCAATCAGGAGGATACCCAAGCCGGCGTGCTGAAGGGCAAGTTCGGTTACATGTCCCCCGAGCAGATTGACGGGGCGCGGGACATTGATCATCGCTCCGACATCTTCGCGATCGGCACGGTCGTTCACGAGCTGCTCACTGGGCGAAGGCTCTTCCTGGGGGAGAGCGACTTCGCGACCCTGGAGCAGGTGCGCGGTGCCAAGGTCGAGCTCCCTTCGGTCAGCAATCCCGATGTGCCCCCCGAGCTCGATGCGATCCTCATGCACGCCCTCGCCCGGCGTCCCGACGATCGCTACCCGTGGGCGGGGCAGATGGGCGAGGAGCTCGCGGCCTTGTCTCACCGCCTCGGCGCCTCGTTCCCTGGGCAAGCCTTGGGCGAGTGGATGCGGGAACATTTCGCCGCCGACATCGCCAAAGAAAAGGCGCGCCACGAGCTCTACTCCCAGATGGACGGGAACGAGCCCGACGACTCCATCGAAGACGACCGCACGGAGTTCAATCCCCTGCCGCCACTCTTGAGTGGTGACGAAGAAGAAGAGACGCAGCTCTGGGAGCCCGAGGAGGAGGAAAAGGGGCTGCTCGAGAAGGCCGCAGCGTCGATGTCCTTCGCGCCCGCGGCCGTGCCGAGGGTCCCAAGGAGCACGACCGAGGAAGCTCCCCCCGCGATACGGCCCCCGACGGTCCAATCAACCCCTTCGCCCCACGCTGCCACCACCGCCCAGCTGCCGACGGCCAACACCGACTCCGCGATCCTGCCGTCGCTGCTCAGCCATCCACCGCGATTGGACATCCTACGCGCAGGCCTCATCGCCCTCGCCGGACTGCTCTTGGCGACCTTCTTCGGCGCCGTCGCTTATCGGACGCTCTTCGGGCGCCCGACCGTGGCCGAAACGACCTCGATGGTGATTCGGGTCGAGCCCGTCGGTGACGCGACGTTTTATCTGGACAACCGGGTCGTCTCGTCTGGCGCGGTCTTCTCCAAAGGGGACCTCCGCGTTGGCCCCCACACCCTCCGGATCGAGCGGCTGGGTTTCGAAACGTACAAGTCCTCGCTCAACGTGGCCGCGCACGAGGCCTTCGAACAGACCATACGCCTCACGCCGACCGTCGCCATTCCCGCGCGGATCTTGTTTCGCCTCACACCGAAGGACGCCGAGCTCTCGATCGATGGACGACAGATCCCGATCGACGAGCGGCAGGGCTACGTCGCGGTGGCGGCCGGCCGGCGGGTCGCGGTCAAGGCCGCCCGCGATGGCTACAAGACCTACGAGGGTGACATGGTCGCCGAGTCCGGGGTGTCACGCCCGGAGGAGATCACCTTAGCCCCCTTGGGCGCCTCCCTCTTCATCGACAGCGACCCCCCCGCCGACGTGTTCATCGATGGCGTCTACCGTGGCCGCACGCCCCAAAAACTGCTCGACCTCGATCCACTTCGCGAATACGACGTCCGCATCGAGCGTCCAGGATTTGAGACCTATGCGGAGCACGTCCAGTTTGGTGACAAACGCGTCGTGCAGATCGAACCCCGACTCAAGAAGGCCAGCCAAACCCCATGACACGATCCCTCTCATCCATCGCCGTCGCCACCGTCGCCAGCTTCGTCCTCCCCGTGACCCAGGCCGCCGCGGCTTCGGGTCGATCCGCGATCGAGGACCGTCACAAGAAGGACGACAAGCAGGACGACAAGAAGGACGACAAGAAGGAGGAGGCGAAGAAGGTCGCCCCCAAGAAGGAGGCGGCGAAGAAGAAGCCGCCCGCCGCAAAGGCCGTCAGTCCGAAGGATGAGCCGCCCCCGGACACGGAGTGGGTGGCGGGGCTCGTTGGCGGCGTGAACTTCGCGATGGCCGGAGGTGAGGGCAGCGACCGGCTCGACAGCAAAATCGGCTTCGACGCCGGGCTCCGAGTCCTGCGTTACCTCGCGCCCTTCGCCGACTTCGAGACGGGCCTCGCGTACACGATCAAGGGCTACCAGCTCGTCCTCAGCGACCCCGAACCGAACGACATGGACGACCTCGAGGTCACGTCGGCCGACACGTTCAACTACGTCGAGGTCCCCCTCATGATGCGTCTCGCCATGCCCGGGGCCACCGTCAAGCCGTTCTTTCACGGCGGGATCTACGTCGCGTTCCTCGTATCCTCCGAGCGGGCGATCACCGCGAAGTACGAATATGGAATGGACGATCCGGGCAGCGTGTCCGTGACGCCCGAGGTTCCGGGCGCGTCCGGCTTCGACGCAGGGCTGCGGGTCGGCGCGGGGCTTGAGTATCGCGTGACCGACGCCTTCTCCATCATGGCCGAGATCGACTTCGAGCGCGGCTTCACCGATCCGGTCGACGAGACGGCCAAGCCGTCCTCATCGAAGTCCGTCGTCGCCTCCTTGCCGGAGGCCGTTCGCCCCGATGCGGAGGGAGACGTCGAGATCAAGGCGGTCCTCGACAAGACCCGGTCCAAGGAGAACATCGGGACCGTGCACCAAGGCATCCTTGTGAACTTCGGCCTCGCCTATCACTTCTGAGCGTCAGCCCCAGGGCTTGGTTCAGTGGCCGCTTCAGTCTTCGCTTGTGCCCTCGAGGCGCTCATGAACCCGCTTGTGCTGGCGAGCTTTGTATAAGCTGTGCCGGTTGTCCCCTGACGCGTTCTGCTCGTCGGTGACGCGGTCCATGAGCTGAAACTCCACGAGCGTGAAGACGATGCGACCGAATTCAGGTCGGTAGTCGGGGATATGAGGAATCAGGTCCTCGACGCGGACCGGCAGATCGACGACGAAGTTGATCATCTTGAAGCCCTTGGCGCTGAAGATGTTCGCTTGGTTTCGGTCCTTGATCTCTTCGCGATCGATGGGGAACTGGAGCAGCGACTTGAGCGCGGCGAACGTGGGATCCCCTTCTATGGTGCGGCGAAAGTCGATGAGGTCATTCCGGGCGGCGCCGGGCACGACGTAGTTGAACGGGAAGAGGTGGGCGGCCATGTGCGAGAGGGCCGCGAACGTATCGCCGAGGTCCTCGGTGACGATGCGAAAGCGCAGCTTGTCGTGAACCTCGGCGGCCAGGCTGTCTCGGCGGGCGAGGAGCTTGGTGAGGATCGAGTCCTGGGTCTTGCGGCTGCCCGCGAACTCCACGACGCGCACCCCGGCGGCCTTCATCCCGTCGATCGCGCCGAAGACGCGCTGCTCGACTTTATGAAAGAGGTCCGAGAGCGCGACGGGCATGCGGAAGAGCAGCTCGCGGCCGTCGACGTGGTGAATGACGTGCATGACCTTCAGCATTCGACAGGCGTCGCGCTGCGCCGGTCCAGGCTGGCTGGCGAGGAGAAAGAGGTCACGGATGTCGTCGGGATCGGCCACGCCATCGTGCGGCTTCTCATCGAAGGTGCGCGTCAGGTAGTCCAGGGCGCGGGAATGGACGCTTTGAATCTGCGCGACGTCGACCGGGTCGTAGGGTTCGAAGCCGCTCACGCGCAGGAAGTCGTCGACCTCGCTGTGCCGCGTGAACGCCATCTTCCGCCAGTCAATGACCGACTCCCCGCTGAGGATGAGCCGGACCTGTTCTAGAGGCTGTAGCCCGAAGGACAAGGCCGGAAGGTCTGCCAACGTGGCTTGGAATACGAGCGGTTCGGCCATCTTTGCGCTCCCGACGCGGCGCGCAAACTATTTCAGAGACCCCCAAGGGTCAAGCTGACGGAGGCCTGACGTGGCCTGACGGACCGCAAACGCTCAGCCGACGCGTCTGAGGTCAATCGTGCTGAGGAAGAGGGCGGCGGCCACCGAGAGCGCCGCCAGGTTTCCAATGACCATCGCCGCGGGGCCGCCCGTGACCGCCGCCGTGACCGCGCCTGCGCCGCCGAGAATTGCTAAAGCCCTCATCGTACATACCCCCACCCTGTGGATAAATGTAGGCATATTCATTTCACACTCTCCCGGGCTTGTCCAGAGACCCTCTCGTACCGCACCCTGCGCGCCCGTGCTGAACCTCCCCGACCACGCCGTCTTGACCTTGGACAATGGCCTGACCCTGCTCGCGCTCCCGCGTAAGCAGGCCACGACCGCCACCCTCATGGCCGACGTGCGAGTGGGCTCCAGAGACGAGAGCGAGCGCGAGGCCGGCTTGTCTCACGTGCTCGAGCACATGGTGTTTCAGGGCTGCCCGGGATTCGCCGATGCGAGCGCGGTCAATGAGGCCGCCGAGCGGCTCGGCACGGTCATCGACGCCGCCACGAGCCGCGAGTCGACGCACTTCGAGCAGAACGTCGCGCCGGAGTCCCTCGGCCCGGCGATTAGCCTCTTATCCCGCCTGCTCATCGCGCCCGCCTTCGCCGATTTGGAGTCCGAGCGCCGGATCATCTTGGAGGAGGCCAAAGACGAGGTGGACGAGCGGGGCCGGGTCATCGATCCGGACACGTTGTCGCGGGCCCTGCTCTGGCCACAGCACCCGCTCGGGCGGCCGATCATCGGAGATGTTCGCAACATCCATCGCTTCGACGTCGAGACCCTGAGGCGATACCACGCCCAACACTACGTCGGGGACAACACCGTGGTCGCGGTGACGGGGCCTTATGAGACCGAGCAGCTCTTGGACCTCCTGCGCCTGGGGTTTGGCGAGCTGCCACGCGGCGAGCGCCCGGCCCGCGAGGGGCCTCTGCCCGGCCGAATCGGTCCGACGTTCAAACACGTCGACGACGCCCGCAGCCAGGTCGACTGTCGACTGCTCTTCCGAACGGTCGGCCGTCACTCACCCCAAGCGTTCGCGCTCCAGATGCTCCGCATCGCCCTCGACGATGGCCTCGCCAGCCGGATGCATCGGCGGCTCGGTACGGAGCTCGGCCTCTGCTACGAGCAGTGGGCGACGTGGGAGAGCTACGCGGACACCGGCGCCTTCGAGCTCGCCGCGGTCGTGAGCACGGAGAACGTCCCGGCATTTTTCAAGGAGGCCTTCGCCCTGCTCCACGGTCTCGCGGAGCGGCCGCCCAATAGCGAAGAGCTCGCCCGACTCCGCTTCCGCGCTCGTTTCACCTACGCGCAAATCCTCGAGCGACCCGAGCCGGTCCTGGGCATGGTCGCGTCGGCGCTGCTCGACCTTCAATCACCGACGAGCCCGCTCGAGCGCGCCGAGCGACTCTTCGAGGTCACGACCGAGGAGATCGCCCAAGCCGCCAGCCAGATGCTGGAGGAGAAGAGCTGCGTCGCCGTGGCCGTTGGGCCGCTCTCTCGGACGCGTGTGCGGCGCGTGAAGGACATCGTCGAGGCTGCGGGCCGCTAAGGCCTGCGCGACCGACTATCTGGAGACGGCACCGTGGCTCAACCCCGAGTTCTTTTCTTGCACGGCCTCGAGGGCACAGTCTACGGGGCCAAGGTGACGTGGCTGCGCGCCGCTGGATTTGACGTCGTCGCCCCTGTGCTCGAGACGGGCACGGTCAAACAGTCCGTGGAAGCGCGGACCGGACCTCTCGTCGAGGCTGCGTTCGCCGAGGCGTTGGAGGCCGCGACTCAGGCCATTCGCGAGTCCACCCCAGACCTCGTCGTCGGATCGTCGTTCGGGGGCGGGTTGACGGTCGAGCTCATGCATCGCGGTCTCTTGGCCGGCCCGGTTGTGCTGCTTGCACCCGCGGCAC